>NZ_SOGE01000031.1:0-160312 GCF_004402575.1 Cryobacterium sp. TMT2-4 | reverse complement strand
CGCCGCCCGCAGCCGCGCCGCCCGCCGCCGCGCGGCCGCGCCGCCCACTGCTCTCACCAATTCGACGGAGATTTGGCTCTGAACGGCGCTGTCGGGCATTTTTCAGGCCCCACAGGGCAGAATCTCCGTCGAATTCGTTCACGCACCGGCGGGGTGCGAGCGGACAAGCGGAGGCAGGGAGTGGACGCCGGGCGAGGGTGGCGGCAGGAGAGGCTCGCTCCTATTTCGTGGCGGCGATGTCCGGAGCCTCGAGCCGCACGCGGTCGGCGGACTCGTCGTCGGGCTGCTGCTGCGACGCGCGTTCCGCCGCCACCCGCTTGAGGTAGGTGCCCACTTCGCGCGCCTCCCGGGCTTCGTCCCAGCCGAGCACCCCGGCCATCAGCCGCGCGGCCACGGGCGCCGCCGAGACGCCGCGGTCCCAGGCCTCGATCGAGATGCGAGTGCGGCGAGCCAGCACGTCCTCGAGGTGCAGGGCGCCCATATGCGTGGCCGCGTACACGACCTCCGCCTCGATGTAGTCGTCGGCCCCCGGCAGCGGGTCCGCCAGTGACGGGGTCTCGCGGATCAGGTCGAGAAGCTCGTCGGTCAGGGTGCCGTAGCGGTTCAGCAGGTGCTCGACGCGGACGGTGTGCAGGCCGAACGCCCGCGCGATCCGGCCGCGCTTGTTCCAGGCGGCCTGATAGCCCTCGGCGCCGAGCAGCGGGATCTCCGCCGTGGTGGAGGCCGGGACCCGTTCGTCGAAGGCGTCGACGGCCGCATCGATTGCATCCTTCGCCATCACCCGGTACGTGGTCCACTTTCCGCCCGCGATCACCACCAGGCCGGGCACGGAGTGTCCGACGAGGTGTTCGCGGGACAGCTTCGAGGTGCTCTCCGACTCCCCGGCCAGGAGCGGCCGCAGGCCGGCGTAGACTCCCTCGACGTCCTCCCGGGTCAGCGGCACCCGGAGCACGGCGTTCACGTGTTCGAGCAGGTAGTCGATGTCGGCGGCGGTGGCGGCCGGGTGCGCCTTGTCCAGATGCCAGTCCGTGTCGGTCGTGCCGATCAGCCAGTGTCGTCCCCAGGGGATCACGAACAGGACGCTCTTCTCGGTGCGCAGCAGCAGCCCCATGGCCGACTGGAACCGGTCCCGGGGCACGACCAGGTGGATGCCTTTCGACGCGCGCACCTTGAAGGTGCCGCGTTCGCCGACCATGCGCTGCGTGTCGTCGGTCCAGACCCCGGTGGCGTTCACGACCTGCCGGGCCCGCACCTCGAACCGTTCATCGGTCTGCAGGTCGTGGGCGTGCACGCCGACCACCCGCTCACCCACCTTGATGAATCCTTCGACCCGCACCCGGCTGGCCGCGTGCGCCCCGTAGAACGACGCGGTGCGCACGAGCGAGGCCACGTAGAGCGCGTCGTCGACCTGCCCGTCGTAGTAGGTGATGCCGCCGACGATCGTGTCGGTGTTCAGGCTGGGCAGAAGCCCCTTCACCTGCCGCTTGGACAGGTGGCGGTGGTGCGGCACACCGGGGGCGCGCCCGCCGGTATATGAAAACAAGTCGTAGAGGAGCATGCCGGCGCCCACGTAGAAGCGCTCGGTGACGCGCTTCCTGAGCGGGTACAGGAACCGCACCGGCTTCACCAGGTGCGGGGCGATGCGCTGCAGGAGCAGGCCACGCTCCGTCAGAGCCTCGCGCACCAACCGGAAGTCGGCCTGTTCCAGGTAGCGGATGCCGCCGTGCACCAGCTTGGACGACCGGCTCGACGTTCCCGACGCCCAGTCCCTGGCCTCGAGGATTCCCACGCTCAGGCCGCGGGTGACCGCGTCCAGGGCGGCTCCGGTGCCGACGATGCCGCCGCCGACCACGAGGATGTCGAGCTCTTTGCCCTTCAGCCGTTCGAGGGCCGCAGCTCGTTCCTCCGGACCCAGTTTCGTGGATCGCGACGCCGAATTACCTGGTGCCATGTGCTCACTCCCATTCCGGATGGTGTGGTGCTTACCTGACGCTAATTCATACCGACGCTAGTTCACTCGGTGCGGCGCGACAACCGTCTAATTCCCCCGGTACGGGGCGACGACCACCTCGACGCGCTGGAATTCCTTCAGGTCGGAGTAACCGGTGGTCGCCATCGACCGGCGCAGCGCGCCGACGAGGTTCGCGGTGCCGTCGGCGATCGGCGTCGGGCCATACAGGATGGTCTCGAGCGGCGCCAGGGCGCCCACCTCGACCCGCTTGCCGCGGGGCAGCTTCGAGTGGTGCACCTCGGCACCCCAGTGGAAGCCGCCGCCGGGGGCATCCGTCGCCCGGGCCAGCGCGGTGCCGAGCATGACGGCGTCGGCGCCGCAGGCGATGGCCTTGACGATGTCGCCGGAGGTGTTGAGGCCGCCGTCAGCGATGACGTGCACGTAGCGTCCACCGGACTCGTCCATGTAGTCCCGGCGGGCACCGGCGACATCGGCCACGGCCGTGGCCATGGGCGCGTGGATGCCGAGGGAGGCGCGCGTGGTCGAGGCTGCGCCGCCGCCGAAGCCGACGAGCACGCCGGCCGCACCCGTGCGCATGAGGTGCAGGGCCGCGGTGTAGGTCGCCGCCCCGCCCACGATCACGGGTACGTCGAGTTCGTAGATGAACTTCTTGAGGTTGAGGGGTTCCTGGTTCTGCGAGACGTGCTCGGCAGAAACGGTGGTTCCGCGGATGACGAACAGGTCGACGCCGGCGGCGACGACGGTCTCGTACAATTCCTGCGTGCGCTGCGGCGACAGGGCGCCGGCCACAGTCACGCCGGCCGCGCGGATCTCCGCGAGGCGGGCGGTGACGAGCTCGGGCTTGATCGGCTCGGAGTACATCTCCTGCATGCGCGCGGTGGCCCGGTCGGCGGGCAGCTCGCGGATCTCGGCGAGGAGCGGCTCGGGGTTGTCATAGCGGGTCCAGAGGCCCTCGAGGTCGAGCACGCCGACGCCGCCGAGCTGACCCATCATGATGGCCGTCTGCGGGGAGACCACGGAGTCCATCGGCGCCGCGAGGAACGGGATCGAGAATTGATACGCGTCGATGGTCCAGTCGACCGACACATCCTCCGGGTCGCGGGTGCGCCGGCTGGGCACAATCGCGATGTCGTCGAAGGCGTACACGCGGCGGGCGCGCTTGGAGCGGCCGATCTCGATTTCCATGATTTCAGTTTAGGTGCCGCGGCGCTCCTCGACGACGGATGCCGCGGG
Source organism: Cryobacterium sp. TMT2-4 (assembly GCF_004402575.1). NCBI lineage: Bacteria > Bacillati > Actinomycetota > Actinomycetes > Micrococcales > Microbacteriaceae > Cryobacterium > Cryobacterium sp. TMT2-4. The sequence goes on along the minus strand of NZ_SOGE01000031.1, from coordinate 157,107 downwards.
GTGCATCCTGAGGTGATGGACGTCACCGCCGACCCTCTGTCCTTCCTGCGCGAGCGCACCAGCATGAAATGGCGCAGTTTTCCCGCCGATGTGCTGCCGCTCTTCGTCGCCGAGTCCGACTTTCCGCTCGCCGAACCTATCCGGGACGCGTTGACAGCGGCGGTGCGGCGCAGCGACACCGGGTATGTCGCACCGGTCAACGGGCTTGGCGCGGCCTTCGCGGGGTTCGCCGGTCGCCGCTGGGGCTGGCAGGTCGACCCGGAGCAGGTGACCACCACGACGGATGTCAGCGTGGCCATCGTGGAGACCCTGCGAATGCTGATCAGGCCCGGCGACCGGGTTGTGATCACTCCCCCGGTCTACCCGCCGTTCTTCGACCTCGTGCCCGAGGCCGGCGGGGTGCCGCACGCCGTGCCACTCCTCGCCGGTCAGACCGGCTGGACCCTCGACCTGGACGGCCTCGAGCGCGCCTTCCGATCGGGCGTGCGCTGCGTGCTGCTCTGCAACCCGCACAACCCGATCGGGCATCCGCACACCGTCCAGGACCTTACGGCGCTGTCCGAGCTCGCCGCCCACTACGGCGTCACGGTCGTCAGCGACGAGGTCCACGCCCCGCTGACCTACACCGACGCCGCTTTCACGCCCTACCTCACGGTCTCCACCGAGGCCGCCGACCACGGCGTCTGCGTGACGAGCGCGAGCAAGGCCTGGAACCTGGCCGGCCTCAAATGCGCGCTTCTCGTCACCGCCGGCGAACGGATGCGCGCCGAGCTCGCCGCCCTGCCCCAGGAGGTGTCCTGGCGCACAAGCCAGTTCGGGCTGATCGCCGGCATCGCGGCGTTCCGCGACGGGGAGCCGTGGCTGGACGGGGTGATCGCGGCCCTCGACGACAATCGGCACGAGCTCGCCGCGCTGCTCGACGCGCAACTGCCCGGGGTCGGCTACCGGCAGCCAGGGGCCGGCTACCTGGCCTGGCTTGACCTGCGGAGCCTCGGCTGGGGTGACGACCCGGCGCTGGTCGCACTCGAGCAGGCCCGGGTCGCGCTCAGCCCCGGCCCGATGTTCGGCGAACCGGGCCGGGGCTTCGCGCGTCTCAACTTCGGGTGTTCACCTGAGGTGCTCGCGGAAGCGGTCTCCCGGCTGGCCGCGGCCGCCTAGTCGCCCTCGAGTACTGTCAGCGGCGGTAGTTGGGCGCCTCGACCACGATCTGCACGTCGTGCGGGTGCGACTCCTTGAGCCCGGCGGACGTGATCCGAACGAACTTACCCTTCTGTTTGAGCTCGTCGATCGTGCGCGCGCCCACGTAGAACATGGACTGGCGCAGGCCGCCGATCAGCTGGTAGGCCACGGCGGACACCGGTCCGCGATACGGGACCTGGCCCTCGATGCCTTCCGGGATGAGTTTGTCGTCGGAGGGGACATCCGACTGGAAGTAGCGGTCCTTGGAGTAGGAGGTCTTCGTGCCGCGGCTCTGCAGCGCGCCGAGCGAGCCCATGCCGCGGTAGGTCTTGAACTGCTTGCCGTTGACGAAGACAAGCTCGCCGGGGCTCTCGTCACAGCCGGCGAGCAGGGAGCCGAGCATGACGGTGTCCGCGCCGGCGACCAGTGCCTTGGCGATGTCGCCGGAATACTGCAGCCCGCCGTCGGCGATGACCGGGATGCCGGTCTCCCGGGCCGCGAGCGACGCCTGGTAGACGGCGGTGATCTGCGGCACGCCGACGCCGGCGACGATGCGGGTGGTGCAGATCGAGCCGGGGCCGACCCCGACCTTGATCGCGTCGACGCCGGCGTCGATGAGGGCCTGGGCGCCGGAGCGGGTGGCCACGTTGCCGCCGATCACGTCGACCCCCTCGAAGGCAGGGTCGGACTTCAGGCGACGGATGATCTCGAGCACCCCGGCGCTGTCGCCGTTGGCGGTGTCGACCACGAGCACGTCGACGCCTGCCTCGAGAAGTGCGGTGGCGCGCTGCCAGGCGTCGCCGAAGAAGCCGATAGCCGCGCCGACGCGCAGTCGTCCGGCATCGTCCTTGGTGGCGAAGGGGTATTCCTCGCTCTTGTCGAAGTCCTTGACCGTGATCAGGCCCGTCAGGCGGCCGTGGTCGTCGACGAGGGGAAGCTTCTCGATCTTGTGGGTGGCGAAGATGGCGACGGCGTCCATCGGGGCCATGCCGACCTTGCCCGTGATCAGCGGTGCCGTCGTCATCACCTCGCGCACCCGGGTCGTGTGCTTTTTGGTGGTGGAGACGAACCGCATGTCCCGGTTTGTGATGATGCCCACGAGCACGCCGTCGGCGTCGACGACGGGAAGACCGCTGATCCGGTACTGCCCGCAGAGGGCGTCGACCTCCGCAACGGTGGCGTCGGGCGAAGTTGTTACCGGATTGGTAATCATGCCGGATTCGCTGCGTTTGACGAGGTCGACCTGCTCGGCCTGGTCCGCGATCGAGAGGTTGCGGTGCAGCACGCCGAGGCCACCCTCACGGGCCATCGCGATGGCCATCCGGGTCTCGGTGACGGTGTCCATCGCGCTGGACAGCAGCGGCGTGGCCACGCTGATCCGGCGCGTCAACCGAGACATTGTCCCGGCTTCACTGGGAATGACGTCGGTGTGCCCCGGAAGAAGAAGGACGTCGTCGTACGTAAGCCCGGTGAAACCGAACGGATCTGGCTGATCCATGAAACCCCTTTTAACAATGCAGGAAAGTGGAGAAAACGCGGCCATCCAACTCGATTACCGGCTTCTCAATGTTAAGCGACGTTGCGCTCTGCGCATTCCTCAGCAGAGAATCTAGGGAGTGTCGGCCGTCGTCGGAACATATGCGACATAATCTTCACTTACTGTCAACAAAGATGTTGGTAGGTGAGACCCGGGGCACGCTCGGTCACAGACCCAACGGTGCCGCCATGGAGGTGCAGTGAATTCCCCTGAAGCTGTTCGCAGATTCTCACCCAGAATGCTGGTGATCTTTTTCGGCCTGCTCTTCGCAGCCCTGACTATGTCCACATTCGCCACCGTCTCGGCCAGTCCGGCTCATGCCGACGAGGTCGGAACCGATGAGTACGAGTTCGTACTCACCGGCAATGTGCAGTTCGACCAGAAACCGCTCGACAATGTGCTGATCACCGTCGAGGGGGCCGGCTATGAAGCATCCGTGGAAACGGGTGCCGACGGCAAGTGGAAGGTCGGCGTGCCCGAGAAGGCCGCCTACACCGTCACCCTCGATGAGGAGACCCTCCCCGAGGGCGTCGTCGTCGCTAAGGGCGGCAGCGTGATCGAGGCGGAATTCGCGCTCACGAAGGTGAAGTCGGTCAACTTCTTCCTCGGTGAGGGCACGCGCACGACGGTGAGCTTCTTTGACCAGTTCATCAATCGGTTCGTCAACGGGCTGAACTTCGGTCTGCTCCTGGCCCTCGCCGCGATCGGGCTGTCCCTGATCTTCGGCACCACCGGGCTGAGCAACTTCGCGCATGCGGAGATGATCACCTTCGGCGCGCTGATGTCCCTCCTCTTCTCGGTCACGCTCGGCCTGCCGATCTGGCTGGCGATCATCATCGCCGTCGCGCTGAGCGCGGGCTTCGGCTGGAGCCTGGACGCGGTGATCTGGAAGCCGCTGCGCCGCAAGGGCGTCGGTCTGATCCCACTGATGATCGTGAGCATCGGCCTCTCGCTCGCCCTGCGCTACCTGTTCCAGATCTTCGTCGGCGGCGGAACGAGCCAGCTTCCGGGATCCGGCCTCGCCGACATGCAGCTGGGTCCGATCCGGCTCTCGATGATCGACGTGGCCAGCATGGGCATCAGCATCGTGGTGCTGTTGGCCGTTTCCTACTTCCTGTTGCGCACCCGCATCGGCAAGGCCACCCGCGCGGTCTCCGACAATCCCAGCCTGGCCTCGGCCAGCGGGATCGACGTCGACGGCGTCATCCGGATCGTCTGGGTGCTCGGTGGGGCCCTCGCCGGCCTCAGCGGAATTCTGTGGGCCTACTTCCGACCGGGCGTCAGCTGGGATATGGGTTTCCAGATCCTGCTGCTCGTCTTCGCGGCCGTGACCCTCGGCGGTCTCGGCACCGCTTTCGGCGCCCTGATCGGTTCGATCATCGTCGGCCTGTTCGTCGAACTGTCGACGCTGTTGCTTCCCTCCGACCTTAAATACGTCGGTGCACTTGTCGTGTTGATCCTGGTGCTGCTGCTTCGGCCGCAAGGCATCCTGGGTCGCAAAGAGAGAATTGGCTAGAAGGGCATCCGATGATCGACTGGGGAGCAATCTTTAGCAACGCAGCCGTCGAGCTGATCAGCCCGACCACCGCCGCCTACGCCCTCGCGGCTCTCGGGCTGGCGATCCACTTCGGATACACCGGCCTCCTGAACTTCGGCCAGGCCGGCTTCATGGCCCTCGGAGCCTACGGGTTCGCCATCTCCACCCTCAGCTTCGGTTTCCCCGTCTGGGGTGCCGTGCTGGTGGGGGTCGGCGCATCCGTCGTTTTCGCCCTGGTCCTGGGCATCCCGACGCTCCGCCTGCGCGCGGACTACCTCGCGATCGTGACGATCGCGGCGGCCGAGATCGTGCGCCTCCTGTTCACGACGAACACGTTCCAGTCCATCACGGGTTCCGCGAACGGCCTGAGCGGCTACAAGGGCGGTTTCGCCGGCCTCAACCCGATCCCGGAGGGGCGCTACGGCTTCGGCCCCTTCGAGTACAACGAGTACGACTGGTGGCTGCGCATCGTGGCCTGGTCGATCGTGGCCCTCGCCTGCCTGTTCACATGGCAGATCATGCGCAGCCCGTGGGGTCGCGTGATCAAGGGAATCCGTGAAGACGAGGATGCTGTGCGCGCGCTCGGCAAGAACGTCTACTCCTACAAGATGCAGTCTCTGATTCTCGGTGGCGTGTTCGGCACGATCGCCGGAATGATCTTTGTGCTTCCCCGTGCGGTGGTGCCCTCGAATTATCAGACGTCCCTGACGTTCTTCATCTACGCGATCCTCCTGCTCGGCGGCGCGTCGACGATTCTCGGGCCGGTCATCGGCTCGATGGTCTTCTGGGTTCTGCTCTCCTTCTTCTCCGGGTTCATCGCCCGAGCGGTGGAGGCAGGCTGGATCCCTTTCATCACCAGCATTCAGGCCGGCCAGCTGCGCTTCATCCTGGTCGGAGTGGCGATCATGCTTATAGTCATCTTCAGACCGCAAGGCATCTTCGGAAACAAGAAGGAGTTGGCCTTTGTCAAATAACACCGTTCCCAGCAACAAGCCGGTCAAGTCGACCGACCTGCACATCGGCGAGGCCGAACCGGGCTGCAAGAAGCGCGACCCGATCCTGGTTGCCGACGGCGTGAGTCGAACCTTCGGCGGTCTCAAGGCCGTCGACGTCGACCACGTCGAGATCCCGCGCGGCGCCATCACGGCGCTGATCGGACCCAACGGAGCCGGCAAGACCACCCTGTTCAACCTGCTGACGGGCTTCGACAAGCCTGACACCGGGTCGTGGACCTTCGAGGGTCGCCCCCTGTCGGGGATGCCCGCGTTCAAGGTGGCCCGGATGGGCCAGGTGCGCACTTTCCAGCTCACCAAGGCGCTCGGCCTGCTGACCGTCATGGACAACATGCTGCTCGGCGCCAAGGGCCAGGCCGGCGAGAACCTGTTCCGGGCGATCTTCCCCTTCTTCTGGGCCAAACAGGAGGAGGCGAACAGGGTGCAGGCCCTCGATATCCTCGAACGGTTCAAGCTCGACACCAAGAAGGATGACTACGCCGCAAGCCTCTCCGGCGGGCAGCGCAAGCTGCTCGAGATGGCACGGGCGCTGATGAGCGAGCCGAGCCTGGTGATGCTCGACGAGCCGATGGCCGGGGTGAACCCGGCACTGACGCAGTCGCTACTGGACCACATCCTCAACCTGAAGGCGGAGGGCATGACGGTTCTGTTCGTCGAACACGACATGCATATGGTGCGCCACATCGCCGACTGGGTCATCGTGATGGCCGAAGGCCGCGTGGTCGCCGAGGGCGACCCGCACGAGGTGATGCGTAACCCCGCCGTGATCGACGCCTACCTGGGTCAGCACCACGACGAGGACCTCGGCGAGGATCCGGCCGCCGAAACAGAACATGTGGAAGCCATTAAGGAGTTGCTCGATTGACGAACACCAGCCCCGCCGCCGCGCCGGCTTACACGCCCACCGGGCAGCCCGTCGTCGAGGTCAAGACGGTGACGGCCGGCTACCTGCCGGGCGTCAACATCCTCAACGCCTGCTCCCTGACCGCCTACGACGGCGAGCTGATCGGGATCATCGGCCCGAACGGCGCCGGCAAGTCCACGCTGCTCAAGTCGATCTTCGGCCAGGTCAAGGTCCGGGAGGGTGAGATCCTGCTTCGCGGCGAGAACATCACCAACCTCAAGGCGAACAAGCTCGTGGCCAAGGGCGTCGGTTTCGTGCCCCAGACGAACAACGTCTTCCCCACGCTCACGATCCAGGAAAACCTGGAGATGGGCATGTTCCTGAAGCCGAAAGGCCTGACCGAACGCCTCGAGTTCGTCACGGAGATCTTCCCGGAGCTCGGGAAGCGTCTGCAGCAGCGCGCCGGATCGCTGTCCGGCGGGGAACGCCAGATGGTGGCCATGTCGCGGGCGCTGATGATGGGCCCGCACGTACTGCTGCTCGACGAGCCGAGCGCAGGCCTCTCCCCCGTGCGCCAGGACGAGGCGTTCCTGCGTGTCAAGGAGATCAACAAGGCCGGCGTGACCACGATCATGGTGGAGCAGAATGCGCGCCGGTGCCTGCAGATCTGCGACCGCGGTTACGTGCTCGACCAGGGCCGTGACGCCTACACGGGCACCGGCCGCGAGCTGCTGAACGATCCCAAGGTGATCGGCCTCTACCTCGGCACCCTCGGCCAGGACGACTAGCCGGAGCCGCCAGCACCGACTGCACGCCCCGCACGACGAAGCGGCGCCCGAGATCTTCGGGCGCCGCTTCCGTGTGTCCGGTGCTCCGTGTCCGGTGACGCCGATCGTGTCCGGGAGAGGGGCGTCACCGGGTGACGGCCGTCACCGGGCGCACGAAGAAGGGCCCCGACCGAAGTCGGGGCCCTTCCAGATCGAATGCCGGTCAGCGACGAATCGTGACTAGTTGATGCGCTTGTACGTGTTGTCTTCGAGGTACTCGTAGACGCCGATGGTTGCCTCGGTCGGGTCGCCGTTCTCATCGAACGTGACCGGGCCGGAGAAGCCCTCGTAGTCGACCTGGTCGCCGGCCGCGAGGGCTTTAGCCGCCGCGGTGAAGTCGGAGACCGTGGTGCCGTCGCCGGTTCCCCCAGAGACCTGGCGGAGGTGCTTGGAGATGGCCTCACCTGAGACGTCGTTGGCCGCGTAGGCGGCCAGCGCGACGAGCATGACGGCGTCGTAAGATTCTGCCGCGTAGCTGAAGTCGGTCAGGGTGGGGTCGATCTCCTTGAGACGATCGGTGAAGTCGCCGAGGGTTCCTACGTCGAGGCCGGGCAGCGTGCCCTTGGCACCGGTGATGATGCCGGCGTCGAAGTCCTTGCTGTAGTCGGACAGGTTGCCGTCCACGAAGTACAGGTTGCCACCGGGGAAGCCGGAGCCGACCAGTGCGGGGGTGATGACCTTGGCCTGGTCGAACGTGATCAGGGCAATCGCGTCGGGGTTGGCGGCGGTCACTTCGGAGATCTGAGCGGCGAAGTTGGAGTCACCCTCGTTGAACAGGGACGTGGCGACAACCTCGCCGCCCGCAGCCTCGAAGGCGGTCGTCGTGGACTCGGCCAGGCCGGTGCCGTAAGAGTCGTTGAGCACGATCAGGCCGAGGGTGCTGTTGCCGTCGTCGGCGATCTGGGTGCCCAGGACTTCACCCTGCAGCAGGTCGGACGGGGCGGTGCGCCAGTAGAGGTCCTTGTCGGCGTACTTCGTGAAGTCCGCCGAGGTGTTGGCCGGGGAGAACTGCACGACGCCCGCGCCGGTGATCTGGTCGATCACGGTCTTGGAGACGCCGGAGGATGCCGCGCCGATGATGGCGGAAACCTTCTGCGAGAGAAGGTCGGTCACCGAACCGGTCGCGGTGTCCGTCGTGGTGTCGCCGGAGTCACGGAAGATGGCCTCAACGGTCAATCCGAGGTTCGCGTCGTTGATGTCCTTGACGGCCAGGGCGACGCCGGCTTCTTCGGGCGGGCCGAGGAAGGCCAGGGCGCCACTCTGGGGAAGGATGGTGCCGACCTTCAGGGTCAGGTCACGGTCGCCGGCCGTGATGGCCTGGGCGTCTCCGCTCGCGGCGGGGGCTTCCGATGCAGCCGGCTCAGTGGTGTTGCTGCTGCAGCCGGTGAGCAGAAGTGCACTGACGCCGACCAAGGCGACTCCAGTGACGACTGCCCGAACTGAGCGGGAGGCCGAGGCCTTCGCGAATACGCTCATGTTGCTCCTTGGGACTAGGAATGAGAAATGACAGCGGTCGATTGACTGCCGTTCTGTCACATTATTGACAGGAATCGCGCGAAACAAGGCAACCGGGTTACATCCGTGTAACGCAGACCAAATCGTTACGATCGGCGGCCGGTGACGCCCTGATAAGCGATCTGTTGCGCATCGGCCAGCGCGGCCGCACATTCTCCCCAGGATGCGCAGGCGAACGCCCCGGTACTGACCTGGTCGAGAGCGGGCCTGATCGACGCCGCACCGTCGTCTCCGGCCCGTGCTGCGGCCAGGGCGCTCAAGACGACTCCGTCATAGGCTTCACCGCCGCCGGCAGTGTCGACCAGCCCTGGATCGAGGGTGCGCAGGCGCGCTGCGAAGCCGTCACTGGCGGCCAGCGGCGTGCCTCCGTTCGCGAAGTCGCCGAGCCACAGCAGTACCACCGGCGCCGCCGCGACGGCGGCCGCCAGATCGCCCGGCATCGGAACGGTGGCGTCCCACAGCACGACGTCGACGCCACGAGCCAACAAGTCGGTCAGCGACGTCGCCGGGTCGACGGCGGAGTCGCGGTGGATGATCTCGATCGGAGCCCCGAGAATTCGGCCCTGCTCGGTGATCTCCCGGGCGGCCAGTTCGGAGCCGGCCACCTGTGCCGCACCACTGGCCGCCGCCGGGCCCGTCATGGGGAACAGAGTTCCGAGGCGCACGGTCCCGTCACCGGACGGAGCCACCACGACGGACGCGGCGGCAGCGGGCTCGACTGAGGGCGGCGCGACCTCAGCCCTACATCCGGACAGCAGGAGCACGCAGGCCAGCGCCCCGACGAGGATGACGGGCAGGGAAGTCGACGCAGTGCGCATCCGGTGTCCTTTCACATACGAGGTGCGTCCCCGAGCGTAGCGGGGCTCAGACCGGTTCAAGGGACGCACGCCGGGGCGCGCGTCCGGTGAGGACCATGTCGGTCGTGAGAACGACCAGCGCCACCCAGACCAGTGCGAAACCGACCCAGCGCTCGGGCGGCATGGGCTCGAGCAGCACGAAGACGCCGACCAGGAACTGCAGGATCGGAGCGAAGTACTGGATCAGACCCATGTATGTCAGAGGCAGGCGCCGGGCCGCGGCGGCGAAGAACAACAGCGGCACAGCGGTCACAACACCTGCTGCCAGCAGCCCCACGGTATGCCAGATGGACACGCTTCCGAAGGTGAGACCGGAGACAGAGGCCACCACGATCAGCTGCACCACGGCGATGGGTGCGAGCCAGACCGTTTCGAGGGTGAGTCCGGCGACGGCATCGACGTCGCGGCCGACCCTTTTCTTGATCAATCCGTAGAATCCGAACGAGAACGCGAGGATGAGCGACACCCACGGCAGCGAGCCGTAGCCGACGGTGAGCACGACGACGGCCCCGAGGCTGATTCCCACGGCCACCCACTGCAGCAGGCGCAGCCTCTCGCGCAGCAGAATGACGCCGAGGAACACGGTCACGATCGGGTTGATGAAGTAGCCGAGGGCTGCCTCGACCACGTGGCCGCTGAGGGCGGCGAAGACGTAGGTCTGCCAGTTGACGAAGATCAGCAGGCCGGCCAGACCCATGGTGAACACGATGCGAGGCCTCCGCAGCAGCGCGAGGAAGGACTTCCACTTGCGCGTGACCGTGATCAGCAGTGCGCAGAACACCAGGGAGAAGAGAACCCGCCAGGCCACGATCTCGAAGGCACCACTGGGCGCGAGGAGTAGAAAGTAGAGCGGCAGCGTGCCCCAGAGGGCGTAGGCGAGGACCGCGTAGATCAGTCCCTTGCTCTGCTCCGACCGCGCCGGGCGGGCCGCGCGGATTTTCCCGGGTGGAAGAGCGTCTTGCGCCACAGCGGACCTTTCTTAACGACGAATCCCGGATGGCCAGGGCCATCCGGGATTCTACCGTTGCGTGGGTGTGGCTAGCGAACGACGACTGCGAGCACGTCGCGGGCCGACAGGACGAGGAGGTCCTCACCACCGAACTTGACTTCGGTTCCACCGTACTTGGAGTAGATCACCTTGTCGCCGACGGCGACGTCGAGTGGAATGCGGTTGCCGTTGTCGTCAATGCGGCCGGGGCCGACTGCGACAACTTCGCCCTCCTGGGGCTTTTCCTTGGCGGTGTCAGGAATGACCAGACCTGATGCGGTGGTCTGCTCTGCGTCGACCTGCTTGATGACGATGCGATCCTCGAGCGGCTTGATGGAGACCGACACGGTTGACCTCTTTCTTAGCTAAGACATAGTTAGCAGACTCACAGCGAGAGTGCCAAGACGAGTTTAGGGCGCATCTGGCACTCACGCAACGTGAGTGCCAGATGCGTCGTGTTGATAGGTTTACACGATGGAACGCTCAGAGCTCGTCGAGCTGTTATCGCCGGGCGGTTTGCGCCTGCTGGACTCGTTGCCGCCGTACGACGCGGCCGCCGACGTCGTGCGGGTGGTGAGCGAACTGCGCAAGGCCGGACACAGCCCCGAGCTGGTCACCGCGGTGCTCAGCCAGTCCCGGCTCCGAGCCAGGGCCGTGCCCAAGTTCGGCGAGTTCGCCGGCCGCATGCTGTTTACGGAGGCCGGCCTCGAGCAGGCCACCCGGCTGCGGGTGGCGGCGCTGCACGCCGGCCGCTTCGCGGGCGCGTCCCTGAACCGGGTCGTCGACCTCGGCTGCGGCATCGGAGGCGACGCCATGGCCCTGGCCGCCATGGACCTCACGGTGACGGGGGTGGACGCCGACGAGGTGACCGCGACCGTCGCCAGCTACAACCTGGCTCCGTTCGAGAACGCGAGCGTTCTGCACTCGTCCGCGGAAGACGTCGACCTGGCCGGCTTCGACGCCGCCTGGCTCGACCCGGCCCGGCGCACCGCCGGGCACTCCAACACCTCGCGCCTGACCCGGCCGGAGGACTACTCCCCGCACCTCGATTTTGTCTTCGGTCTCAGTGAGCGGATGCCCGTCGGCGTCAAGCTCGGGCCGGGCCACGACCGCGAGCTGATCCCCGCGGAAGCCGAGTCGCAGTGGGTCTCCGTGGACGGCAAGCTCGTGGAGATGGGGCTGTGGTTCGGAGCACTGGCGCGCGCCGGCATCCGTCGCTCCGCCCTGCTGCTCGGCCGGACCGGGATCCACGAACTGACCGCGCCCCACGACAGCACGGATGCCCCGGTGGGAGTGCTGGGCGACTACCTGTACGAGCCGGACGGCGCGATCATCCGTGCCCGTCTGATCGGGGACCTGGCCCGGTCGCTCGACGCGTCGATGCTGAGCGAGGGGATCGCGTATTTCACCTCCGAGACCCTGCAACGCACGCCCTTCGCCACCGCATTCCGGGTGCTCGAGGTGCTGCCGGTCGACGAGAAGAAGCTGCGGCTGGGCCTACAAGAACGCCGCATCGGCACTCTCGAGATCAAGAAACGCGGCGTGGACGTCGACCCGGCCACCCTGCGCACCCGACTGAAGCTCAAGGGCCCCGAGTCGGCGACGCTCGTGCTCACCCGGGCCGCCGGCCACCGGGTGGCTCTGCTGGTGGAGCGGATTCCGCCACTCGACTGAGGCCAGCGGCGAAGGACAGCATGGCTCAGCCGGGCACGACCGTCAGCACCTGTGTGACGATCGACACCCACCCGACCGCGAGGACCAGCCCGGCCAGCCCGGTCCACAGCCCGTAGGCCCACGCGGTGCCGGCACGGCGCTCGGTCACGCGGGCCATCACGGCCAGCACGACCGCGGCCAGGGAGAGCGCCGCACCCCAGACGCCGAAGACCGCGATCAGCAGCCCCAGCAGCCCGAAGACGAGCGATGCGATGGACAGCCCGCCCTGGCCTGCCTGCGCGGTCAGCTCGCTGTCGGTGTAGACGTACGGCACCCATTCGGTAGGGGCTGTGATGGTCGACGCGTAGTCCAGCTCCCCCGGAGCGGGCGCCGGAGGCCGGGTGAGGTCGACCCGGAAGTCATCGTTGCGGGACCAGTCCCGTTCCTCCCCAACCATCCCCGCTGCTATCTTCCGCTCAGTACGACGAGTTGGGGATGGTGGCGAAGAAGACAGACCAGATCACGATACTGACCAGTGCCAGACCGACGCCGATGAACCCCGTGATCAGCCCGGTCAGCCAGAAGCCCCTCGCCTGCGGCTCCTTCGACTTACCGAGGAAGCCCAGGACGACCGCGGCGGCGGGGATGAACAGTCCGAGGATGCCACCCACAATCGGGAGGAACACGATCGGCGAGCCGAGCACGCCGATAACGCCGGCGACCAGCGCCAAGATGCTGAAAATCGGCTGCTTCGCGGCGACCGCACCGAAGGGCGACGAATACGCGTCGCCATGGGCAGGCGCCTGGGTCATCGCCGGGGTGCCGTAGCCGGGCGGCGGGGTCGCGGCGCCGTAGGCGGGCGGGACGGAGGCCGACGGGGTCGGGCCGTTGTACGCCGGCGGGGCGGCGGACGCCCCCTGCTCGTCGCGCGGGATATCGGGGACCTGCGGCACGTCAGGCACCTCCGGCACGCCGGGCACCTGGGGCACGTCAGGCACGCGGGGCACGTCAGAGTTGCTGGGGTTGTTGGAATCGCTCATGCGAATTCATTCCTTTCCGGACAACGGGGTGGCGTCGCTAATTGCATATCGGGTCACGGGTCATCGACGCGCAGGGTTTCTGCCCGTGGCCACCGGGTCAGTAGGTATTGAGCAGGGTCGGGTCGTTCGCGATCGCGATCATCAACGGGATCAGCAGGACGACGGCCAGGAGCTGAGCCGCCAGGCCGGCGTAGCCGACAATGAGGCCGGCAATCGCGAGTCCCCGTCCCTTTTCTCCGGTCTTCCCGATCTGGCTCAGACCGATGTGGCCGGTGATGATGCCGACCAGGGAGATCCCGAGCACCGAGGTCACGAGCGACACAATGGACAGCACGTTGTACTTCTCGGATGGGCCCTGCGGCGCGTAGGGCTGAGGGTAGCCCGGCTGGGCGTAGGCCGGAGCGGCCTGCGCCGCCGGCGGCTGGAACATGGGCGGGTTAACCGGCGGCTCGTTGGGATCGGTCATGTCGATTGCTCCTTCGGGAATGGTGCATCTGGGCTGCCAATCTGGCTCCCAGCCGGACAAGGTGTTGATCGCACGAACAAACGTCGCCTGCCGAAGCTAGAATACCCGTCCGGTGGCGAAATACCGGTGGGAGGGGGTTTCAGACCTGGATCTCGGAGACCGGAAGGGTGGAGTCCGCCCCGAACTCCAGTGACGAAGGCGCATGCCCGGCCATGATCAGCTGCGCCCCGAGGGCGGCGATCATGGCGCCGTTGTCGGTGCAGAGCGATAGAGGCGGGATGCGCAGGGCGATGCCGGCGGCATCCGTGCGCTCCTGGGCCACCTGACGCAGCCGGGCGTTGGCGATCACGCCGCCCCCGAGCAGGAGCCTCGGCACACCGAGGTCGACGCAGGCCGCGACTGACTTGGTCAGGAGGATGTCGACGACCGCCTCTCGGAAACTGGCGGCCACGTCGGCCAGCGGCACCGACTCATCCGCGTCGCGTCTCTGCTCGACCCAGCGCGCGACCGAGGTCTTGAGCCCGGAGAACGAGAAGTCGTACCGGTGTTTCGCCATGTCCTTGGTCTGGCTGAGACCGCGGGGGAAACGGATGGCCGCGGGATTGCCTTCCCGCGCGGCCCGGTCGATCTGGGGTCCGCCCGGGTAGGGCAGGCCGAGCAGGCGGGCCACCTTGTCGAAGGCCTCGCCGGCCGCGTCGTCGATGGTCTCGCCGAGCAGTTCGACGTCGGAGACCAGATCGCGCACCAGCAGCAGTGAGGTGTGACCGCCGCTGACGAGAAGCGCAACGGTGGGGTATTCCAGCGGCTTCGTGGAGTCGTCTGCGCCGAGTCGAAGCACATCGGCCCCGACGTGACCGACGAGGTGGTTGACCGCGTAGATCGGTTTGCCGAGCGAGATGGCTAGTGCCTTGGCCGCGCCGACCCCGACCATGAGCGCGCCGGCCAGACCGGGGCCGCAGGTCACGGCCACCGCATCGATGTCCTCCAAACGGATGCCGGCCTCCAGCGCGGCCGCCCGGATCGCCGGAACGAGCTCCTCAAGGTGTGCGCGCGCGGCCACCTCCGGCACGACTCCGCCGTAGCGGGCGTGTTCGTCCATCGACGACGCGATCGTGTTGGAGAGCAGGGTGGTTCCGCGCACGATTCCGATTCCGGTCTCGTCGCAGGAGGTCTCGATGCCGAGCACGAGCGGGTTGGCGCGGTTCTGCGCGGTCATCGCGTTCAGGGTGGTCTGCGCGTTCAGGGCGGTCATTCGGTGGCCTCCAGTGCGGCCTCTGCCGGTGTCATCTGCATCTCGGCGTCAGGCACGTGCAGTCGCATCACGATCGCGTCGACGTTGTCGGGCTGGTAGTAGCCAGGGCGGATGCCCAACTCCTCGAAGCCGAGTCGGCGGTAGAGTTCCTGGGCCGGCGGGTTGTCGGCGCGCACCTCGAGGAACACCTCGCGCACGCCCCGCTTCCGGGCCTCGGCGATCAGGCTGAGCATCAGGGTTCGGCCGAGGCCGTGGCCGCGGGTCTCTTGGGTGACCGCGATGGTCTGAATGTCGCCCTCGCGCGCTCCCTGCAGGGCCTGCAGCCCGGCGTAGCCCTCGATCCGGTCGGGCTCATCGGGGGGGAAGGCCACCAGGTAGTAGCAGTTCGGGTTGACCACGTCCTGGGCCATCGCCTCGGCGGACCACGCGTCGTTGACGAAGATACGGGTCTCGAGCGCCATGATGGCGTCCACATCGGCGGCTCGGGCGCGCCGCAGCTGCCACATCATCAACTCACCCGTTTCGGGCCGTTGGACACGGTGACATCCGGCGAGCGCAGGTAGAGCGCCGTGTCGGCGGCGAACGGGCGCTGGTGGGCCCACATCAGCTCGGCAACCTGCCCCAGCTCCCCGGCGGACACGGCGACCGCGTCGAAGCGGGGCACCTCAGCGTGCGCCCAGCCGGGCTCCCGCAGCACGGCTGGCTGGGCCACACCAGGACCGTCGACCCGGATCGGGAGACCCACGGCATCCGCCCCGCTATACACGGACCAGTTCACCTCGCGGCGACGGGCGTCGGTGACGACGACGAGCGAGCCGGTGTGGCCGGCCTGGTAGCGGCCGAAGGCGAGCGCATCGTGGCTGACGACGGGCACGAAGGGCACCCCGGCGCCCAGCGCGAAGACCCGCGCGGCGGCGATGCCCACACGGAGACCGGTGAAGGGGCCGGGACCCATGCCGCCGACCACCGCGGAGAGGCCGCTGATCGGCACGGCCGCGTCGCTGAGGCAGTCGGCGATCAGGCGGCCGACCACCTCGGCGTGGCGCATAGTGTCGTCGGTGGCGTGTTCGGCGATGACGCCTCGGGCGAGATCCACGACCGCGACGCTCGTTCCGGCGGAAGTATCGATGGCGAGAAGCACCTCACCAGCCTATTCGCTGTGTTCGATGCGCTGTGCCGCTAATGCGCTGTGCCGCCGACGGGCTGTGCTGCCGATCCTGCTCCGCCAAGCCTGCTCGTCGGCCGCCCTGAACGAATTCGACGGAGATTTTGGGCTCTGGAGCCGGATCGGGCCCACTATGGGCCTGTAGGAGCAAAATCTCCGTCGAATTCGTTCGGCCAGCGGGGGCCGTGCGGGGTGACCGTGACCGTGCGCGGCTCGTCGAGGTCGAGCACCTCGGCCTCGTCGGCGACGACGGATGCGGCCGCCTGCGAGGCCCCGACGGGCCGTTCGATCTCGATATCGAGCCAGGAGTCGGCGATACCGTTGAGCATCCCGCGACCCCACTCGACCACGACGATCGACCGAACGAAATCGATGTCGAGGTCATCCAGCTCGAGGGCGCTTCCGAGCCGGTAGGCGTCGACGTGCACGAGCGGGGGTCCGCCGATCGTGCTGGGGTGGGTGCGGGCCAGCACGAAGGTGGGGCTGGTGACCGAGCCGCGCACCTGCAGACCCTCCCCCAGGCCGCGGGTGAAGGTCGTCTTTCCGGCGCCGAGGGGCCCGGTCAGCACGATCAGGTCGCCGGCCTGCAGCAGCCCCGCGACCGTGCGGCCGAACTCGTGCATGCTGTCGGCGTCGGGGATGACGGCGCGCATCAGCGCGAACCGCCGCCGGGCCGAACGCCGCCGCCGGGCCGCGTGCCGCCCGCCGCGCCGTCGACCGCGTTCCGGTAGCTGCGGGTAACCCGGCGGCCGATCCGGGTAACGATCTCGTAGTTGATGGTGCCGGCGGCGTCGGCCCAGTCGGTCGCGCTCGGCACACCGGTCTCCGGGTTGCCGAACAGTACGACCTCGTCGCCGACCGTCACGCGTTCCTGGCCGATGCTGACGACGAACTGATCCATCGCGATGCGCCCGACCAGCGGATGCGAGTGTCCAGAGATGTCGACCCACGCGGTTCCGGAGGCCTGGCGGGGCACGCCGTCCGCGTAGCCGAGTGGCACGAGGGCGAGGTAGCCGTCGACCGGTGCCCGCCACAGGTAGTCGTAGGACACCCCGGCCCCCGCAGCCACGCGGCGCACGGCGGCGACGCGCCCCCGCAGCGTCATCGCCGGGGTGAGGCCCAAATCCCGCGACGTCTGGTCCGCGAACGGCGACAGACCGTAGATGCCGATGCCCACCCGCACCATCGAGAAGCGGGCGGCCGGCACGCGCAGCGCCGCCGCGGTGGACGCCAGGTGGATCAGAGACGGGGTCAGCCCGGTGTCGGCGGCGAGAGCGACACCGCGTTCGAAGCGCTCGATCGCCTCGGCGTCGTCGACCGGGGACGCATTCGACAGGTGGCTGAAAATGCCGGTCACGGTCAGGCGGCCGGCCTGCTCGAGCTGGGCCGCCAGAGCGAACGTCTCGGCCCAGTCCGGTTCGTTCACGCCGTTGCGGTTGAGCCCGGTCTCGAGCTTGAGGTGCACGTCGGCCACGCGACCGAGAGCGGCGGCGGCCTCGGCGACCTGGCGCAGCTGCCGCGCCGAGGACAGCCCGAGGGTGATGCTCCGGGTGATGGCGACGGTGAAATCGGCATCCGGATCGTGCAGCCAGGCCAGGACGGGCGCGTCGATGCCGGCGGCCCGCAGCTCGAGCGCCTCGTCGACGTCGGCCACCCCGAGCCAGTCGGCGCCCGCGGCGAGCGCGGTGCGGGCGACCGGCACTGCCCCATGGCCGTAGGCGTTCGCCTTGACGACGGCCATCAGGTGCGGGGTGCCGGCCACCTGCCTGAGGTGCGCGACGTTGGCGTAGACCGCGCCCAGGTCGACGACGGCCTCGCGGTATCCGGTCATGCCCCGCCCTCCGCGACCACGAACGCACAGGCCACCCCGGCGTCGTGAGTCATGGTCAAGTGCACTGTGTCGATGCCGCGGGCCGTCAGTGCCGCCGCGGTAGCCCCGTGAAGCACGAATCCCGGGTTGCCGTGCGCGTCGGTCACGACGTCCATCTCCTGCCAGCTGGCGCCGGCACTGTCGCCGAGCGCTTTGATCAGTGCCTCCTTGGCCGCGAAGCGCGCGGCCAAGGAGTGCATCGGCAACCCGCGCTCGGCTTCCGTGAAAAGCCGGGGAATAAGCCCAGGCGTGCGCAAGACCTGCCGTTCGAAGCGAGCGAGGTCGACGATGTCGACCCCGATGCCCCGGATCATCCGGTCAACCCTTGCACCCTGTGCTGCACCCTCCGGCTACTCCGACTCGAGGACTGGCGCTACTCGACCGTGACGGACTTCGCCAGGTTGCGTGGCTGGTCGACGTCGAGGCCCTTCACCGTGGCGAGTTCCATGGCGAAAATCTGCAGCGGTACGACCGCGAGGAGCGGTTCGAACAGCGGCGAGGCCAGCGGGATGCGGATGACGGTGTCCGCGAACGGCAGCACCGCGACATCCCCTTCTTCGGCGATCGCGATGATGCGCGCGCCGCGGGCCCGGATCTCCTGGATGTTCGAGACCACCTTGGGGTGCAGGTGCGCGGAGCCGCGTGGGCTCGGCACAACGACGAAGACCGGCTGGCCGGGCTCGATCAGCGCGATCGGGCCGTGTTTGAGCTCACCGGCGGCGAAGCCCTCCGCGTGGATGTACGCGAGCTCCTTGAGCTTGAGCGCACCCTCGAGCGCGATCGGGAAGCCCACGTGGCGGCCGAGGAAGAGCACGGCACGCGTGTCGGCCATCCAGGTGGCCAGCTCGTGCACGGTCGACTCCTGCAGCAGCGTGGTCGCCAGCTTGTCCGGGATGGCCTGGAGCTCGGCGATCTGCACGGCGCACTCGGCTTCGCTGAGGCTGCCGCGCACCCGGGCCAGGTGCAGGCCGAAGAGGTAGAGGGCGGCGATCTGGGCGGTGAAGCCCTTCGTTGAGGCCACGGCGACCTCCGGGCCGGCGTGGGTGTAGATGACGGCGTCCGACTCGCGGGGGATGGTGGCACCCTGCGTGTTGCAGATCGAGATGGCCTTCGCACCCGCTTCCCGGGCGAACTTGACCGCCATCAGCGTGTCCATGGTTTCGCCGGACTGGCTGATCGAGATGACCAGGGTCTCGGGGTTCAGCACCGGGTCGCGGTAACGGAACTCGTGGCTGAGTTCGATGTCGACCGGAACCCGGGTCCACTTCTCGATGGCGTACTTGGCGACGTAGCCGGCGTTCGCCGCGGTGCCGCAGGCGACGACCACGATGCGACGGATGCCGGCGAGCACGTCGTCTCCGAATTCGGTCAGCTCGGGAACGACGGCCTGGCCCTCATGGATGCGCCCGCGCAGGGTGTTGCGCACGGCATCCGGCTGCTCGGAGACCTCCTTGGCCATGAAGCTGGACCAGCCGCCCTTCTCGGACGCGGAGGCATCCCAGGCGATGTCGAACTCTTCCACTTCGACGGCGTTGCCGTCGAAGTCGGTCACGGTGACGAGGTCCGGCGTGATCGTGACGATCTGGTCCTGGCCGATGGCGACCGCGCGGCGGGTGTACTCGACGAAAGCGGCGACGTCGGAGCCGAGGAAGTTCTCTCCGTCGCCCAGGCCGATCACGAGCGGGGAGTTGCGGCGGGCGCCGACGACGATGCCGGGCTGGTCTTGGTGGACGGCGAGCAGGGTGAAGGCACCGTCGAGGCGGGAGACGACAGCGCGGAACGCTTCGCCCAGGTCGCCGACGCGCTGGTATTCCCGGCCAAGCAGGATCGCGGCGACCTCGGTGTCGGTCTCACTCTCGAAGGTGAATCCCTCGGCGAGGAGTTCGTCCTTGAGCACGGAGAAGTTTTCAATAATTCCGTTGTGAATAAGGGCCAGCTTGCCGTTGTCACCCAGGTGCGGGTGCGCATTCACGTCATTCGGCGCCCCGTGGGTGGCCCACCGAGTGTGTCCGATCCCGGTGTTCCCATTATTGATCGGGTTCGCCTCAAGCTCGGCGGCCAGAACGGCCAGCTTGCCCGCTCGCTTAGCGGTATTGAGAGCACCCTCGCTGTCGATGACAGCGATCCCCGCGGAGTCGTACCCCCGGTACTCGAGTCGCCGCAGACCTCCCATCAGGACCTGAACGCTCTTGTTATCTCCGACGTAACCAACGATTCCACACATGACTGCGATATTAGTCCGAGTAAGCTCGGTGAAATGTCCGATCCGGTTGCGAGTCCCTGGAACAACGGCCACAGCACTCCTTTCGTCGAACTGGACCGGGCTGACTGGGCCGCCCTCGCGCCAACCACCCGGCTTCCGCTGCGGGAGACGGAGATCGTGCAGTTGCGGGGGCTGGGTGAGCCGCTCGACCTCAGTGAGGTGACGGATGTCTACCTGCCGCTCAGCCGCCTGCTCAACCTCTACGCCGCCGGTGCACGGCAGCTGCACCGCGCCACGAGCGACTTCCTCGGGGAGCGCGCCCAGCGCACGCCGTTCGTGATCGGGGTCGCCGGATCGGTCGCGGTGGGCAAGTCCACCATCGGCCGCTTGCTGAGGGAGCTGCTGGCCCGCTGGGAGGACACCCCGCGGGTCGAGTTGGTGACCACCGACGGTTTCCTGCTGCCCAACGCCGAACTCACCCGCCGGGGCCTGATGGACCGAAAAGGGTTCCCCGAGTCCTACGACCGGCGGGCCCTGCTACGCTTCGTGGCCGCGGTCAAGAGCGGTGCCGCCGAAGTGCGGTCGCCGTTCTACTCACACCTCAGCTATGACATCGTGCCCGACGCCCAGATCGTGGTGCGGCAGCCGGACATCCTGATCGTCGAGGGTCTCAACGTGCTGCAGCCGCCCGGACCGGGCCACGGCCTCGCCGTCAGCGACCTCTTCGACTTCACCGTATACGTGGACGCCCGCACGCAGGACATCGCTCGCTGGTACGAGGAGCGCTTTCTCAAGCTGCAGCGCGGCGCATTCAGTAATCCGAAGTCGTACTTCCACCGGTACGCGAGTATGACCGAGGCCGAGGCGCGGAGCCGGGCCCGGGAAATCTGGACCGAGATCAACGAACCGAACCTGCTGCGCAACATCCGTCCGACCCGCTCTCGGGCGACCCTCGTGCTGCGCAAGGATCCGAACCACTCCGTCTCCAAGGTGCTGCTGCGCAAGGTGTGACCCGCCGTGTGTCACCGCACAGTGCGCTCCGCCGGGTGTCACCGCACAGGCACCCTCGACGTGCGGGCACCCTCGACGTCCGGGCACCCTCGACGTCCGGGCACTCCGGCCGTGAACCAATTCGACCGAGATTTTGACGAAAAGCCGGTTTCTGTGGCTGTTTCGGAACGATTCGGCCACAATCTCCGTCGAATTCGTCAGGGGCGCGGGGCGGAGCGGGCGCGCGGGGCACGGCCGAGAACGAGGGTGCGGCCGCGGGTGCGGCCGCGGCGAGAACTCTCTAGAGGGCGAGCTGCAGGCGCACGATGTCGGCCAGCTCGTTCGCGAGCCGGTCGGCGGTGCCCTGATCGGCCGCTTCGACCATGACGCGCACCATGGGCTCGGTGCCCGACGGTCGCAGCAGCACCCGTCCGGTGTCCCCGAGCTCGGCCTCAGCGGCACGGATAGCCTCCGCGATGACCTCGTTCGATTTCAGCCCGTGATGGTCGATGCCGCGCACGTTGACCAGGATCTGCGGGTAGACCGTCATCACCGAGGCGAGCTCTGCGAGGGTCTTGCCGGTGCGTGCCATCTCGGCGACCAGGTGCAGCCCGGTCAGGATGCCGTCACCGGTCGTGGCGAACTTGGTCATGATCACATGACCGGATTGTTCGCCGCCGAGGGACAGCCCGTCGACGTTGAGCTCTTCGAGCACGTACCGGTCGCCGACCTTGGCCTCAATCATGCGGATGTCGTTGGCCGCCATGGCCTTACGCAAACCGAGATTGCTCATCACCGTGGCCACGAGCGTGCGGTCCTTCAGAACCCCGCGCTCGGCCATGGAGACAGCGAGGATCGCCATGATCTGGTCACCGTCGATGATGTTGCCGTCGCGGTCGACGGCCAGGCACCGGTCCGCGTCGCCGTCGTGGGCGATTCCGACGTCGGCGCCGGCCTCGAGGACGGCACGGGAGAGGTTGTCGAGGTGGGTGGAGCCCACCCCGTCGTTGATGTTGTTGCCGTCGGGGTCGGCTCCGATGACCGTGAGCGTGGCACCGGCATCCGTGAAGACCTGCGGCGATACGCCGGCGGCGGCGCCGTGCGCGCAGTCGAGCACGACGTGGATGCCGTCCAGGCGGTGCGGCAGCGTTCCGAGCAGGTGCACGACATAGCGGTCCTCGGCGTCCGCGAAGCGGCTGATACGACCGACGTCTCCGCCGATCGGCGTGAGCATGTCGAGCGACAGGTGCTCTTCGATGCGGTCCTCAACGTCGTCGGGAAGTTTGGTTCCCCCGAAGGCAAAGAACTTGATGCCGTTGTCGGGAGCGGGGTTGTGCGAGGCGGAAATCATCACGCCGAAGTCTGCGCCGATATCGGCGATCAAGAAAGCCGCGGCGGGCGTCGGAATGACGCCCGCGTCGAGCACGTCCACACCGGAGCTCGCCAGCCCGGCCGCGACCGCGGCCGAAATGAATTCACCGGAGATCCGAGGATCCCGGGCGAGCACCGCAACGGGCCGACGGCCCTCTGCGCGACGCAACTCCGCGCGGCGGCCCTGAGTCAGGACCGCCGCACTGGCCTGGGCGAGGGCCAGAGCCAGGCCAGCCGTGAGATCACGGTTGGCCAGACCCCGGACGCCGTCCGTGCCAAATAGTCGAGGCATTTTTCTACGGTGCCAATCGACTTAACGCTTGGAGAACTGCGGAGCCTTACGGGCCTTCTTGAGTCCGGCCTTCTTACGCTCCTTGACGCGAGCGTCACGGTTGAGGAAGCCGGCCTTCTTGAGGATGGCGCGGTTGTTCTCTTCGTCGATCTGGTTCAGCGAACGCGCGATACCGAGACGCAGGGCACCGGCCTGGCCGGAGGGGCCACCACCGGTGATGCGGGCGATGACGTCGTAGCTGCCGATGAGATCGAGCACCTTGAACGGGTCGTTGATGAGCTGCTGGTGCAGCTTGTTCGGGAAGTAGTCCCCGAATTCGCGGCCGTTGACGGTGATCGTGCCGGAGCCGGGGACGATGCGCACGCGGGCGATGGCCTGCTTGCGACGTCCGACGGCTGCGCCGGGGACATTGAGGATGGCGCGGGGCGCCTTGGTTACAGTCTCGGTCGGAGTCTCGGTCGAGTAGCTCTCCGGAGCCTGGTCAATCTGATCTGCGATTTTCGCCACGATGGTGTGAATCCTTTTTTCTTAGAATCGAAAAGTCTGGAGGCCGGCGCTACTGAGCGACCTGGGCGAGGGTGTACGGCTTCGGCTGCTGCGCGGCGTGCGGGTGCTCCGGGCCGGCGTAGACCTTGAGCTTGGCCAGCTGGGCGCGGCCGAGCGTGTTCTTCGGCAGCATGCCACGGATGGCCTTCTCAACCGCACGGGTCGGGTGCTTCTCGAGCATCTCCGAGTAGTTGGTGGCCGTGAGGCCGCCCGGGTAACCGGAGTGGCGGTACGCCATCTTCAGGTCGAGCTTCTTGCCGGTAAGGGCAATCTTCTCGGCGTTGATGATAATGACGAAGTCGCCCATATCCATGTGGGGAGAGAACGTTGCCTTGTGCTTCCCGCGAAGGAGAATGGCGGCGTGGCTGGCAAGACGACCGAGCACGATATCTGTGGCGTCGATGACGACCCAGTCGTGCTGGACTTCGCTTGCCTTGGGAGTGTAAGTGCGCGTCACTATTGAGCTGCTTTCTTATTCGAACGGAGGTGTTCGTGAATCCCGCTCCGGGTGTGTTCCCAGAGAGGGAACACGATCGATGGAGGGCTCACGTTCGTGTGTCTGGCTGCAACGCACAGACACCAAGGAATAACACTAACGCCGTCGGCCCGGCAGCGCAATTCAACCATTATTCGGTGTCGTCGATGAGCTCCCGGCGCGCGCGCGTTTCGCGGGCCCGCAGGGCGAGCAGTTCGTCGGCCGGATAGCCGACCTGAAGCAGCGTGAGACCCTGGGCGGGCATCACCTTGAACTCGCTGGTGCGGGCCCGCTCGATCCGGAGGTCGACGAGGCGGTCCCCGGACAGCCGCCCCTCCCCCACCGCGACGCAGGCCCCGACCAGCGCGCGCACCATGCTGTGGCAGAAGGCGTCAGCCTGAACGGATGCGACGAGCACACCATCCGGATCGCGGTACCAGCGGAACTCCTGCAGGGTGCGGATCGTGGTGGCCCCGGGCCGCGGCTTGCAGTAGGTGGCGAAGTCGTGCAGGCCGATCAGCGTCGCGGCAGCCGCGTCCATAGCGTCCACGTCGAGGGCGAAGCCGTGCCAGGTGGTGCGGAACCGCTGCAGCGGGTCGTGCCCGACGACGGAGTCGGCGATACGGTACTCGTAGCGCCGGTAAAGCGCGGAGAACCGGGCGTCGAACCCGGGCGGGGCGAGCACGGAGGATGTGATCGCGATTTCGGGCTGGGTGACGAGGATGCCGCTGAGCCGCCGCTGCACCATGACCGCCAGGGGCGTCGGGGGCCGCCCCTTGCCGCGGGAGATGCGCACGAGGCCGTCGGCCTGGTCGGGGTTCAGATCGAAGTGGGCGACCTGCCCGGTCGCGTGCACACCGGCATCCGTTCTCCCGGCCACGGTCAGGATCGGGGTCGGCGGGTGGCTGTGCAGGATGCCGGCCAGCCCGGCCTCGATCTGACCCTGCACGGTGCGGAGGCCCGGCTGCGTCGCCCAGCCGCTCATGCCGGTGCCGTCATAGGCGATGTCGAGCCGGATCCGGGTGGTGCCCGCTGCTTGGGTCTCGTCGGGCGCCGGGGGAAGAATCACGGAGGTAAGTGTACGGTCCGGTCCGGGATATCGTAGAACCCGGACTTCGGTCCCCACCTGTCATGAAAATCTGCCGCCCCCGCCCTCTGACGCTCATCCGGACTCCGTGAACGTGCCCACCAAACGCCTGGCCGGTCTCGACGGCCTGCGTGGCATCGCCGTCGTTCTGGTCGTGGTGTTCCACTTCTTCCCCGCGGTGCTTCCCGGCGGATTCATCGGGGTCGACGTCTTCTTCGTGATCAGCGGGTTCCTGATCACGGGCCTCCTCATCACCGAACGGGACGAAACCTCGCGGATCGCGCTCGGTCGATTCTGGAAACGGCGGGCGCTGCGCCTGGTGCCGGCACTGGTCCCGCTGGTGCTGATCCTGTGCACTGCCGCCTGGCTGATCGGCGGCGACGTGCTGGTGGGCCTCGGCTGGCAGCTGCTCGGCGCGATCACCTTCGGCTACAACTGGGTGTCGATCGCCGGGTCGGCGAGTTACTTCAGCGCCACGGCGCCGGAACTGTTCCGCAACCTGTGGTCGCTGGCGGTGGAGGAGCAGTTCTACCTGATCTGGCCGTTCGCTCTCCTCGGCCTGCTGCTGGTGAGGAGCGGCCGGCTTCGCCTGGCACTCGTCGCCGGCCTGGCCCTGGCCTCTGCCGTCTGGATGGGGCTGCTATACGACCCCGCCGACCCCACCCGGGTGTACTACGGCTCGGACACGCACAGCTTCGGGCTCTTCACCGGTGCCGCGCTCGCGCTGCTGCTGCGCCGTTCGGGCCTCCCGGACGGCACGGCACCCCGCCTCGCCGCCCTGCGCGACCGCTGGCGGCCGTGGCTGGGTCGGCTCGCCCTGGCCGGGGTTCTGGCGGCGGCGTTCGCCCTGCCCGACACCGGCCTGGCGACCTATCGAGGCGGACTGATGCTGGTGAGCCTGCTGACCGCGGTCGTGATCTGGGCGGCCGTGCGCGGGCCAGGCTTCGGCCAGGCGCTGGATACCGCGCCGCTGCGCTACCTGGGTGAACGCTCCTACGGCATCTATCTGTGGCACTGGCCGGTGCTCGTGCTCGCCCAGGGGGCGTGGCCGGCGGCCGCCGCGTCGCCGACCGTGCTGACGAGCATCGGAGTCGGGGTGCTGGCGGGCGCGCTGACGCTGCTGGCGGCCGGTGGATCGTACCGCTGGCTGGAACTTCCCGTGCGCACGAAGGGGGTGCGCGGCAGCATCCGTCGCCTGCGGCAGAGCACGAGCGGTGCGCGCACGATCCGCATGCCCGGCAGGCTCGTCTGGTTCGGCCTGTTCGGCGCCGCCGCGCTGTTTCTGGCGACCGGCACGACCGCGGCGCTGCTCACCGCTCCCGTCCAGACGAGCGCCCAGAGCGAGATCGAACGCGGCCAGAAGGCACTGGATGCTGCGCAGCGGCAGGCCGTGCAGAACGCACGGCGCGCGTCCCGGCCGGCCGTCAGCGCCATTGAACGCGCGGCGCCCGGGGACCTGATCACGGCCGTGGGCGACTCGGTGATGCTCGCCTCGGCCCCCGAGCTGCAGGCCGGCTTCCCGGGGATCGCGATCGATGCCACCGTCTCACGGGGCATGGGGGCTGCCCCCGACATCCTGGCCACCCAAGCCGAGGCCGGCACGCTCCGGCCGGTGGTCGTCGTGGGCCTCGGCACCAACGGGCCGATCCGTTCGAGTCAGCTGGCGGCCATCCGCGCGGTGATCGGCCCGGACCGGGAGCTGATCCTGATCACTGCCTTCGCCGAACGTGACTGGACGGCCGGGGTCAACGCCAGCCTGGCCGAGTACGCTGCCCGGCACCGCACGGTCGAGCTGGCCGATTGGAGCACGGCGATCGCCTCGCACACGGATGTGCTCGCAAACGACAACATCCATCCCGGTCCGGCCGGCGGTCGGATCTATGCCGACGTCATCCGGGCCGCTCTGGAACGGCTCGCCGAGCCGCCGCCGCAGCCGGGCCTCGAGGCGTATCGCCTGCCCGACCCTGCCGGGTCACCCTCTTTCCGGCCGCCGCTGCTGCCGTGACCAAGGCCGGGTCGGCCGGGTCGGCCGGGTCGGCGGGTGCGGGTCCCGGGTGGGACTAGAGCTCAATGGTGAAGGCGAGACTGCGGGTGGTGGGCGTGAAACCCATGCCGAGGTACAGGTTCAGCGCGCCGGTCGGACTTTCGGAGTCGACGACCAGGGTCGCCCGGGCCAGACCCTCGGTGCGTGCGGCATGCAAATGCAGGCCCAGCAGGGTCCGCGCGATGTGTTTGCCCCGCCATCCGTCGATGACGCCGACGAGGTCGACGTGGCTGCCGGTGTAGCCCTGGTTCAGCCAGTCGTCCTCGTTGACCGTGGCCAGGGTGAAGCCCACGACCTTCGGGGTGCCGTCGGGGCCGGCCGCGAGGGCCAGGTATGAGAGGTCGGGGCGGAATTTGCGACTCGTCACGAAGGAGTCCCAAGCATCGTCGCTCATCGGCTGGCTGGCCCAGTGATCCCGGAACGACGAGTCGCGCGCTTCGTGAACGGCCGCAGAGAGCTCCGAGGTAAACCGGATGACGCGGATGTCAACCGGAAGGTCGATCTCGGGGATCAGCTCGTCGAGGCGCCGCTCGAGGGACTGGAAGTACCGGGCGCATTCCATGCCGAGGCGCCGGAACAGACGGGTGCTGCGGTACGCGGTCTCCTCGGTGTAGGCGAGGATCCAGCGTGGAACCGAGGGATCGTCGGTGGCGAGCTGCTGCTCGGCCCGGCCCAGCTGCCACGCGAGCAGCTCGCGGCCGATTCCGCGTCCGCGGTAGTCGGGGTGCACCCCGCCGACCAGGATCGCGCGGGCCAGCGTCTCGCCCGGCGGCGCCATCACCATCCCCATCGCCACGAGGGTGCCGTCGGCGGCGAACCCGATCAGGGAATCCCGCTCCGGATGGAAGTACGACAGACCGAAGTCCCGCTCGATTCCCTCCCGCGTCGTCAGGTGGTACGGATGGTCCGCCTTGCCGACCGCGCAAGTGAACTGCCACAGGTCGTCGGCGTCCGACACCGTTGCCGGACGCCACCGGGCGATCTCAGGGTGGGCGGGCCCCGGCGCGTCGAGCGGCGGGGCTGCACGCCGACGCGGGCCCTGATTCTGGGTTCCGCTCAGGCGTTCCATGGCCAATATTGTAGCCGGGGCCCCGCGAGGGTGCTAGCCCGTCGCCGGGGCACAGAGAGGGGCCCGACCGAAGTCGGGCCCCTCTCAATTCAACACAGCGATTCAGTTGAGCCGATACAGCGCAGAGTGCTTACTTGGATTCCTCAGCGGCAGCGACATCATCCTCGACGACGTCAGCTTCGACAGCAGCATCCTCGACGACGACCTCGGCCGGAGCCTCGGCATCGGGCGCTGCCGCGGCGGGCTTGGAAGCAGCCTTGGCGAAGGAGCGCTTGACCTTCGGGGTGACGGGCTCGAGAACGAGCTCCATCTGTACCATCGAAGCGTTGTCGCCCTTGCGGAAGCCGAGCTTCGTAATGCGGGTGTAACCGCCCTCACGAAGGGCAACCTGAGGTGCGATCTCGGTGAAGAGCTCGTGCACGACGGTCTTGTCGCCGATAGTGGCAAGCACGCGACGACGGGCGTGCAGGTCACCCTTCTTTGCGAAGGTGATCAGTCGCTCGGCGACCGGACGCAGGCGCTTGGCGCGCGTCTCGGTCGTCTTGATGGACTTGTGGGTGAATAGGGATGCGGCCAGGTTGGCGAGCATGAGGCGCTCGTGGGCCGGTCCGCCTCCGAGGCGGGCTCCCTTAGTGGGGGTAGGCATTGGTTATCTCCAGTATCAAAGTCGAAAGTCAGTCTGAACGACTGCTTTAGATGGTTTCTTCGTCGTAGCCGCTGTAGAAGTGGGCGCCGTCGAATCCGGGCACCGAGTCCTTCAGGGACAGTCCGAGCTCAACGAGCTTGTCCTTGACCTCATCCACCGACTTCTGTCCGAAGTTGCGGATGTTCATCAGCTGGGTCTCCGAGAGGGCGACCAGTTCGCTGACGTTGTTGATGCCCTCGCGCTTGAGGCAGTTGTACGAGCGAACCGACAGATCGAGGTCTTCGATCGGAATCGACAGCTCGGTCGACAGCACGACATCGACCGGCGCGGGGCCGATTTCGATGCCCTCGGCGGCGGTGTTCAGCTCACGGGCCAGACCGAACAACTCGGTCAGCGTACGACCGGCGGATGCGATGGCGTCGCGAGGCGAAATGGCCGACTTGGTCTCCACGTCAACGACGAGGCGGTCGAAGTCGGTGCGCTCACCGGCACGAGTTGCCTCGACACGGTAGGTCACCTTGAGCACGGGCGAGTAGATCGAGTCAACCGGAATCTGGCCGGCCTCAGAGTACTCGTTGCGGTTCTGGGTGGCCGACACGTAGCCGCGGCCGCGTTCGATGGTCAGTTCGAGTTCGAACTTGGCCTTGTCGTTCAGCGTGGCGATGACCAGCTCGGGGTTGTGCACCTCGACACCGGCCGGAGCCGAGATGTCGGCGGCCGTGACCTGGCCGGCACCCTGCTTGCGCAGGTACGCGGTGATGGGCTCGTCGTGCTCGCTGGAGATGACGAGGCCCTTGATGTTGAGGATGATCTCGGTGACGTCTTCCTTGACACCGGGAACGGTGCTGAACTCGTGCAGCACACCGTCGATCCGGATGCTGGTGACAGCGGCTCCGGGGATCGATGACAGGAGGGTGCGGCGCATCGAGTTGCCGAGGGTGTAACCGAAACCAGGCTCAAGAGGTTCGATGACGAACCTGGATCGGAACTCCGAGATGTTCTCTTCGGTGAGCGTGGGGCGCTGTGCAATAAGCACTGTTGATTCCTTTCGGCTAAGTGTCCGCTATATGACACTTGCGTGGCGAGGTTTTGAGTTGTGTGTCTCTCGACAAGCCCGACAATCGAGCACATCGTCGAACGAGGGAGGGGTGATGCCCCACGACCCGCCACAGCCGGGCCCGTCTTGTGACGGGCCCGGCCGATGGCGAGATGCCGGTTGGTTAGACGCGACGACGCTTGGGCGGACGGCATCCGTTGTGCGCCTGGGGGGTGACGTCGTTGATCGAACCGACCTCGAGGCCAGCGGCCTGGAGCGAACGGATCGCGGTCTCGCGGCCCGATCCCGGTCCCTTGACGAAGACGTCAACCTTTTTCATGCCGTGCTCCTGCGCCTGGCGGGCAGCCGACTCGGCAGCCAGCTGCGCGGCGAACGGGGTCGACTTGCGCGAACCCTTGAAGCCGACTCCACCCGAGGACGCCCAGCTGATGACCGCACCGGTGGTGTCAGTGATCGAGACGATGGTGTTGTTGAAGGTGCTCTTGATGTGGGCCTGGCCCACAGCGACGTTCTTCTTTTCTTTCTTGCGCGGCTTCCGAACGGCCGACTTTGGTGCTGCCATGAATTTCTCCTGAATCCTAAAGGCGAGACGGGCCAGGCCGAGGCCTAGCGCGCCTTCTTCTTGCCGGCTACGGTGCGCTTCGGGCCCTTGCGGGTGCGAGCGTTGGTCTTGGTGCGCTGGCCACGAACGGGCAGGCCCTTGCGGTGGCGGATGCCCTCGTAGCTGCCGATCTCGACCTTGCGGCGGATGTCAGCGGCAACCTCACGGCGGAGGTCACCCTCAACCTTGAAGGTTCCTTCGATGTAGTCACGGAGGGCGACGAGCTGCTCGTCACTCAGGTCCTTGACTCGGATGTTTCCATCGATTTCAGTGTCGGCGAGGGTCTTGAGTGCCCTCGTGCGGCCAACACCAAAGATGTAAGTCAGTGCAACTTCCACGCGCTTATCGCGAGGAATATCAACGCCGGCTAGACGTGCCATTGTGGCTTCTCCTGTATATGAGTGGAGGTCTGTGACAGTGCCTGTTCATCGGCCTCCAACCGATGGTGTCCCCCCGAAGGGTTCCCGGCACTGCTATTTTCTGTATTCAGTTGCATCTCAACCGACTCGACCGTGATCGAGCCTGTCGAGATCAGCCCTGACGCTGCTTGTGACGAGGGTTCTCGCAGATGACCATCACGTTGCCATTACGGCGGATGACCTTGCACTTGTCGCAGATCTTCTTGACGCTGGGCTTGACCTTCATGGTGTGTCCTTGTATTCGCTGTCTTCGTACCCCAGGAACGCCTCGGGCCGTTACTTACAGCACTCTCTACTTGTAGCGGTAAACGATCCGGCCGCGAGTCAGGTCGTACGGGCTCAGCTCCACGATCACACGATCCTCCGGGAGAATACGGATGTAGTGCTGACGCATCTTGCCTGAAATGTGGGCAAGAACTTTGTGGCCGTTGCTCAACTCGACGCGAAACATCGCGTTGGGAAGAGCTTCGACTACCGCGCCCTCGATTTCGATGACACCGTCTTTTTTGGCCATAACTCACTATCGCTAGGGTATTGATTGCTGGTCGTGCGTGGATTGTGGTGCACTGATACGCCGCATACGTGCGCACAAGACACCAAGGATTTACTCTATGGTACGGAGTTGCCTTTTGGCAATTCTTCCCTATAATCCCTCGCGGGATTCTCCGCTCAGAGGGCCTTCTGCACCGCGGCCACGACCAGGACCACGTCGGCGAACAGCGGATGCGCGGCGTCCAGGCCGCACACCGACGCGGTGAACGATTCGGCTGTCTCGGCGCGCAGCATCCGTTGCAGCAGGGCGCTCTGCTCATCGTCGGCGACGTCGAACCGGAGTGCGGCTTCGACGGCTGCGAGCAGCGCGACCGGGCGGGTGCCGTGTTCGGCGATCTCGGCGGCAGGGCCGATGAACCGTTCGTGGCGGCTGAGCTTGCGCAGCGGCTGGCGGCCGACGCGCTCTACCGTGTCGGGCAGGGACGGGTTGGCGAAGCGCACCAGGATCTTCTCCCGGTAGGCGCGCTGGGCGTCTACGTCGAGGCCGTGCTTGGCCACGAGCAGGGCCGAGGTTTCCTCGAGCACCGCTCGGACGCCGTCCAGCACCGCCGGCACCAGGAGCGCGTCGGAGATCTTGGAAGCCCCGGCGACACCGCCGAGGTAGGCGACGGTCGCGTGTCCGGTGTTCACCGTGAACAGCTTGCGCTCGATATACGGCGCGAGATTGTCGACGAAAGTCGCACCCGGGATGACCGGCACGACGCCGTTGAAGGCGCCCTGCTCGATGACCCACTCGTAGAAGGCCTCGACGGTTACGTCGATGCCGTCGCTCTCGGCCTGGCCGGGCACGATGCGGTCGACTGCCGTGTTGGCGAAGACGACGCGCTCGGCCACAGCCGCTCGCTCCGGCTCCGGCACGTTGGCCCAGAGCTGTTCGGCGAGGACATCCGTGGCGTTGATGGCGTTCTCGCACGCCATCACGGCCAGGGGCGGCAACTCGGCCGACCGCCGCCCCAGTCCGGCCGCGATGACCGGTGCCACGAAGCGGAGGACGGTGGGGCCGACCGCGGTGGTGACGATATCGGCCGTCGCGATCTCGTCGATCAGTACGGCCTCATCCGTGGCGCTGTTGATGGCCCGGAAAGTGTCGACCACGCGGGTGGTCGACACTTCCCCTGCCTCGTGCACGGCGTAGCTGCCGGCAGCCTGCAAAGCGTCGATCAGGGAGACATTCACATCGGCGAAGACAACCTCGTATCCGGCATCGTGAAGCAGGAGGCCGACAAATCCGCGGCCGATGTTCCCTGCACCGAAGTGAATGGC
This sequence comes from Cryobacterium sp. TMT2-4, assembly GCF_004402575.1. Lineage (NCBI taxonomy): Bacteria > Bacillati > Actinomycetota > Actinomycetes > Micrococcales > Microbacteriaceae > Cryobacterium > Cryobacterium sp. TMT2-4. The sequence continues at coordinate 124,749 of NZ_SOGE01000031.1, read as the reverse complement.
CTTCATTCTGCGTTTACCTCCTCGAGGAGCATGAAGATGTCCTCTGCTGTGACGGCGTCAATCAATTTCTGCACTTCGTCCTCGTCCGAGAAGACGATCGCGATCTTCTGCAGGATTTCGAGGTGCTCATTGTTGAGCCCCGCGATCCCGACGGCGAAACGCACCTGCTGGCCGTTCCAATCGATCGGTTCGGCGTAACGCACGAGCGACAGGGCCGACCGGACGATCGACTCCTTGGCGTCGTTGGTCCCGTGCGGGATCGCCAGGAAATTTCCCATATAGGTCGACACGCTGGCTTCGCGGTCGAACATCGAGTCGACGTAGTTTTCGCGCACGGCGCCTGCGGTGACGAGCAGGGCGCCGGCCTCACGGATTGCGTCGAGCTTCGTGGTGGCCGACCCCGCGGCCACGACGTTGCCCAGTTCCAGAATGCGGTCGGTCATCGCGCTACCTCCTCGGCCGCCTGGCCCTGAATCAGGGCGACGACGTCATCGTATTTCGGGCTGTTCATGAAATTCTCGACCGAGACATGCGTCGAGTCAGGAGACTTCGACTGGGCCCGGGCGGTCAGGTCCTGGTGCGTGATGACCAGGTCGGCCGTGCCGTCGAGGTTCGCGATCGCCTGGTTGGTCACGGTGATGCCGTCGAGACCGGCCTTCTTGATCTTGTTACGCAGCACCGAAGCGCCCATGGCGCTGGAGCCCATTCCGGCGTCGCACGCGAAGATGATGTTCTTGACACGGCGAGCGGCGGTGGCCGAAGTGCCGGAGGCTCCGAGGCCGCCGAGGATGGTGCTGGCCTTGCCCTTGTTTGCTTCGGTCTTGGCGATGGCCTCGGCCATGTCACCGGTATCGCCGGCGGTCAGGTCGCGCTTGCGGCTGGCACGGAGGATGACGGCTGCGATCAGGAATGACACCGTGGCGGCGCCGATGACGGAGAGGATGACGCCGACGTAGCTGCCCGGGGCGGTCTGGATCAGGATAGCGATGATGCTGCCGGGTGAGGCTGGGGCGCGCAGGCCGGTTGCGAAGGCCACGTTGATGGCCACACCGGTCATGCCGCCGCCGACTGCGGCGAGGAGCAGTGCCGGCTTCATCAGCACGTACGGGAAGTAGATCTCGTGGATGCCGCCGAAGAAGTGGATGATGATGGCGCCCGGTGCGCTTGCCCGTGCGATGCCGACTCCAAAGAAGGAGAAGGCGAGCAGGATGCCCAAGCCGGGGCCGGGGTTCGCCTCGAGCAGGAACAGCACCGACTGGCCGTTTTCAGCAACCTGCTGCACACCGATCGGCGTGAGCACGCCATGGTTGATGGCGTTGTTGAGGAACAGGATCTTGCCGGGCTCGATGAAGATGCTGGCGATGGGCAGCAGGCTGTTGGAGACGAGCCAGTCGACGATCATCTCGAGGAAATTGCTGATCCCGGTCACGAGCGGGGCGATTCCGAAGAACGCACCCAGCGCGAGGATCATTCCGAGAATACCGGACGCGAAGTTGTCGACCAGCATCTCGAACCCGGGCTTGATCTTGCCGGCCCAGAGGCTGTCAAGCTTCTTCAGGAGGTACGCGGATCCCGGGCCGACGATCATGGCGCCGATGAACATCGGGATCTCGCTGCCCACGATGACACCCATGGTCGCGATCGAGGCGATGACCGCACCACGCGTTCCGTAGACCATCCGGCCACCGGTGTTGGCGATCAGGAGCGGCAGCAAGTACACGATCATCGGTCCGACGAGCGTTTCCAAGGTCGCGTTCGGGGTCCAACCGGTCGGAATGAAGAATGCGGTGATCAATCCCCACGCGATAAATGCAGGGATGTTGGGCATGACCATTCCGCTGAGGAAGGTTCCGAAGCGCTGAACGTGCACACGGGTTCCTCCGCTCTTGGTCTTGGTAGCTGACGTCGTCGTCATTTCTCTGCCTTTCGTAGGGATGCGATGAGGAGTTGCCCCGTCACGTTGCGACTTATTCAAGTCTGACCAAGGTGGTCGTGCGGGGCCACCAGAGACTTTTCCGCACCCCCGGAAATCTCGTGGCAGAGATCCGGCCGGGAGCGGCGTGGGAGACTTGCTTTTTACTTGGGAGTTTCATGCAATGAGCGACAAACAGACACGGATGCTGGATTTTCTGTCGCAGACACCGGCCTGGGTTACCGCCGGCGAGCTTGCCGACCTCCTGGGCGTCACGCCCCGAACCGTGCGCAGCTACGTCACGAACCTGAAACTGGCAGCCGGGCCGCTCGAGATCATCGAGTCGGGGCCGGCCGGGTACCGGCTGGACCTCGAGGCGTTCGCCGTGTTCCGCGCCAGGGGGCGCATTCACTCGGACGAAGCCGAGACCCCGACGGATCGCCTTTACGCTTTGGTGCGCCGGCTCACGGAGTCCCACGAGGGGCTCGACGTCTACGCTCTGTCCGCCGAGCTGTTCGTCAGCGACTCCACGATCGACTCCGACCTGACCAAGGTGCGGCAGCTACTGCCCGCCACCGGGCTCACGCTCACCCGCCACGGCAGCGTGGTCACGCTCGCCGGCTCCGAGACCGACCGGCGGAGGCTGCTCAGCCGGCTGTTCCGCGAGGAGAGTTCGCGCGGTCTGCTCGAACTCGAGGCGATCCAGCGCGAGTTCGCCTCCGAGAGCCTCGGAGAGTTCAAGACGGATCTGATCGCGATGCTCGACTCGCAGGGGTATTTCGTCAACGAGTACGGCACCAACGACGTTCTACTCCATGTCGCCATCGCCATCGACCGGGTCACGAGGCGCACCTCCCCCGTGGTGGCCGAGACCGCGGCATCCGTCGGCTCCCCCGACGCGATGACCCTCGCCCTCTCCGGGCTGATCGTGCGCCACTTCCACGTCGAACTGGGTGTCGGTGACCTCGACTACATCGCACTCCTGCTCAAGACCCGGGTGATCACACCCGGGCAGGACCAGCCGGCGCAGGTTCTGATCGAGAGCTTCGTCCGCCCCGAAGATCTCGACGCCGTGCGCCGGATCGTCGGCCAGGCCGGGGACGAGTTCCTGCTGGACCTCGCGGAGGAGAACTTCATCGTGAGGCTCACGCTGCACGTGCGCAACCTGATCAACCGGGCGACAGACCGCTCGTACTCGCACAACCCGCTCACCAGGTCGATCAAGACGTCCTACCCGATGATCTATGAGGTCGCCGTCTACATCGCCAGCCAGTTGCAGCGGCAGGAACAGATCGTGATCAACGACGATGAGATCGCGTACATCGCGATGCACGTCGGTGCCCACCTTCAGCAGCAGTCCCGGCGCGAGGACCTGGTCACGTGCGCTCTGATCTGCCCGAACTATTACGACATGCACGTGCTGCTGCGCGAACGGATCGAGCGGGTCCTCGGTGACGAGCTCGAAGTTGTGTCGGTGGTAACCCGCAGCGACGTCGACTGGAAGGCCCTGGATGCGAAACTCGTGCTCTCCACCATCGAACCGCAGTCGCCGGCCGAGGCCGTCATCGTGATCCAGCCGTTCCTGACCGAGGCCGACATCGACCGCGTGCGGAAGGCCGCCAGCCGCATCCGCCGTCTTCGGCGTCGCGCCGCTCTCAAGGACGAGCTGCTGCAATTCTTCGACGAGTCCCTGTTCGCGCACAACTTCCACGCCGCTGACGAGACCGCGATGATCCGCGCTCTCGGCGAACGGATGATCGCACACGGCGATATCGACGAGAGCTACATCGACGGCGCGATCGAGCGCGAGCTCATGTCGTCGACGGCGTTCACGGACAACGTGGCGGTGCCGCACTCGATGTCGATGACGGCAATCCGTACCTCGATCGCCGTCGTGATCAACGACACACCCATGGCGTGGGGCGAGAACCGCGTCAACGTGGTGGCGATGGTCGCTTTCAGCGCCGCCGGGCGCAAGAGCTTCCAGACCGTCTTCGACCAGTTCGTGGAGGTCTTCTCAGACCGGGCCGACGTGCAGCGGCTGGTCAAGCGGTCGGTGGACTTCGCATCCTTCATCGACGAGCTCGTGCACCTGATGGACCAGTAGGCCACCGGTCGGGCTACTTCTTCGTTTCAGCCCAGTCACGCGTCTTGTACGCATAGATCGCGGCATCGAGCGCTTCGTCGCCGTTCTGCGAGGCGAAGACGGTCTCCTCCAGCAGGGCGATGCCGACCCCGGCGTGCACGGCCTGAAGGCGGATCTTCTCAAACCTGGGTGCCAGGTGGGGACCCACTAGAAGCACGTCGACCGGGCCGAGGGAGGCCGGCAGATCCGATTCGCTCCCCGCGAAGACGTGGACATCCAGGCCGCGGGCCGCGGCGGTGTGCCGAACCCGATGTGCAACAAAGGCACTGGAGGCGCCAGCACCGCAGACGATGAGAATCTTCATGGAATCGCTCTTTCCCTGAGCCGCGACGGACGGTTTGCCCTCTCCTCCATCCTCCCGCCTCCGGAGTCCCGGAGAGACCAGATCCCCGCCCCCGAGCGCGGCTGGTTCGGGCCGTGTGTGGCTCCGGGAGCGGGTTCCGATTGCCGCGGGTGAGGGGCGATCGCGGGTGGCGGGTGAGTGGCGATTGGTCCATTTCTCGGACAGGCGAGAAGTTGACCGCAGCGCGGGGTGGATGCGCGCTGCAACCGCCGTCTCGTACGAGCCCGGAGCCCGGGGTCGACTCACCCCGAACGAATTCGACGGAGATTCTGCCCAAAAAACCGCTTTCGGGCACGAAAACGGGTGTTTGACCCAAAATCTCCGTCGAATTGGTTTGGCATCGGGCACGGCATTTCGCGTGCGGAACGGCGTCCACGCAGTGCGGTGAGATCCGACGTTCCGTGTGCGGCTGGTTCGGGCCGTGTGCGACTACGGGAGCGGAACGGGCGTGATGCCGAGCGGGGCCAGCCCCGCAGCGCCGCCGTCGGCGGCGGTGAGCACCCAGATGCCGTCCTTGTGCACGGCCACGCTGTGCTCCCAGTGCGCGGCGGCCAGGCCGTCGCTGGTGGCGACGGTCCAGTCGTCGTCGCGCACGAACGTCTCGATGGACCCCATGACGACCATGGGCTCGATCGCGATCACGAGACCGGGCTTCACGTCCGGACCCTTCTGGCGAACGCGATAGTTGAACACGGGCGGGGCCTCGTGCATGGACCGGCCGATGCCGTGACCGACATAGTCGGTGAGGATTCCGTAGTCCCCCTGAGACTCGACGTAGTCCTCGATGGCATCGCCGACCTCGTTGAGGTGACGCGCCACCGCGAGCCGGGCGATCCCGTGCCACAGCGACTGCTCCGTGACGTGCGACAGTTTCTCGCGCTCGGCGACGACCTCGGGCCGGGCCGGGTCCGGAATCACGAAGGAGAAGGCCGCGTCGCCGTTCCAGCCGTCGATGATGGCACCGCTGTCGATCGACACGATGTCGCCGGCGGCGAGCACGCGAGCCCCCGGGATGCCGTGCACGACATCCTCGTTGACGGACGCGCAGACCGTGTGGTGGTAGCCCTGCTCCAGCTTGAAGTTCGGCAGGCCGCCTCGAGCCACGATGGCCGCCTCGGCGGCCGCGTCGAGCTCGAGGGTGGTCGCACCGACCCGGATGGCCGCCCGGGCCGCATCCAGGGATGCGGCCGTGGCCAGTCCGGGCGCGATCATCAACCGCATCTGCGCCGGCGACTTGTAGATGGATCGTCGAAGGCTCATGGTGAAGATCTCTGCAAACTGCTGAGGACGCGCACGCTGGGCGTGCACGACCGGGTTAGGAGGCGCTGGCTGCGTCTCCGCTGGTGACGGGCACGCTGGTGACGGGCACGCTAGTGACGGGCACGCTAGTGACGGGCACGCTAGTGACGGGCACGCTAGTGACGGGCACGCTGGTGACGGGCACGCTGGTGACGGGCACGGAGAGTCCGCGCCCGGTCAGCGCCGCAAGGATGCGCCCGGTCACTTCGTCGACGGCGCCGAGGCCGTCGACCGTGACCACGAGACCGCGGGAGGAGTAAACGTCGATCAGAGGAGATGTCTGCTCCTCGTAGACGGAGAGGCGGTGCCGGATGACGTCAGCGGTGTCGTCCGCACGCCCCTGCTCGGCGGCACGCTTGAGGAGTCGGGCGACGACCTCTTCGGTGTCGGCGACGATCAGCACGACGGCGTCGAGTCCGTCACCGTCGGCCTCCAGCAACCGGTCCAGTTCCAGAACCTGCTCCTGCGTGCGCGGGTAGCCGTCCAGCAGGAATCCCCCGGTGGCGTCGGGCTGCTGCAACCGATCGGACACGATCGCGTTGGTGAGGGAATCGGGCACGTACGCGCCGGCATCCATGAACGCCTTGACTTGAAGACCCAGCTCGGTGTCGTTCTTCACGTTGAAGCGGAAGATGTCACCGGTGGAGATGGCCGGAACGTCGAAGGCCTCGGACAGGCGCTCGGCCTGAGTTCCCTTGCCCGCGCCGGGCGGGCCGATCAGCAGCAAACGGGTCATCGGAGAAGCCCTTCGTAGTGGCGCTGCTGGAGTTGCGCGTCGATCTGTTTGACCGTCTCGAGTCCGACACCGACCACGATCAGGATGCTGGCGCCACCGAACGGGAAGTTCTGGTCGGCTCCGATCGCGGAGAACGCGATCAGCGGCAGCAGGGCGATCAGGCCCAGGTACAGGGCACCGGGCAGCGTCACCCGGGTGAGAACGAAGTCCAGGTACTCGGCGGTCGGACGACCGGCACGGATGCCCGGGATGAATCCGCCGTACTTCTTCATGTTGTCGGCGACCTCTTCGGGGTTGAAGGTGATCGCGACATAGAAGTAGGTGAATCCGACGATGAGGAGGAAGTACAGCGCCATGTAGAGCGGATCGTTGCCCTGCGTGAGGTTGTTGGTGACCCAGGTGACCCACGCTGCCGGCGCCTGTCCGGCCGCCGGCTGGTTGAACTGCGCGATCAGGGCCGGAAGGTACAGCAGTGACGACGCGAAAATGACGGGCACGACGCCGGCCATGTTCACCTTGATCGGGATGTACGTGTTGTTCCCGCCGTAGGTGCGGCGTCCGACCATCCGTTTGGCGTACTGCACCGGGATGCGACGCTGGGACTGCTCGACGAAGACCACCGCGGCGACCACGACCAGACCGACCGCGATCACAATCATGAGGATGTCGAGGCCCTTCTGCTGCCCGATGGAGGCCAGCGATCCCGGAAAGAGGGCTGCGATCGAGGTGAAGATCAACAGTGACATGCCGTTGCCGATGCCGCGCTCGGTGATGAGCTCACCCATCCACATGATCAGGCCAGTACCGGCGGTCATGGTGATGACCATGAGCATGATGGCGTACCAGGCGTCGTTGGTGAGCAGCTGCGAGCACTCGGCGCTGGCGGACGTGCCGTAGAGCGCTCCGCTGCGGGCCACCGTGATCAGCGTCGTCGACTGAAGGATCGCGAGGGCGATGGTGAGGTACCGAGTGTACTGGGTGAGCGTGCCCTGTCCGGACGCGCCTTCCTTGTGCAGTGTCTCAAAATGTGGGATGACCACGCGCAGGAGCTGCACGATGATCGAGGCCGTGATGTACGGCATGATGCCGAGCGCGAAGACCGACAGTTGCAGCAGCGCGCCGCCGCTGAAGAGGTTGACGAGCTCATAGAGGCCGCTGGCGTCCTGGTTCGCCGCCAGACACGATTGAACGTTTCCGAAGTCGACGAAGGGGGCAGGGATGAACGAGCCCAGTCGGAACAGGGCAACGATACCCAAGCTGAACCCGATTTTCCTGCGCAGGTCGGGTGTGCGGAATATCCGCGCGATGGCGCTGAACACAATGCCTCCAGTTAATAACGTGAAAAACGAGCTTGTCGAGACCAGCATCGAAAGATTTCGATTGGTGGCCTCGACAAGCTCGCTCAGCGTCTGCGGACTTACTTGATTGAGCCACCCGCAGCGACGATCTTCTGCTCTGCTGAGCCGGAGACCTTATCCACTGCAATGTTCAGCTTAACCGCAATGTCACCATTGCCGAGAACCTTGACCTTCTCGTTGTCGCGAACGGCACCCTTGGCGACCAGGTCGGCGATGGTTACATCGCCGCCGTTCGGGTAAAGCTCGGCGAGCTTCTCGAGGTTGACGACCTGGTACTCGACGCGGAACGGGTTCTTGAACCCGCGCAGCTTCGGAGTACGCATGTGCAGCGGCATCTGGCCACCCTCAAACCCGATGCGCACGTTGTAGCGCGCCTTCGTACCCTTGGTTCCACGGCCGGCGGTCTTACCCTTGGATCCTTCACCACGACCGACACGCATGCGCGACTTCTTGGCTCCGGGGGCGGGGCGAAGGTGGTGAACCTTCAGAACCTGCTCGCGCTTCTCTGTCGGAGCAGCCTTCACTCCGACCTTGGCGGAGGCAGCCTTTTTGGGGGCTGCCTTCTGTGCAGTGGCGGGCTTGGCGGCTGCCGTGGCAGCTTCCTTCTCGTCAGCCATTAGTCAATCTCCTCGACCTTTACAAGGTGAGCAACGGTGTTGACGTAGCCACGGTTCTGCGAGTTGTCCTCGCGAATCGTGACTGCGCCAATGCGCTTGAGACCCAGGCTGCGAAGCGTGTCGCGCTGGTTCTGCTTCTCACTAATTTTGGACTTGATCTGTGTCACTTTGAGGCGAGCCATCAGGCACCTGCCTTTGCTGCAGCTGCAGCTGCTGCTGCGGCGGCGTCGGCACGCAGGAAGCGCGCCGGAGCGACGTCTTCGTACGCGAGGCCACGACGAGCCGCAACTGCACGCGGCTCTTCGAGCTGGTGCAGGGCCTCGACCGTGGCGTGAACGATGTTGATGGTGTTCGACGAACCGAGCGACTTGCTGAGGACATCGTGGATGCCCGCGCACTCGAGAACGGCGCGCACCGGACCACCGGCGATAACGCCGGTGCCGGCGGCGGCGGGACGCAGCAGGACGACGCCGGCTGCGGCTTCACCCTGCACGGGGTGCGGGATCGTCAGACCGACGCGGGGAACGCGGAAGAAGTTCTTCTTCGCTTCTTCGACGCCCTTGGAAATGGCGGTCGGCACCTCGCGGGCCTTGCCATATCCAACGCCGACGAGGCCGTTTCCGTCACCGACGACGACGAGAGCGGTGAAGCTGAAGCGACGACCACCCTTCACCACCTTGGAAACGCGGTTGATGGTGACGACGCGCTCCAGGAACTGGCTCTTGTCGGCATCGCGGCTTCCGCGGTCCTTGTTCGGGTTGCGCTCACGACCGCCACGACGAGCCTCACGAGGCTCGTTCTGGGCAGGTGCCGTTGAGGCAGCGGTTTCGACGGGTGCCTCTGCGGCCACCACGGTCTCCTTGGTTGCTGTGCTAGCGGTTTCAGTGCTCACAGGTTCAATCCACCCTCTCGAGCTCCATCGGCGATCGCAGCGACGCGTCCTGCGTACTTGCTTCCGCCACGGTCAAATACGACAGCGTCGATGCCGGCGGCCTTCGCACGCTCGGCGACGAGTTCGCCGACCTTGCGGGCCTTGGCGGTCTTGTCACCATCGAAGGTGCGCAGACCGTCTTCGAGCGTGGACGCCGAAGCAAGGGTGAAACCCTTGCTGTCATCGACGACCTGCACGAACACGTGGCGAGCCGAACGGGTCACGACGAGACGCGGACGAAGCGCGGTCCCCTCGATCTTTTTGCGAAGACGTGCATGCCTGCGTCCGCGGGCAGCGGCCTTGCTCTTACCTCTAGTTCCGAGACCCATGGTTATTTACCACTCTTTCCGGCCTTGCGGCGAACAATCTCGCCGGCGTAACGCACACCCTTGCCCTTATAGGGCTCCGGCTTGCGAATCTTACGGATGTTGGCGGCGACCTCGCCGACAGCCTGCTTGTCGATGCCACCGACCGTGAGGCGGTTGACGCTCTCCACGGTGAGGGTGATGCCGGCAGGTGCCTCGACGAGGACCGGGTGCGAGAAGCCGAGGGCGAACTCGATCGAGCTGCCCTTCTGGGCGACGCGGTAACCGGTACCGACGATCTCGAGAGACTTGGTGTAACCCACCGTCACCCCGATGATCTGGTTTGCGATCAGCGTGCGAGTCAGTCCGTGCAGCGAACGCGAGTTGCGCTCGTCGTTCGGGCGTGTGACGACGACGTGGCCGTCCTCGATCTTGACCTCGATGGGGTTCGCGACGGTGAGCGCGAGCTCGCCCTTCGGACCCTTGACGTTGACGCGCTGGCCTTCAGTGGCGACCGTGACATCCGCGGGAATCGGGATGGGAAGTCTTCCAATACGTGACATTGTCGGCTACCACACGTAGGCGAGAACTTCTCCGCCTACGCCCTTCTTCTCAGCCTGGCGGTCGGTGAGCAGACCGCTGGAGGTGGACAGGATGGCAACGCCGAGACCACCGAGAACGGTGGGGATTTCGGTCGACTTCGCGTACACGCGCAGGCCGGGCTTGGAAACCCGCTTGATGCCGACGATGGAACGCTCGCGGTTCGGACCGAACTTGAGGTTGAGCGTGAGGGTCTTGCCGACCACTGCATCCTTGACATCCCACGCCGAGATGTAACCCTGGGCCTTGAGAATGTCTGCGATGTTCGCTTTGAGCTTGCTGTGCGGCATGGACACGGTGTCGTGGAACGCCGAGTTAGCGTTGCGCAGTCTGGTCAGCATGTCTGCGACCGGATCTGTCATTGTCATTTGTGGTGCCTTTCTCGCCTGGTTTCGTTCATCCGTTACACGGGTGACGACCTTGGTCGTGGTGGGGCTGGACGGTTGTCCAGCCCCGGATTTGTACTACAAGAGCCAAAGAGCTACTTTACTTGGTGTTTTCGGCCGTCTTGAACGGGAAGCCCAGCGCCTTGAGCAGCGCGCGGCCTTCTTCGTTGTTCTTGGCCGTCGTCACAACCGTGATATCCATACCGCGGATACGGTCGATCCGGTCCTGGTCGATCTCGTGGAACATGACCTGCTCGGTGAGACCGAAGGTGTAGTTACCGCTGCCATCGAACTGCTTGTCGCTCAGACCACGGAAGTCGCGGATGCGCGGAAGCGCCAGGCTCAGGAGCCGGTCGAGGAACTCCCACATGCGGTCGCCACGAAGTGTGACGTGCGTGCCGATGGGCTGTCCTTCACGCAGTTTGAACTGCGCGATCGACTTACGGGCCTTGGTGACCTGCGGCTTCTGACCGGTGATCTTGGTGAGGTCGGAGACGGCGCCATCCATGATCTTGCCGTCGCGTGCTGCCTCGCCGACACCCATGTTCACAACGATCTTGACCAGGTTCGGAATCTGGTGAACGTTGGTGAAGCCGAGGTCCTTGCTGAGCTGGGCCATGATCTCATCGCGGTACTTCTGCTTGAGACGCGGCAGGGCGGCCTCAACGGGCGCTTCTGCTGCTGCAACTGAAGTGTCGGTCATCAGAGGTCCTTCCCTGACTTCTTGGCGTAACGGATGCGGACCGTCTTGGTGACGCCGTCCTTCGTTACTTCTTCGAGGCGGAATCCGACGCGAGTCGGCTTCTTGGTCTCCGGGTCGACGAGGGCCACGTTGGACACGTGAATCGGCGCCTCCATGGTCTCGATGCCGCCGGTCTTGGTGCCGCGCTGGGTCTGGCCCACGCGAACGTGCTTGGTGACGAAGTTGATGCCCTCAACGAGGACCCTGTTCTTCTCCACCAGGATGGCAATGACCTTGCCCTGCTTGCCACGGTCTCCGCCGCGGGCCTGGGTGCGGCCGGTGATGACCTCTACGAGGTCACCCTTTTTGAGTCTGGCCATGATTTAGATAACCTCCGGTGCCAGCGAGATGATCTTCATGAACTTCTTGTCGCGAAGCTCGCGACCGACCGGTCCGAAGATTCGGGTGCCGCGGGGGTCACCTTCGTTCTTCAAAATCACTGCGGCGTTCTCATCGAACTTGATGTACGAACCGTCTGAACGACGGGTCTGCTTTTTGACGCGAACGACGACGGCCTTGACGACGTCGCCCTTCTTGACGTTGCCGCCCGGGATCGCGTCCTTGACCGTGGCGACGATGGTGTCGCCGAGGCCTGCGTAGCGACGGCCGGAGCCGCCGAGCACGCGAATGGTCAACAGCTCCTTGGCACCCGTGTTGTCGGCAACCTTGAGTCGTGATTCTTGCTGAAGCACTTTTTATACCCTTCTATCAAGTAAGCGCGAGGCTTACTTGGCCTTCTCGAGGATCTCGACCAGGCGCCAGCGCTTGGAAGCGCTGAGCGGACGGGTCTCACTGATCAGGACCAGGTCGCCGACGCCGGCGATGTTCGCCTCGTCGTGAGCCTTCAGCTTGGACGTACGGCGGATGACCTTGCCGTACAGGGGGTGCTTCACGCGGTCTTCGACCTCGACAACGATGGTCTTGTCCATCTTGTCGCTGGTCACGTAACCACGCAGCGTCTTGCGGTAGCCGCGAACGAGAGCCTCAGCCTCGGCAGCGACGACCTTTTCGTCAGTCTTCGCCATGACTAGGCCTCCTTCGTCTGGGCGGCGTCGGCCGCAGCGGAGTCGTCAACGGACTCCACTGCAGGCTTGGCCTTCTTGGTCTTCTTCTCAGCCTTGGCCGGAGCCTCGACTGGTGCGGGAGTCGGACGAATGCCCAACTCGCGCTCACGGAGAACCGTGTAGATGCGAGCGATGTCGCGCTTGACCGCGCGGAGGCGGCCGTGGCTCTCGAGCTGGCCGGTGGCCGACTGGAAGCGAAGGTTGAAGAGTTCTTCCTTCGCTTTCTTCAGCTCATCGAACAACCGCTCGTTTTCAAAAGTGTCGAGCTCGACTGAGGCGAGCTCCTTGGATCCGATCGCCATTATGCGTCGCCCTCCTCGCGCTTGATGATGCGTGCCTTCAAGGGCAGTTTATGGATAGCGCGGGTCAGCGCTTCCTTTGCGACGATGTCAGTGACACCGCTGAGTTCGAAAAGCACGCGACCGGGCTTGACGTTGGCAACCCACCACTCGACGGAACCCTTACCGGAACCCATGCGGGTTTCGGCCGGCTTCTTGGTGAGCGGGCGGTCCGGGTAGATGTTGATCCAGACCTTGCCGCCGCGCTTCATGTGACGGGTGATCGCGATACGAGCGGACTCGATCTGACGGTTGGTCACATAGGCGGGCGTGAGGGCCTGGATGCCGTACTCACCGAACGACAGCTCGGTACCACCGGTTGCGTGGCCGGTACGGCCCGGGTGGTGCTGCTTGCGGTGCTTGACTCTGCGTGGAATCAACATGGTTATGCCTCAACTCCTGCTGCAACCGGTGCCGCTGCCTCTGCGCGGGGCGCACGACGCGGTCGGTCGTCACGACGCTCGGGGCGGGTCGACTTAGCGTTGGCCTGCTCGCGAGCGAGTTCCTTGTTGGTGATGTCGCCCTTGTAGATCCAAACCTTCACGCCGATGCGGCCGAAGGTGGTCTTGGCTTCGTAGAACCCGTAGTCGATGTTCGCGCGCAGAGTGTGCAGGGGCACACGGCCTTCGCGGTAGAACTCCGAACGGCTCATTTCGGCGCCACCCAGGCGACCGGAGACCTGGATGCGAACACCCTTGGCACCGGCGCGCTGGGCACCCTGCAGGCCCTTACGCATCGCGCGGCGGAATGCCACGCGAGCGGAGAGCTGCTCGGCGATGCCCTGAGCGACCAGCTGAGCGTCGACCTCGGGGTTCTTCACCTCGAGGATGTTCAGCTGGATCTGCTTGGCGGTGAGCTTCTCGAGGTCGGAGCGAATGCGCTCAGCCTCCGCGCCGCGGCGACCGATCACAATGCCCGGACGGGCGGTGTGGATGTCGACGCGAACGCGGTCACGAGTGCGCTCGATCTCGATGCGGGACACGCCGGCGCGGTCGAGACTGGTGCTCAACAGGCGGCGGATCTTGACGTCTTCAGCGACGAAGTCGCTGTAACGCTGGCCCGGCTTCGTGCTGTCAGAGAACCAACGCGACACGTGGTCGGTCGTGATTCCCAGACGGAAGCCATAGGGGTTTACTTTCTGACCCATTACTTCGTACCCTCCTCAGGAGTGGCGAGCACAACCGTGATGTGGCTCGTGCGCTTCTTGATCTGGAATGCGCGACCCTGTGCACGGGCCTGGAAACGCTTGAGGGTCGTACCCTCGTCAACGAACGCCTGGCTGACGAACAGGTCCTGCTCGTCGAGGAAGGTGTTGGCTGCATCAGCCTTGACTCGCGCGTTGGCGATTGCCGAGGCAACCAGCTTGTACACCGGGTCGCTCGCGCCCTGCGGCGCAAACTTCAGAATTCCCAGGGCCTCGAAGGCCTGCTTGCCGCGGATCAGGTTGACAACGCGACGAGCCTTCTGGGGGGTAACGCGGATGTGACGCACGCGTGCGATCGACTCCACCATTTCTTATCCTCCTTCACGTCCCCGCGTTAGCGGCGACGGCCCTTCTTGTCGTCCTTCACGTGTCCACGGAAGGTGCGGGTGGGCGCAAACTCGCCGAGCTTATGCCCGACCATGCTCTCGGTGACGAACACCGGGATGTGCTTGCGTCCGTCGTGCACGGCGATGGTGTGCCCGAGCATGCCGGGGATGATCATCGAACGGCGCGACCAGGTCTTGATTACGTTCTTGCTGCTGGCTTCGTTCGCCTTGACAACCTTGCGAAGCAGGTGGTCGTCAACGAACGGGCCTTTCTTGAGACTGCGTGGCATCGTCTACTCCTACTTACGCTTCTTGCCGACGGTACGGCGACGAACGATGAGCTTGTCGCTTTCCTTGTTCGGGTGGCGGGTACGCCCTTCTTTCTGGCCCCAAGGGCTGACGGGGTGACGTCCACCGGACGTCTTACCCTCACCACCACCGTGCGGGTGGTCAACCGGGTTCATGGCGACACCACGAACGGTCGGGCGAACGCCTTTCCAGCGCATCCGGCCGGCCTTACCCCAGTTGATGTTCGACTGCTCGGCGTTGCCGACCTCGCCGATCGTGGCGCGGCAGCGGGCGTCGACGTTGCGGATTTCTCCGGACGGCAGGCGCAGCTGGGCGTAGATGCCATCCTTCGCAACGAGGCGAACGGATGATCCGGCGGAGCGGGCCATCTTGGCGCCACCGCCCGGACGCAGTTCGACCGCGTGGATGATGGTACCGGTCGGGATGTTCTTCAGCGGCAGGTTGTTGCCGGGCTTGATGTCAGCGCCGGCGCCCGACTCTACGATGTCGCCCTGGTTCAGCTTGTTCGGGGCGATGATGTAGCGCTTGGAGCCGTCCATGAAGTGCAGGAGCGCGATGCGCGCCGTGCGGTTGGGGTCGTACTCGATGTGAGCAACCTTGGCGTTGACGCCGTCCTTGTCGTTACGACGGAAGTCGATCAGACGGTACTGGCGCTTGTGTCCACCACCGATGTGACGGGTGGTGATGCGACCCTGGTTGTTACGGCCACCGGTCTTGGACAGGGGGCGAAGCAGGGACTTCTCCGGCGTGGAGCGGGTGATCTCTGCGAAGTCTGCAACAGATGAACCGCGACGACCGGGAGTCGTGGGCTTGAACTTACGAATAGCCATTTCTTATTCCTCTAGTCCGCGCCGCTTAGCCGACGGCCGTGAAGATGTCAATGGAACCGGACTTGAGCGTGACGATGGCACGCTTGGTGTCCTTGCGCTTGCCCTGACCGAACTTCGTGCGACGCGTCTTGCCGATGCGGTTCATGGTGTTGATCGAAGCGACCTCCACCTTGAAGATCTTTTCGATCGCAAGCTTGATTTCGGTCTTGTTCGAGCGCGGGTCCACGATGAAGGTGTACTTGCCTTCGTCGATCAGGCCATAGCTCTTCTCAGAGACGACCGGAGCGATGATGACGTCGCGGGGATCCTTGTTGATCGGGGTAGCCATTATGCGGACACCTCTTCCTTCTTGGTCTTGCTCGCCACGAACGCGTCGAACGCGCCCTTGGTGAAGACGATGTCGTCGCTGACGAGAACGTCATAGGCATTCAGCTGGTCCCACGGCAGAACGTGCACCGTCGGCAGGTTGCGGATGCTGCGCAGCGTCAGTTCGTCGGTGCGCTCCAGGACGACCAGCACATGCTTGCTGCTGGCGATCTGGCTGAGCAGCTCGATGGCGCCCTTGGTGCTGGGCGTCTCGGCGCTGAAGAGTGCGGTCACGACGTGCAGGCGGTCGCCACGGGCGCGGTCGGAAAGGGATCCACGCAGTGCTGCCGCGATCATCTTCTTGGGGGTGCGCTGTTCGTAGTTACGCGGGGTCGGTCCGTGGACGATTCCACCACCGGTCATCTGAGGGGCGCGGATCGAGCCCTGACGAGCGCGACCGGTTCCCTTCTGCTTGAACGGCTTGCGGCCGGAACCGGAAACCTCGCCACGACGCTTGGTCTTGTGAGTTCCCTGACGTGCGGCAGCGAGCTGCGCGACGACGACCTGGTGGATCAACGGGACGTTGGTCTGAACGTCAAAGATTTCGGCGGGCAACTCGACGGAGCCGGCCTTCTTACCCTTGGCGTCGATGAGATCGAGTGAGGTAGTCATACGACTAGGCTCCCTTCACTGCATTGCGGACGAATACGAGGCGGCCCTTGGCGCCGGGAACGGCACCCTTGACCAGCAGGAGGCCCTTCTCGGCATCCACGGCGTGAACCTTGAGGTTCAGCACGGTGACGCGCTCGCCACCCATACGACCGGCCATGCGCATGCCCTTGAAGACACGGCTCGGGGTCGAGGAAGCACCGATGGAACCAGGCTTGCGGTGGTTGCGGTGCGAACCGTGAGAGGAGGAAACACCCTTGAAGTTGTGACGCTTCATAACACCGGCGAAACCCTTGCCCTTGCTGGTGCCCATGACGTCGACCTTGGTACCGGCAGCGAACACACCGTCAACGGTGAGCTCCTGACCCAGGGTGTAGTCAGCGGCATCCGCAGTGCGGAGCTCGGTGAGGTGGCGGCGAGGCGTGACGCCTGCCTTTTCGAAGTGTCCGGCGGAAGGCTTGTTGACCTTGCGCGGATCGATGGCCCCGGCAGCGATCTGGACGCCGGCGTAACCGTCGATGTCCTTGCTGCGGATCTGGGTGACAACGTTGGGCGAGATTTCGATGACGGTGACGGGAACGAGCTTGTTGTTCTCATCCCACACCTGCGTCATGCCGAGCTTCTTGCCGAGGAGACCCTTGGTGGTCTTGGTATCTGAGTAAGACATCGCGGGCCCTAGAGCTTGATCTCGATGTTGACGTCGGCCGGCAGGTCGAGACGCATGAGCGAGTCGACAGCCTTCGGGGTCGGGTCAATGATGTCGATCAGACGCTTGTGGGTGCGCATTTCAAAGTGCTCCCGGCTGTCCTTGTACTTGTGAGGGGAACGGATGACACACACCACGTTCTTCTCGGTCGGAAGCGGCACGGGGCCGACGACAGTCGCACCCGCGCGGGTCACTGTGTCGACGATCTTGCGCGCCGAGATGTCGATGACCTCGTGGTCATACGACTTAAGTCGAATGCGGATTTTCTGTCCCGCCATGTCGAACTCGCTTTCTTGTCAAGGCTTCGTACATCCCGAGGGGCTGCATTGGACGCCGTAGTAGCACTGCTGCTGTCGCACCACTGTTCATCTGTCAATTTCGGCAGGGCCGCGGAGCGGTCATGCCGAGCCAACCCGCTTCTCCACACTCGCGCGTGGGGGAAGGCATGGATTTACCCAGCTGTCCCGGCTGTTGGTTTGAGCTATGTTCTGCTACCCGCGGCCTAACTGTGCACCTGGCGCCTTTTACGGCGAACGGCACAAGCTATGCACTGCCTGGCAGTGATCCCGACACCGCGTGCAGCGCGGCAGTCGAAAGTGTTGAACTAGAAGAGTCTGCCACAGGGTTGGGTCATTGTGCAACCCGGGCGTGTCGCGGGCGGCGTGTCGCCACATCCGCGTCGTTCCGCGGCTCGGCCGGCTCTCGCCCCGGGCGCGTCGCCGCCGCCATTCACGCCTCGCGCGAGTGCTGCGCCGCTCCGCGCGGGGCACGCCACCAGCGCAGCGGCGCAACACCCGCGCACCACCGGCACCTCACCGAAACTGGAGTCGCGGGCGCCCGAACGGCAGCCCCAACTGCAGCAGCCGAGTGCGCAGCCGACTCTGACTCATCCCGACCGGGAAGTCCCACCGGGTGAACGCGTGCACCTGGTGCCGCACGCCACCGTCACGGCGTTTCTCGTCGCAGAACACCTCGGCGGTGGTGCGATCGCCTCGCAACACGGGGTCGAAGTATTTGCCCTTGCCGTCGGCCTCCCCCACCGAGTTCTCGTCGATCCAGTAGAAGTCCGTGAAGACGGTCTTGCCTTCGACGACGAACGGATGCTGCAGCACCGGCTCCGGAAATCCGTTCAGCGCCACGTTGACGCGGCTTCCGGACACGTTGGGGGAACCGGACAGCGTCGAAGAGAAGTCGATCACGGCCCGCGCCCGCACGGACCCGCGGAAGGGAAGCAACCCTTCCCAGGTCTCAAGCAGCCTGGCTCTGGTGGTCAGAGGCAGAATGCGCCCCCTGCGATCCACCGCAATGGAGCGGTCGGCCATGGCGACCGCGGACTTCAGATCCAGAGTGGCGGCGAGGTCGACGACCGTGCGTTCGACGCTGGTGACCAGGAGTCCGTTCACCACGGCGATATCCCGCGTGTCGAGTCCCAATGCATGCTTGCGGATACCCGGCGTCGAGCGTCCGCCGCGGGTGCGTTCGGGGAGGGACTGGACCTCGGGCGGCCAGCCGGCGAGAGTGGGGAGTCCCCACAGGACAGCCGCGGACCCGTTCGCAGGTGGCATGCCACGCGCGAACCGGCGCACGACCCGCGCCACGGTGCGCTCGGTCACCGAAGTGAGCTCGACCAGCGGTTACCTGCCGTCGGGGCCAGTGCCTCGAGCGTCGCGGTCGGTCGGACCGTCCCCGCGACCGAGGTGTTTGTCCGCCGCCGCGCGGGCATCCTTGATCTTGTCGGCGTGCTTGTTGCCGGTGACCTTGTTCGCGGCGGCGGCGCCCCCGTCGAGAATCTTGTCGGCGATCTTCTCGCCCTTCTCTGTTTTGAGGAACTCCTGCGCTTTGCGGCTGATGTCGTTGAAATTCACGGGGTGCTCCGATCTGGGGCTGTTGAGGTTCATGTCAAGGCTAGTTCCTGGGCGATTCGGGATCAACTGGCCCCGCAAGTCGGGCACGAAAAAAGGGCCGGCCCCGAAGGACCGACCCCATTTTCTGAAGGGGACTACTTGACGATCTTGGTCACCGTTCCGGCGCCAACGGTGCGGCCACCTTCACGAATGGCGAAGCCGAGGCCCTCTTCCATGGCGATCGGCTGGATCAGCGCGACGTTCATGTCGGTGGTGTCGCCGGGCATGACCATCTCGGTGCCCTCAGGCAGCGTGATGACGCCGGTGACGTCCGTGGTGCGGAAGTAGAACTGCGGGCGGTAGTTCGCGTAGAACGGGTTGTGACGCCCACCCTCATCCTTGGACAGGATGTACGCGGTGCCCTCGAAGTCGGTGTGCGGAGTGACCGAACCCGGCTTGACGACAACCTGGCCGCGCTCGACGTCTTCGCGCTTGGTGCCACGAAGAAGAAGGCCACAGTTCTCGCCGGCCCATGCCTCGTCGAGCTGCTTGTGGAACATCTCGATACCCGTGACCGTGGTCTTGATGGTCGGGCGGATGCCGACAACCTCGACCTCGGAGTTGATCTTGAGGGTTCCACGCTCGGCGCGGCCGGTGACGACGGTTCCACGACCGGTGATCGTGAAGACGTCCTCGATCGGCATCAGGAAGGGCTTGTCCTTGTCGCGGACGGGCTCCGGGAAGTAGTCGTCGACAGCCTTCATGAGCTCAAGGATGTTGCCGACCCACTTCTCGTCGCCTTCAAGCGCCTTGAGTGCGGAAACGCGCACGACGGGAGCGTTGTCGCCGTCGAAGCCCTGGGCGGAGAGGAGTTCGCGAACCTCGAGCTCAACGAGCTCGAGGATCTCTTCGTCGTCAACCATGTCGGACTTGTTCAGTGCCACGAGCAGGGACGGCACGCCGACCTGCTTCGCGAGCAGGACGTGCTCACGGGTCTGAGCCATCGGGCCGTCAGTAGCGGCAACCACAAGGATCGCCCCGTCCATCTGGGCAGCACCGGTGATCATGTTCTTGATGTAGTCAGCGTGGCCCGGTGCGTCTACGTGCGCATAGTGACGCTTTTCGGTCTCGTACTCAACGTGCGAGATGTTGATCGTGATACCGCGCTGGCGTTCTTCCGGAGCAGAGTCGATCGACGCAAAGTCGCGCTGAACGTTCGTCTTGGACGGATACGTGTCGGCAAGGACCTTGGAGATCGCTGCAGTCAGCGTGGTCTTTCCGTGGTCAACGTGACCGATCGTTCCGATGTTTACGTGCGGCTTGGTCCGCTCGAACTTGGCCTTGGCCACTGTGGGTCCTCCTCAGGACTCATGGCTCCATCGACCGCTGGTTTGCGGCCGGTGAAACTGCTGGATTTGTGTACTTATGCTACTCGGGCCGGGAGGCCGAAGCGATTTCGGCCCGAAGGCCCGGAGAGACCGGAAGCCTCAGGCTATTCGCCCTTGTTCTTCTGGATGATCTCTTCGGCCACGGCCCGGGGGACCTCCGCGTAACTCTCGAAGGTCATCGAGTACACCGCGCGGCCCGAGGTCTTCGACCTCAGGTCACCGATATATCCGAACATCTCCGACAGCGGCACGTTGGCGCGAATTACCTTCACGCCCTGAGCGTCCTCCATGGTCTGGATCTGTCCACGACGCGAGTTGAGGTCGCCGATGACGTCGCCCATGTACTCCTCGGGCGTACGAACCTCGACGGCCATCAGCGGCTCGAGCAGAACAGGGTCAGCCTTACGAACGGCTTCCTTGAAGCCCATCGAACCGGCAATCTTGAACGCCATCTCCGAGGAGTCGACGTCGTGCGCGGCGCCGTCAAGCAGGCTTGCCTTGACGCCCACCATCGGGTAGCCGGCCAGGACGCCAACGTGCAGCGCATCCTGGATTCCTGCGTCCACCGAGGGGATGTACTCCCGGGGGATGCGGCCACCCGTGACCTTGTTGACGAACTCGTAGCTCTTCTCGGCAGTGATCTCGAGCGGCTCGATCGCGATCTGAATCTTCGCGAACTGCCCGGATCCACCGGTCTGCTTCTTGTGCGTGTAGTCGTGACGCTCGACCGCCCTGCGGATGGTCTCGCGGTAGGCGACCTGAGGCTTGCCGACGTTGGCTTCGACGTTGAATTCACGTCGCATCCGGTCGACCAGGATGTCCAGGTGAAGTTCACCCATCCCCTTGATGACCGTCTGACCAGTTTCCTGGTTCTGCTCGGTGCGGAAGGTCGGGTCTTCTTCGGCCAATTTCTGGATCGCAAGACCCAGTTTTTCCTGGTCCTGCTTCGTCTTCGGCTCGATCGCAACCTCGATGACCGGGTCAGGGAACGTCATCGACTCGAGCACGACCTGCGCGTTCGGGTCGCACAGGGTGTCACCTGTGGTGGTGTCCTTGAGGCCGATGACCGCGTAGATGTGACCGGCGGTCACGAAGGCCACCGGGTTCTCCTTGTTGGCGTGCATCTGGAAGATCTTGCCGATGCGCTCCTTCTTGCCCTTGGTCGAGTTGACGACCTGGGCGCCGGAGTCAAGGTGACCGGAGTACACGCGAACGTAGGTCAGACGACCGAAGAACGGGTGAACGGCGACCTTGAACGCGAGGGCCGTGAACGGCTCCGTCGCGTCGGGGTGACGCATGATGACCTTTTCCTCGTCGCGCGCGTCGTGGGCTTCGATGGCCGGCACGTCGAGCGGGGTGGGGAGGTAGTCGACGACTGCGTCAAGCATCGGCTGAACGCCGCGGTTCTTGAACGCGGAACCGCAGAGGACCGGATAGATCTCGCTGGAGACCGTGAGCCCCCGAATCGCGTGCTTGATCTCGGAGACGGTGAGCTCTTCGCCGGAGAAGTACTTCTCCATGAGGTCGTCGTCGGTCTCGGCGACGGTTTCAAGGAGCAGCTTGCGGTATTCCGCGGCCTGCTCGGCAAGGTCGGCCGGGATCTCTTCGATGGCGTATTTGGAGCCCATCTCGACGTCACCCTTGGAGTCGCCGCGCCAAGTCAGTGCACGCATTTCGACGAGGTCGACAACACCTTCGAAGGTGTTCTCGGCGCCGATGGGCAGCTGGATGACGAGCGGCTTCGCACCGAGGCGCTTGACAATGGTGTCGACCGTGTAGAAGAAGTCGGCGCCGAGCTTGTCCATCTTGTTGACGAAGCAAATGCGGGGCACGTCGTACTTGTCGGCCTGGCGCCAGACGGTCTCCGACTGGGGCTCAACGCCCTCCTTGCCGTCGAACACTGCGACGGCGCCGTCGAGGACGCGGAGCGAACGCTCCACCTCGACGGTGAAGTCGACGTGGCCGGGGGTGTCGATGATGTTGATCTGGTTTGAGGCCCAGAAACAGGTCGTCGCGGCAGACGTGATGGTGATGCCACGTTCCTGCTCCTGCGCCATCCAGTCCATGGTCGAGGCGCCGTCGTGCGTCTCGCCGATCTTGTGATTGACACCCGTGTAGTACAGGATGCGCTCAGTGACGGTGGTCTTGCCAGCATCAATGTGAGCCATGATGCCGATGTTGCGGACCTTACTCAGGTCGGTGAGCACGTCAAGTGCCACGGGGGTCCTCCGGAAGTTTGCTTGTGGATCTTGGGGCGAAACAGGGCATCCGGTCGCCGGGCCCATCGAGATCTGCTCTCGACAAGCCCGGATTCCGGAGCGCGACTACCAGCGGTAGTGAGCGAAGGCCTTGTTCGCCTCGGCCATCTTGTGCGTGTCCTCGCGGCGCTTCACAGCGGCGCCGAGGCCGTTGGATGCGTCGAGAATTTCGTTGGTGAGACGCTCGGTCATCGTCTTCTCGCGACGAGCCTTGGCGTAGCTGGTCAACCAGCGCAGAGCCAGGGTGTTGGCGCGGTGCGGCTTGACTTCGACGGGCACCTGGTAGGTGGAACCACCGACGCGGCGCGAACGCACCTCAAGGGTCGGGCGCACGTTGTCGAGTGCCTTTTTCAAGGTGACGACGGCATCCGCACCGTTCTTGGCAACGACGCCTTCGAGTGCATCGTAAACGATACGCTCGGCGAGGCCCTTTTTGCCGTCGAGGAGGATCTTGTTGACGAGCTGGGAGACGATGGGGGCGCCGTATACCGGGTCAGCGATAACGGGACGCTTGGGCGCTGGGCCTTTACGAGGCATTACTTCTTCTCCATCTTGGCGCCGTAGCGGCTACGAGCCTGCTTGCGGTTCTTGACGGCCTGGGTGTCCAGTGCGCCGCGAACGATCTTGTATCGAACACCGGGGAGGTCCTTCACACGACCACCGCGGACGAGCACCATCGAGTGCTCCTGCAGGTTGTGACCCTCGCCGGGAATGTAGGCGGTGACCTCGGTACCGTTCGACAGCTTGACGCGGGCGACCTTGCGGAGGGCCGAGTTCGGCTTCTTCGGCGTGGTCGTGTAAACACGGGTGCACACGCCGCGCTGCTGGGGGTTGGACTTCAGGGCGGGCGCCTTGGTCTTGGTGACCTTGGGGCTGCGGCCCTTTCGTACCAACTGCTGAATGGTGGGCACTAATTACTCCTTGTTTTTGCTGCACGGTGACAGCTCATTGATGGTTAGCATTCGAATCGCTCCGTTTCCGGCCCGATCGAGTTCATCTGGACCCACCGAAACACGCGGAATGAGTTACGCGGGCCGTAGTGGGTATGCCGTGGGGGCTGCTCGGAGAGCACACCCTGTGTGAGTGCCACATCAAGGCGCCTAAGGTGCGGCACGACAAGATCGCGGTGGCATGACTCAAGCGCACGACAAAGCGCACACGTACAAAGGATATCCCGGAGGTGACCGCTGGGTCAAATGGATCACGCGGCCCCAGGGGTTCGTTCAGGTGCTGTTCACGGGCCGCGCGGCCAGAGCGGGGAATCGAGCGCGGTGTCGAGGTCGGCGAGGAGAGCGAGCACCCAGGGTTCGGCGAATTCGGTGACGGCGCTGCGCATCCGTTCACGGTGCCGGGACAGTTCGGCGCAGACCCGACCGCCGACCAGCGCCGCGTGTTCGTCGGCGCGTGTGACCTCGGCGCGGATGGCCGCCTTCTCCTCGTCGGTCAAGGGAGGCGGGTCAACGGGCAGGGCCACGGATGCCTCGGGCCGGGCGAGTTCGGCGAAGGTGAAGAGGTAGGGGGCGTCGGGCATGGCCGGCGGGTCGAGGTCGAGGCCGGTGTAGGCCGGGTCGAGGCCCTCAGCGGGGCGGTAGGTCAACGCGGCCTGCTTGCGCTCCTCGTTCAGGCGGATCTCCCGGAGCAGCAGGGGGAGGTGCGTCTCGGTGAACTCGTCGACCTCGGCGTCGATCAGGTGCTTCAGGCGCATGGCGAGGGCGTGCTGCACGGCGTGCGGGACATCCATGGCGAGGCCGGCGGCGGCGATGACCGGCGACCCGAAGCAGGTGCGGCACAGGCGTGAGCGGCCGCGATGCGTGCCCGGGCGCCAGCGAGGCAGCCAGTTGAGCCAATCGTCAACCTGTTGGCTGACCCGCAACTCGATGGAACCGCCCATGAGAGTCAAGGGTACCCGATCGGAGTGCTCCGCAGTCAGCGACTTTCAGGCCGGCGGGGTTTCAGTCTTCGCCTTGCTCCCACGGCCACTTCGGGGGGCCGCGTTCGGGCATCCGTGAGGCGAGGACCAGCGAGTAGAGCAGGGTGACGATGAAGGAGAGGATGCCGGTGGTCACCGCGAACGGGCCCAGCAGCACGGAGGCTGCGAACCCGACGCTATCGCCCGGGAGCCCGGCGGTGTCGGCCGGCACCCCGGTGCCGAGCGCGTAGAGCACCCCGCCCACCAGAACGAAGACGACAAGTGCGGCGACCCCGGTGCCGAGGGAGTACCCGACGGCGATCCGCTGGTTCTCCGGTCTGGTGCGCAGCCCGAGCAGCAGCATCAGGGTGAACACCAGCACCACGGCGGCGGCGGTCATGATCGGGCCGACGAGAGGTCCGGCGTTGGGGTCACTGATGACATCTGTGTCGGTCAGCAGGCTGATCATTCCGAAGGCGGCGACGAGGAGCGCGGCAAGGAGCACTGCCGCGAAGACGGCGACGACCGTCGCGTACTTCTGGTAATTTCGCATCGCT
Organism: Cryobacterium sp. TMT2-4; assembly: GCF_004402575.1. Classification (NCBI taxonomy): domain Bacteria; kingdom Bacillati; phylum Actinomycetota; class Actinomycetes; order Micrococcales; family Microbacteriaceae; genus Cryobacterium; species Cryobacterium sp. TMT2-4. The sequence goes on along the minus strand of NZ_SOGE01000031.1, from coordinate 99,666 downwards.
CCCCCTTGATGGCGTACCTGCTGGGGCCCGGCACGCTGAGCGCCGGGCGTCGACCGACTAGTTGCTGCGGATGCCCTGCGGTCCGGCGGCGAGGACGCGGTCGTATTCGGCCTTCGCTGCAGCGTTGCGTTCGGTGACGGCACGGCCGTTGCGGGCGATCCAGGCGCCGGCCCAGATCGGCACCTCGCGGGCGACGACCGCAGCGGCGATGGCCCCCGGGTTCAGCCACTGCTGGCTGATGAAGCGCGCCGCCTGGTCGGGCGTGAAGTTCCAGGCCTGCACGCTCAGCAGCGCCGCCCCGATGTAGGAGAAGTAGACGACCACGGCCACCAGGAAGCCGAAGAGCACGTAGGCCCACCAGCCGCCGCGGTTCACGATCAGCACCAGAAGGGCGAACGCGACGAAGAAGAAGATGACCGGCACGTAGAAGATGGGCAGCACGATGAAGTCGGTGAACTTCGAGGCCGTGTCCGCAATGGACAAGCTGCCGATGCCGGACAGCACGAACGCGACCACGGCGTAGAGGGCGGCGAAGATGACGGTGGAGAGCAGGGCGATCAGCACGCCGGGGCCGCGGTTGCTCTTGTAGCGGGGAGCGGTCGGCGCCTGGATGTAGACGGGGGGCTGCGCCGTGGTGTTCGTGGGGGCATAGGCCTCGGCGGGCGGGGCCTCTGATGGGGTCGCAGTCGGGTTCTCGCCGGGCTCGATGCGCCGGGTCTCGGCGGTGGTGTTCACCGGGGCGATGTTCACGGAGGCGGCGGGCACGTAGGTGGGCGTCGCGGGCTCGCGGGAGGTCGCGGGGGTGTCATAGGAGATCGGCTCGCCGACGGGGGTGGCCGGGTAGTGCGCCGGTGTCTCAGCGGCAGCATCGGTCGCGTCGCCGGACTCGGCCGGAGCGGAGTGGGAGCCGGTGCCGGTGTAGTCGGGGGCATCCGTGCGCTCTTCATGGCCGGCGTAGTCGACCGGTTCAAGATTCGAGTCGTTGTTACGGTTGCGGTTGCCCTCAGGGGACGATGTGTCGCTCATGGTGCGCTCCTTGTGGTTGGCCGGGACGATCAGCAACAATCTTAGCAATGCGACTCCCCCGGTCGAGGGAGGCGTGACCGGACGCGGCGCTGGTCAAGTCGGGCTAGCCTGCGGGGGTTGTTGCGGCGGCCGTATTGGGATCGAGAAGAACGTAGATGAGCGCCGAGATCGTGGTAGTCACCTGATCCGAACCCCCGAGGGTGTCGATGGCGGTCTTGTCGGTGGCCGCTGGCGCTGCAACGGGGGGAGACTCAACCATGGATGTTGCAAAGGTCGTCACCATGACCAACCGGGTGCCCTTCTGAAGACCCTCGATAAAGTCGAGCACGTTCCCATAGCTGCCGGAAACGGTGAGGGAGACGGGCACGGACACGAAGTTCGAGGCAGTGATGAGCTCATTGGGCACGGGAGCGAGGGCTGCGGCCTCCTCAGCCGCCGTCGGTGCCGTGGTTGGGGTGGGAGTGGGTGTTGGTGACGCAGCACCCTCTGTCGGCGCCGCCTCAGCTGCCAGTGCGGGGGGAGCGACAACGAGGGGTGCGTACGCCTGGGCGTCGTTCACCGAAATGTCGGTCAGCGTCACTTGATGCTGCTGCGCGATGGAGTCCAGCTGAGTGAGGAATGCGGGGATCTCAGCCGCATCTGGGACAGCCGATCTGAGCGCCGACAATTCGCCCTTGAGTTCTCCAATGCTGGCGAATTTCTCCTTTAGGGCAGCGACTTTGAGCTCAGATGCTGAATTTTGGGTCTCGACCACGACACGATCTGCGTCGGCGAGACTCGCTTCACTGAGTTTCGGGGAAATCCCGAGGACCCAGCCGAGGAGGGCGGTGGCCGCGATCAACACAACGGTGCCAAAAACCCAGAGCCTGTTCAGATCCATGCTTACTTTCCTTCCGGGTCGGCAAAGCGATTCGAATACGCTCCACCGTTGATGTGCATGACCAGGTTGACGGTATACGCGCCCGTCTCGGATCGTTTGATCGACCCGGGGGTGGCATCCGCGTAGCCAGGCAGCCCCTTGATCGCGTCGAGCCACTGCGGTACGGACGGCAGGTTCGGACTGGTCACGGTGAGCGTGAGAGTCGCAACACGCGCAGCTTGCAGGGGTGCCGTGGGTTGGATGTATACGCCGAGTGGCGACGCGGCATCTACGCCGACCGTATCGATGGAAACGTCTGCTGGCAGCGCGGCCCTAACCTGAGACAGGTAGGCCTTCCAGTCGACTTCGGTGGACGCACCGAATTGCCGTGCTGCAAGGGTGATGTCGACTTCATTTTGGACCTGATTTACTTCGGCATACTTTGCCTGACTGGCGAGCAACTCTGCCGTGCGCGCCTGGGCGGAGGCAAGCTCATCCCGGCTCTGCTGCGCATGCCATGTGGCTGCGCCGACGCCAGTGATCATCAGCAGTACCACGGCGACGAGAGTAGCCCCAAGACGCCGACGCGTTGCGTTAGCCTTCTTGCCTGCCTTGACCTCCGGCGGCAACAAGTCAACGCGCGGCTCTCCACCAAAGACAAGCTCCTCGCCGACCTTGGAGCGGCTCATGCGTGGCTCCCAAGGGCGAGTCCCAGTGCGACGGTAAACGCACCACGAGTGTTCTGCAGCGCATCGACGTTGACGCCACGCCCAAGCAATACTGAAGCAGCGGGATCGGCCTCAAAAACTGGAAGTCGTGTCAACTCGCCTAGCGCGGCAGCGAAGCCACGCAAGTGAGCTCCACCGCCAGTAAGGACAATCCGCGTTACTGGAATGTGGTTTCTCGTGTTCACGAAATAGTTGACTGTGTTCCTCAGACTGTTGAGCAGTTCGGTCGTCACCTCGTGGATGATCGAAGTCGCCTGCGGATGCTCCGTCGCTGGGTCCAGACCGATCTTACGTTTAAGTAGCTCAGCCTCCTCGACGGTCAAACCCAGACGGAGGACCATCGCTTGGGTGAGGTCTCCACCTCCCGCGGGGATGAGCCGCACGAATTGAGGGACACCCTGCAGTGTGACAACAACAGTGGTGGTTGCCAAACCGACGTCGATCTGCACCACCCCGCCATCCGATTTCACACCTCTGTGGATTACCCGAGTCAGTGCGAACGGGATCAGATCTACTTCAACGGGCGTGAGTCCAGCCAACTGAACCGCCTTGACATTTCCCTGAACCGCATCCTTGACGGCTGCAATCAGTAGCCCGTTTACCTCTGGCCCGGATTCTCCTTCGCTCTCAGAAATAGGATAAAAGTCGAGCAGGGCGTCGGCCACCGGGACCGCGAGCAGATCCTGCACTTGGAAGGGAAGAGACTCCCGGATGCGTTTGATGGGCATTTTGGGCACCGTGAGATCGCGCGCAAGTACGCGATGGTTGCCCATACCCAGCACTACCTTCTTGCTCTTGAAACCGCCTGATGACCACAAGGTCTTGATCGCGGCCGCGACAGTATTGGGCTCAACAACCTCCCCACGGTTGACCGCACCTTCAGGCAATTCCACCGAGTGGTAGCGAAGCAAGGTCGGCTTCCCCTTGTCTGCGTCACTCACCTCAGCGGCACGCACACCGGACGTTCCGATGTCGATTCCTACGACACTTGTCGTCATTGCTTCTCCCTCGCGACTGCTGCGGTCATGCCAAACCAAAAAGCGACAGATAACCAGTGGCTATCTGTTCACCATAGAAGATGCCTAGCCATGCTCCAGCCAACATCCAAGGGCCAAACGGGATGCCGCTCTTGCGGTTGGCACGACGGGTGATGAGGAGCAAGAGCGCGAACAGGCCACCCAGTAGAAACGCACTGAACGCCCCGACAGCGAGCTGCCCCCAGCCGAACCATCCCAAGTAGAGGCCGAGCAGCCCAGCGAGCTTCACATCTCCCATGCCCATGCCGGCCGGATAGGCCAGCGCCAGGAGAAAGTACAGCCCGAATAGCGCGCCAGCGCCGATGAGGGCCCCGAGGAGCCGCCCGGGCTCACCCGCCGCCATGACTGCCCCGGTGAGCAACACCGCGGCCACCGGGTATGCCGGCAGCACAATCCGGTTGGGTAAGGTGTGCGTATCGACATCGATCATCGCCAAGGCGACGCTCACCGCGGCCAGGTACAGCAAGGCAACGAGGGTGAGAACCAGTGCGAGGGTCACCCTTGTCGTCGTCGGGACCTGCACCGAGCGACCCGCCAGTACCCACCAGGCCACGACGCCGAAGAACACAGCGGTGCCCAGCTCGACGAGCGGGTACCGCGCCGAGATCCTGATCCCACAGTCCCTGCAGCGGCCGCGCAACAGTAGCCAGGACAGCACGGGAACGTTGTCGCGAGGTCGGATCAGCCCGCCGCATCCGCCGCAGGCGCTCGGCGGCGAGACGATGGACCGTTTGAGCGGCACCCGGTAGACGACGACATTGAGGAACGAACCGATCACGGAGCCGAAAATCCCGATGAGAACGGCCACGCTAGCCCGCGTTGATGTTACGAAGGGCGGTACGGATTCCCAGCACGCCCGTGCCTGGAATGGTGATGCTCGTCGACGTGCCGTCGCTCAGGTTGACACCGGGGATGCCGATGGGCACGTAATTCAAAACGAACGCATTCGCGGTCTTGGTGCCCGCCGCGTAGATCTGCCCCTGCCAGACATCGGCGGAGTTGGTGATCGTGCACGGCGAGTAGATCAGGGCGTTGACCTGCGGGCTGACCGTTGTGTGGCTTGCCATCTTGAACGTCCCACCGGTCGGGCAGTTCGGAAACTGGTTCGCTATGAGGTTTCCGCCAACACCCCGGTCCGGGGTGATGAGCCACATATTCCGGGTGTTGGCAACGTTCGACGACACGAAGTTGTTGTTGCCCAGGTTGAACGAGTTGGCGATGACCACCAGGTCGCTGGTCAGCGTCTGCGTAGAACTGAGCTTGGTGAAATCCAGCCCAGAGGCTCCGCAGGCGAGCCCGTTGAGCACCTTAGGGGTGGACGACGCCAGCATGGCGGTCATCGCGGTCACGAACCCGGTATCGCTGCAATCGGATATCACGAATTCGGTGAACCCGCCTGGAGACCAGTCGGACAGGCTGTAGGGGTAGTCCACCCAGCCCGGCACGAAAGGAATGACCGGAGCGACGATGCCGGTCTTACCCGTGACGGTTGACCCGATGATTGTTCCTCCCGACGTGTTCAAAGTGCCGGCGACAATCACCGACCCCCCCACGGATCCGGATATCTTCGTGACTCCACCGGCGGGGCCTGCCACGATGTTCCCGCCGACCGCTCCCTGGACAAGAACCGGACCTCCAGCCGAGACATTTCCCTGGACGGTCGCGGAAGGGGCCAGCGACACAGACGGGTAGGTTCCGCTGTCGGCGCTCACATTTCCGGTAACGATGGCACTGTTCAGAGACACCGACCCCGCAGCGTACAGGTCCCCGTCGATGAGGCATCCACTGGCCAACGATGCCCCGCCTTGGCCGAGAATCACGCTGCCGTGGATTGTCGAGCCTGAGGTGCAGCTTGCGCTGCCCGACAGATACTGGATCGTGGCCGGCGTCGCGCTTGAGGAGTTGATGTCCAGGTTGTTGATGGTGCTGTCAGTCTGTGAGAACGAGTAAATGGCCGCGCCCGACGCCGTAATCCAGGTAGGGGGTGTCGGCGTGTAGGGGTAGATCGCCTCGACTTTGCGTTTGTCCCCGGACGCATTACCGAGTATCCCCAGCGTATTCGCCGATCCCTGGGAGACGAGTTTGACCCTCTTGAATGCTGCCGATGTAGGACACCCGGCTACCCAGGACGTATCAACATCGCCCGTTGCAGATGCTGACAACAGTGACGACGACACCGTGACGGTGAACACCGGTTCCGTGGCGGTTGGCCCATACTGCGACTGGCACACCGAGGTCGCGAGCTTCGCCGCGGCGTAATCGATTCCCGCTTCGCCTGCGGCCTGCGCCTGCACGCCGGAGCGCGTCGAAGTGGTGTAGCCGACGGCGTACAGCGAGCTCGAGGTGATCGTGATTGCGATTATGGAAGCCACGGCCGTCAGGCCGAGGGCGACAAGCATGGCGCTTCCACGTTCGTGACGCAGACGACCTGAGAGTTTGGCGATTACTAGAAGCACGGTGCGCTCACCATCGATATCTGTGGGGTATAGGTCGTCGTATTAATCAAAACGTACGGGTGGGCCCCGGCCGCAACATTGAACTTCAGGTCTACGCGGGAACCGCTGGGGGCGTTGAAGACTCGCGCGGTCACAGGGTCTGCCGGGCTCACCCCGCTGCCCAATAAGGACCACACGCCCTGAGGCCCACCGGCGGGCACCGTAATGAGGGTGGCCGGAGACGAGGTCCTTTTCGTGTAGATGGAACCGCCGTTGTGAGGGGTGTAAAACCAGGCCTGGCACGATGCCGCCGTCGAACTGGGATCGGTTCCGATGGCACGAACGACCAGCAACTGGGTACCGGCTACGGCATCAGTCACGACCGTGACGGCTGATGCGTTTCGCACGCCGGCCTGCACCGAGCGCGCAATCTGTTGGGCGGTGGTTGAGGCGTTCGTGACGGATTGCGTTGTCTCCTGCGTTCGCAGGCCGTTGACCAACAGTCCGCCGGCGACGAACAGCACCAGAACGAGCAACGCCATGTAGATCAAAAGTTCAGCCAGCGAGAATCCCCGTTCGCGGCCCGGTACTGCGTGCTGCTCCATGGCTAGTACCCACCCGAAGCGACGAAAATGAGCGTGCTGGCGGACGCAGTGGAACTGGAATATCCGACCTGGGTGACTGACACTCTCACCCGAACGTACCCCGCCGTCAGGCTCGCTGTGCAGCCGCTGACGGTGTCCCAAACAGGCTGCAGCACGACGCCGCGCGGATCGACGACCGGAGCCTGGGTGAGAGCGAGAAACGATTGGATGTCGGTGCAGCTCGGTGTCGTGGCTGTGACCGAACGCACAGCGCGGGCCGCCTGGATCTGCTTATTGACGATCTGAGTCGCGGTGGCAATGGTCGTGTTTCTGGCCGTGAACTGCAGATTCGTGATGAGGATGGGGGCGAAGGAGATGATGAGCAGGCCCAGTAGAAACATTGACACCACGATTTCGATGATGCCGAAGCCGCGCTCGTCGTTGTTCGCCTGCGTGCGCCTACCGGGCTGGTCGTTCATCCGGGCCTCGCTTGAATGTCGGGTATCCGTGGGTTTCGTAATTCCTGGACGTGCGGCAGTAGATCCCGCATAAGTGGGGGTCACTGAGTGAGAACGCCGGTTGCCGAACAAGCGGTGAACGCGCTGGACGGGACGCCCGAGACGCCACTGGCACCGACCTTCGCGCCCGTCGTGGTGACTGTATAAACGCAGAAGGCCGTTGAGGTTCCAGTGCCTTCAGTGAGCACGGGGATGGAACCCGGAGAGAGATAGTTGCCGCCTATCGCCAGCGGAGAAAAATACCCGTATTTGCCAGGCAAACTGGCCAGGTCGGCGGGAAGGAAACCCTTGTTATCCGTCGCGTACGCTACGACGGCGGTCTTGGCATTGCGCACGTCCGACTTCACGGCACTGTCCAGGGCGTTGTTTTGGATGCCCAAGTTCACTGGGATGGCGACCGCGGCCAGGATGCCGATGATGATGACGTCGACCAGGAGCTCCATCAGGGTGAAGCCATGCCCACCCTGCGACAGGCGCCCGCGACGAGCAGCTCCGGCGCGAGAGACGCTGCAAGTCATCATCTCTATCCGTTCCTGAATAGTGAAAGAGCAAAGGTGAACATGCCCACTACTGAGCGATGACCTGGGGGCGCTGTGCGGCACCCCCAGGTCGATGCGGCCGATTGTTACGGGGTGAGTACTCCGCCTGCACTGCACGCGGTCGTCCCGCTGGAGACGATGCCGGAGATGTCGCTGGCGCCGATCTTGGTGCCGGTCACCGCAGTGGCGATGATGCAGAATGCGCTACCGGTAAACGTGAGCGTGGGAAGCCCGGTGGCGGAGGTGTAGTTCCCGCCAGTTCCTGCCGGCGCGACGTAGCCGTATTTCGACGGCAGGGCGCCGAGGCTGGCAGGAAGCGCACCGTTGTTGTCGGTCGCGTATGCCGCGATAGCGGTCTTGGCGTTGGCCACGTCCGACTTCACTGCGCTGTCCTTGGCGTTGTTCTGGATGCCCAGGTACACCGGGATGGCGATCGCGGCCAGGATGCCGATGATGATGACGACGACGAGGAGCTCGATCAGGGTGAAGCCCTTTTCGTTCTGCTCGAGAGAATTGCGGCGGCGGTTCAGCCCGCCCATGATGCAAGAAATCATGAGAATATCCGTTCTATCTACTGCTGCTGTGGGCGGGAATTCCGGATCAGGCGAGCCAGAGTGATTCTGATGGTACGGGGAGAAATTTCCCAGAAAAATCCCACCAATGGGGGGTATTTTGCAATTCTCTTCCCCCAGTTGAAGGGACGCGGCAATCATCACCCCCCAGTTCGGGGACTACTTGATCAATGTTGGGGACTACTTGATCAAGGTGGAGATGTTAAAGATCGGCAGGTAGAGGGCGACGATCATGCCGCCGACGACGACGCCGAGGAAGGCCACCATCAAGGGTTCGATCATGGCGGTCAGTTGCTCGGTGGCAGACTCGACCTCTTGATCATAAAAGTCGGCGATCTTGTTCAGCATCTGTTCGAGGGAGCCGGAGTCCTCGCCCACTGAGATCATCTGGGTCACCATATTTGGGAAAACCGGTTCCTGGGCAAGGGGACCGCCGATGGAATGACCTTGGCGAACGGAGTCAGCCACCTTGACCAGTGCCTGCTCGACCACCCAGTTGCCCGAGGTCTCGCCTACGATGTGCAGGGCCTGAAGGATTGGTACGCCGGCGCCAATCATGTTCGCGAAGTTGCGACTAAATCGAGCGACCGCGATCTTCTTGAGCAGCTGCCCGAAGACCGGCAGCTTCAACTTGAGCGGATCAAGGAACTTGCGCACACGTTCCGTGTTCTTATTGCGCGGCCACCAGATCGCAAAGGCGATCCCGATCACGACGAGAATCGGAGCGACGTAAATCATCGACCGGGACAGATACACGAGCATCATCGTGGGGAGCGGGAGTTGCCCACCCAGATTCGTAAACATGTTCTCGAATACCGGAACGATGAAGATCAGCATCGCGACGACAGACACCAGAGACATGATGAGCACGATCACGGGATAGGTCATCGCAGACTTAATCGTGCCCCGCAGTTTGACTTCCTTTTCGAAGTTCTCGGCGATCGAGTCCAGCGAACCCTCTAGAAACCCGCCCGTTTCTCCGGCCCGAACCATGTTGACCATCAGCGGCGGAAACGACTCGGAATGTTTCGCCATCGCCTCCGAGATGGAGACGCCAGTCTCGACGTCGTCCCTAACTGCGACCAAGATCTTGGTGAGAGCCTTGCTCTCGGTTTGTTCGGCGAGGATGTTGAGCGTCCGAAGCAGGGACAGCCCCGCTCCGATCATGGTTGCCATCTGACGGCTCATGATCGCCAGATCTTTCAGGGTGACGCCCTTGCTGAAACCGGGAATGTTTATTTCCCGGCTGAGCCCGCTTCCCTCCGGCACGACGACCATGGAGATTGGCGACAGTCCCATTGTGCGGAGGCGCGACATTGCGGCGCTTTCCGAGGCGGCATCCAGACGCCCCTTGACTGCTTTGCCAGCAGCGTCGCGCGCCTTATAGGCGTAGGCAAGGCTCGTTGGCACTATCGCCCCCTGGGCGAGTAAGAGTCGCCGAAGTCGATGCCGCCGGCGGACATCGGGTTGACGGACGCCTCCATCGGGTCAACCCGTCGGATCAGCTGGTTCAACCCCTCGAGGTCCTGAGCCTTCTCTTCGGCGGATGCACGGGTGATCAGACCTGCGTCCACAAGCTCGGCAAGGTGCTGGTCCATGGTATGCATTCCCAGAGCGCGCCCGGCCTGCATCGAGGATGCGATTTGGTAGGTCTTGCCCTCGCGGATCAGGTTTGCGACCGCGGAGGTCGTGACCAGGACCTCGGTGGCGACCACCCGGCCGCCGCCGATCTTCTTGACCAGGGTCTGACAGACCACACCCTGCAGGGTGGCGGCCAGCTGCGCGCGCACCTGACCCTGCTGATGCGGCGGGAACACGTCGATCACGCGGTCGATGGTCTGGGACGCCGACTGCGTGTGCAGGGTGGCGAAGACGAGGTGGCCGGTCTCGGCAGCAGTCAGGGCCACGGAGATGGTCTCCAGGTCGCGCAGCTCGCCGATCAGAATCACGTCGGGGTCCTGGCGCAGCACGTGCTTGAGCGCGGAGGCGAAGCTTTTCGTGTCGTGGCCGACCTCGCGCTGGTTGACCAGCGACTTCTGATGCTTGTGCAGAAACTCGATCGGGTCTTCGACCGTGACGATGTGGTCGGCACGGGTGCGGTTGACCAGGTCGATCAGTGCCGCCAGGGTGGTGGACTTGCCCGAACCGGTGGGGCCGGTCACCAGAACCAGGCCGCGAGGAAGCTTGGCGAACTGGCCGACGGTTTCGGGGATGCCGAGCTCTTTCAGGGGCTTGATCTCGCGCGGGATCAGGCGGAACGCCCCGCCGATCGAGTTGCGCTGGTAGTAGTAGTTCACGCGAAAGCGCGCGCCGCCGGCCGTATAGGCGAAGTCGAGTTCGAGCTCCTCCTCGAACTGCGCGCGCTGCTTCGCCGAGAGGATGCTGTAGAGCGCAGAGGTGACCTTGTCACCCATCCACTTGCTCGCGCCCTCAATCGGCCGCAAGCCGCCATCGACACGGATGCTCGGCGGCGCTCCGACGGTGATGTGCAGGTCGGAGGCGTTCAGGTCGAGAACCTCGGCCAGGGCGTTCAGTAGGTCAAGGTCGGAGACCTCGTTGTCGCCGGTGCGGTTAGCGCGGGCGCGGCGCCCGGTCGTCTCGACCGCGCCGGTGTCCACCGGGAGGACCGTTGTCGCCGGCTGCGCGGCATCCGTAACATGGACGAACTCGAACTCCGCCGAGTCAGGAGCGGCCGGCGCGGCATCGTGCTCCGTCGGTTCGGCACCACGACGCTCGGGATCGCCGATGCTCCAGCTGCCCCCGGCGGCCCCAGGAGACGTGACCGGAATTTCATAGATGGGCTGGCTCATGCAGATATCCCCTTTCGCACTATGCGACCACTCGCAAGATTTCTTCGATCGATGTCAAACCCATTTGGGCCTTGGCCCAGCCATCCTCGCGGAGGGTGATCATGCCCTGTTCGCGCGCCACCCGGCCGATTTCGGCGCTCGATGCTCGGGCCACGGCGAGCCGCTCGATCTCCTCGGTCACGGTCATCACCTCGTGCACGGCGATGCGCCCCCGGTAACCGGTCTTCGAACACTGCGTGCAGCCGACCGCCTCGAAGATCGTGGGCAGCGGGCGCTCCGGGTCGAACGCGAAGCGGAGGCGCGTCAGGTAGTCGACGGTCAGCACGGATGGCGTCTTGCACTTGTCGCAGAGGCGCCGCGCCAGGCGTTGGGCGACCACGCAGTCCAGGGCGGAACCCACCAGGAAGGGCTCGATACCCATTTCCGTCAGCCGGGTGATGGCGCTCGGCGCGTCGTTGGTGTGCAGGGTGGAGAGCACGAGGTGGCCGGTCAGCGAGGCCTCGATGGCGATCTGTGCGGTCTCGTGGTCGCGGATCTCACCCAGCAGAACGACATCCGGGTCGCTTCGCAGGATGGAACGCAGCGCACTCGCGAAGGTGAGACCTGCCTTCGGGTTCACCTGCACCTGGTTGATGCCGGCCATGCGGTATTCGACCGGGTCTTCGACCGTGATCACGTTGATCTCGGGGCGGGCGACCGCACCCAGGGTCGTGTAGAGCGTGGTGGACTTGCCCGAACCGGTCGGACCGGTGATCAGGATCATGCCGTAAGGCTTGGAGTAGGAGGTCTTGTAGGCCTCGAAGTTGTGCTCGAGCAGGGCCAGCGCGCGCACGTCGAGGGTCGTGTTCGAGTTATCGAGAATTCGCATGACGACCTTCTCGCCCCACACTGTGGGGAGAGTCGCAACGCGCAGGTCGATCTGACGGCCGGCATGGCGCACGGTCATGCGGCCGTCCTGGGGTTTGCGCCGCTCGGCGATGTCGATATCGCTCATGATTTTGAGCCTGGAGATAACACCGTTCTGGATGCTCTTGGGTGCGGTCTGCATCTCGTGCAGCACGCCGTCGATGCGGTAGCGCACCCGCAGGCTGTGCTCGCCGGGTTCGATGTGGATGTCCGAGGCCAGGTCCTGGATGGCCTGGCTGACCAACAGGTTCACGAACCGCACGATCGGGGCATCGTCGTCGATGGAGTCCGAGACTCCGAAAGAGGAGCTCTCGGTGGCGGCGTTCTCTTCCTCGAGTGTGGAGGTGAGGTCGCTGAGCTCGTCGTCGGCGCGGTGGTAGCGGGTGATGGCGGCGAGCAGATCGCTGCGCTCGGCGACAACCTGGGTGACGCGCATCCGTGATGCTTCGCGCACGTCGTCGACGGCGAAGACGTTGCCAGGGTCGACCATGGCGAGGATGAGGCGGCCGTTGTCGACGGCGATCGGGAGCACTTCGTGGCGTTTGCAGACGGCCACCGGAACGAGAGCCACGGCGAGGCGATCGACCGGGTAGTCGATCAGCTCGACGAAGGGCAGGTTGGCCTGCTGGGCCCGAGCCTTGGCGAACTGAACCTCGGTGATGACGCCCTTGGCGACGAGGGCGCGGACGGCGCTCTCATCGGCGGGGTCGCCGGCCATGAGGTGGTCGAGCTCCTCGATCGGCAGCAGACCGTGCAGGATCAAGATTTCGGTGAGGCTGGCCACGCGATCCTCTCGAACAGGCTCGGTAAGTAAGTAACGGACAACACTATCTCGGGGGCAGGGAATCCGGCCAGACCCACAATGAGGGGACACGGTTCGAAAAAATGCCTCTGTTCAGTGATCCTAACGGGGCGGGGCTTCGACCCGACATAGACACGGCATCGACCCGGCTTCGACCCGGTTGCGGCGCGGCATCGACACGGTTGCGGCCCGGTTGCGGCCCGCAGAACGGCAGGCGGAATACGGCCGCTCCTGGGCGATGCCCGGGCCGGTCTCGGCCTGCTCGAAACGGTCTGGACGCCCATCAAAAGGTTGTCGATGATGTTCTGTGTGTAGCCCAGCGGGCCGGCATTCGTGTACTTCGTGGCGAGCCAGATGCCGCCCCTCAGAAAGTGGGACTCACCGAAAGCGCCGTCTGCCGTGTCGTCCGGATGATGCAACGGCGGCCCTCCGACTGGGTGAAGCACTCCAGTCCGTTTGCGACGAGCCGGGCCTCCACCGCGACGGTCTGTTCCAGGGTCACCCAGACCACAGTGGTGATGATCCCGGTGTCGGATCCCCCGTACGGGCTCGCCCAGACGCAGGTCAGGTGGTCGAGAGCGTCGATCTGGACGCGCAGCTCGGCATTGTCGGTGCCGTGGGACACGCCGGCATCCGGGTCCTGGCTCCAGACGGGGTTCAAGGTCAGGTCGCCGAGCGCCTCGCCCATGGCCGGGCTGTAGAGCTGCGTGCACGCGGTTGAACGTGGATCGCCCGGCGCCGCGGTCTGCCCGGGTGCGGATTGAGTCGGCTTGAGGATTGCGTCGGCTTGAGGGTTGCCGGGGGCGTGGTGGTGGTCGGAGAATCTGTAGCGGTGGGTGCGTTGGTCGGGGCGGGCGTCACGGTGGCGGTTCCGGTGGTCTCGCCTGCGCCCGGGAAACCTTCACCGCCCCGGGGTCTCCATTGAGGCAACCGGCGGTCTTGGACGGCTTCGGAGCGGCCGGAGTTGCTCAGAGATAAATTTTATTATTCTCTCAAATTATGTGAGTAACTCTCGAAACTGGGTGCGAGTTGAGGTATTCTCTTAACATGACCAACCTCGCGGAAGACCTCAGGCAGGCGGCCGATGCCGTGGCCCTGCTGGGCTCGTCATGCGCTGACTTCTCGGCCCTTCCTGATGCCGAGGTGTTGGCCGGTCAGAAGCGAATCGCTTCGATCCGCCGTCTCGTCGATACCTATGCTGCCTGGATGGCGGCGACCATCGCCGAGCGTTCCCGACCGGAGCTCGGGCACTCGGGTTTGGCGGCGCAGCAGGGGTATCTCTCCCCGGAGGCCCTGATTCAGAACTCGACCGGCTCGTCGAAGGGCGACGCGTACAAGCTGGTGGCGGTCGGCACCATGATGGCCGATGCCGAGGCGGCCGACAGGCTCGTCGAGGCGGCGCTCTCGACGCCCGACGCGGATGCCGCCGAGGTCGCCGAGGTCGAGGCGAAGGTGCCGTGGCAGGCGCCGATCGCCCGGGCCGTCATCGCCGGCACGCTCTCGGTTGACGCGGCCGAGGCGATCCGGGCAGGGCTCGGCCAGATCGATGCGGCAGTTACCGCGGAGAAGCTCGGGGTGGCCCTGGCGGCGCTGCTCACCGAGGCGTCGTCACTGAATGCCGATCAGGTGTTCAAGCAGGCGAGACGGATGCGCGACCGGCTCGATGAGGCCGGCATTGCCGCCCGCGAGAAGCAGGCCTACGACGACCGCTACCTGCGGGTCTACCGGCTGGGCAACGGCACCGTACGACTCAGCGGGCTGTTTGCCCCCGAAGACGGCGAGTTCGTGCTCTCCACCTTCGACTCGATCACGGGCCCCCGCCGCGGCGGGGTGCGATTCGTGGACGCAGAGCGGGCAGCCTGGGCAAAGAAGATGCAAGACGACCCCCGCACGACCGAACAGATCGCCGCGGACTCCCTCGTGCAGCTGCTGAAGATCGCCGGCGAGGTCGACCCGGGCCGGGTCTTCGGCGGACGCCGCCCCTCGGTGCGGGTGATCGTGACCGAGAAGGCGCTCAAGCCGGAAGCAGCCGCGCAGGAAGCAGAGGCGCGGCAGCCGGCCGCTCACGGGCAGATCGAGGGCAACCCGGTCCCGATCTCGCAGGAGACCATCGACCGACTCCTCTGCGACACCGGAACCCGCGGCATCAAATTCGACGCGGACGGCCAAATCATCAACGTCGGCCGCGACGAACGGCTCTTCACCGAGCACCAGCGCGCCGCGATGGCAGTCCGTGACGGTGGATGCCTCTGGGTCGACTGCGACAGGCCACCGGCGTGGACTGAGGCCCATCACGTCAACGAATGGTTGAAGGAAAACGGGTACACCGATTTGGCCGACGGAGTGCTGCTGTGCCATCCGCACCACTTGCTACTGCACAACCAGCACTGGACGATCATTCGCACCGGAACGCAGTACTGGCTTGGGCCACCGGTCGAGGTCGATCCAGAGCAGACACTGGTGGCGTTGCCGAGTAAGAGATCGGGGCTGTAGTCCAGTCACACTTCTCGACGACGGACAATGCGTCAACATCGGCCTCGCGCAGCGCCTCTTCACCGAGAAGCAGCGCGCGGGAATCGTGGCCCGCTACGTCGGATGCCGCTGGCCCGGCTACGAACGCCCGCCCGCCCGGACCGAAGCCCACCACCTCGACCAATGGCTCGCAGACGCCGGCGGCCCTGCCCGGCAAGAACGCCCTCCTGCAATCACCAAAACCCCCGGGAAACCGAAAATTCTGATGCTCACCGAATCTGAACCAGCACTGCTAGGTTTTCCCTAGGAACGACCAGGGGGCTGCAAGATGATTGAAAATTGGTACTGGATGCTTGTCTATCCGGCCTTGATACTGGTCGTGATGGAAACGCTTTGGATCGGTTCACGCCGGCGCCCCGGCTTCGGGCACAAGACTGCCATCGTGATCACCATTGTCGTGCGAATCATCTACCTCACGTGGCGCGTGTTGTTCACCATCCCGTCCGACGCCTGGTGGAACACTGCGACCGGCATTCTGCTGTTGACGGTCGAAGTACTCGGATTCGCACAATCGCTGGCGGTGTATGTCACCCTCTGGACCCCATACGCCGGGCGCACTGTGCCGTTGCCGCCAGCAGACGAGCTCCCGCGGGTCGACGTGTTCATTGCCACCTACAACGAGCCCGTGTCAATGCTCCGGATGACCATCGCCGGCGCCGTGGGCATGCGCTATCCGACCGACGGCGTTCGCGTTTTCGTCTGCGATGACGGCGCGCGTGAGGAAGTGCGCCAACTTGCCGAAGAGTACGGGGCCATCCATCTCATCCGGCCTGACCACGCTCACGCCAAAGCCGGCAACCTCAACAATGCGCTTGGGCGGAGCGACGGGGACCTGATCGTGACCCTGGACGCGGACATGGTTCCCCGGCCGGACTTCCTGGAGCGCACCGTCGGTCGTTTTCAGGACCCCGAGCTGGGCTTCGTCCAGGCGCCCCAGGCGTTCTACAACGAGGACCCGTTCCAGTACAACCTGTTCTCCGGTCAGGCTTTGCCGAACGAGCAGGACTTCTTCATGCGTACCCTGCAGGCCGGCAAATCACGCTTCAATGCGGTGATGTACGTGGGGAGCAACACGATGTTCCGCCGCTCGGCTTTGGAAAGCGTGGGCGGATTTGCAGTGGGTGTGATCACGGAGGATCTCGCCACGGGCCTCCTGATCCAGGGGGCCAAGTACCGGACCGAATTCGTGCCGGACATCATTGCGGCCGGGCTGGCCCCGGAGAACCTGGCCGACATGCTCAAGCAGCGTGACCGCTGGTGCCGCGGCAACATCCAGACGGCCCGCAAGTGGAACCCACTGACCCTGCCCGGACTCACACTCATGCAGAGGTGGCTCTATTCCGATGCGGTCGTCTACTGGTACTTCGGGGTTTTCAAGCTGATCTACATCATTACCCCGCTGCTCTTCCTCCTCTTCGGGGTGGTCGCCCTGGACACGAGCGTGGAGGCCCTGCTTATCTTCTGGCTGCCCACCTATCTCTGCGTGATGCTGTGTTTCGCCATCATCGTCGGACGTCGCCGGAGCCATTCCTGGAGCAACATCTACGAATTGGCTCTGACCCCCGCCATCGCGCTCTCCGCGGCAGCTGAGACGCTGGGCCTGCGAGTCAAAGCCTTCAACGTCACCCCCAAGGGCGTTGGCCTGAAAGAACAGGTCTTCCACTGGCGAATCGCGCTCCCCCACCTGGTGCTTCTGACCCTGGCGGCCGTCGGCCTGGTGCGAGGAATCTTCCTCAGCCCGGAACTCGCCAACACGAGCGCGCTGTACATCAACGTCTTTTGGTGCCTGTACTTCGTGGTCGGCCTGGTGCTGGCCGTCACTCTGTGCGTTGAGCGTCCACGCCTCCGGTCAGCCGAGCGCACGCCGATGAGTACACCGGTGATCGCAGCCTTCCAGAATTTTGGCGCTCACCCGGGTGAACTCGTCGACCTGAGCCTGATGGGTGCACGCATATCCATTCCCTGGTCGGAGCGGCTCGACCCGAAGGGCTTCGCCTCCAAGGCATCGTCGGTCACCGCTCTTCAGATCCCTGAGGTCGGCGAACTGCCCGGAATAGGCAGCTGGATCGTGAACTCCTCGGACGGTGTGACGATCGGCTTCCGTTTCGATCCGCTCACCCCAGAGCAGACCGTGGACCTGGTACAGGTGATCACCGAATCACCGAGCTGGGTCCGGGGAGACGAGGAGGAGAAGGCCTACCTCGCCACTGCCGGCTGGCGTGCAGTACGTGGGGCCACAACGCCCACGCTTCCCTGGCGGCGCGCCCAGGTTCGGATGGCTACCAGCTCGTCGGCTGTTTTGCATCCCGTCACCCTCTTCGAGCGCGGCCCAGCTCTCGAACTCGCCCGGGAACGTGAGGCCGCGTTCGCCGTCGACCGCGTGCCCACCGCCGCGGCGGGAGGGCTGGCACTCGACGTCGTCGATCATCCGGAAGCGGAATCCCTGGATCGGGATCCCGGGGCGCTCACGGCAGCGGTCGAGGACATCGGCTTCGGCGGGTGCCGCCTATCGCTCCGCCACCGTCTGGAACCGGGAGCGCTCGTCATCGTCGAGATCCCCGGAAGCCTGGCACAACCGGAGGTGGCCGAGGTGCGGTGGGTGAAACGACGCTGGGTGGGCTACGAGGCCGGCCTTCAATTCGACCGGGCGAACCCGACGGGGTAAGGCCGAGCGGTGGCACTCTCATGGGGCGGCTGCGACATCACCCTCCGTCCCGGGCACCGTAGAGCGCCAGGGCTAGTGGGCGAACTGCACTTCGGGATGCACGGACGGCGTGGGCTTGGAGAACAGATAGCCCTGGCCGAAGCGGCAGCCCATGGATCTCAGCAGGTCCCGCTGGCTCGTCGTCTCGATGCCCTCGGCGACGACATCCAGGTTCAGGGAATCGGCCAGACGCAGGATTCCCTCCACGATCGCGCGATCGTGATCGGAGCTCTCGACGTCGCGAATGAACGTCAGGTCGATCTTGAGCAGGTCAACCGTGAACGCGCGCAGGTGCGTGAAAGATGAATACCCCGTGCCGAAGTCGTCGATGGCCAACCGCACGCCCAGGCTCCGCAGCTCCTGGAAGGTCCGGGCCGCGGAATCGATGGCGTCGAGCACCGCGCTCTCGGTCAGCTCCAGCCAGAGCTGTTCCGGCGGCAGACCCGACTCGGCGAGGGCCCGCTTGACGACGTCACCGAAGTCATCCTGCACGAATTGCCGCGCGGACACGTTGACGCTGACCGCCACTCCCTGAGCCAGCCCCCTGGCCGCCCGGCACGCCTGGCCGAGCACCGTCGATCCGATTCCCTTGATCAGACCCACTTCCTCGGCGAGAGCAATGAAGTCACCCGGCATCACGAGCCCGCGCTCGGGCCTCCGCCAGCGTGCCAAAGCCTCGGTCGCCACCACCTTGTGGTCCTGCAGATCCACGATCGGCTGATACCAGGATTCGATCTGGCCCAGTTCCACCGCGTCGCGCAGGGCCAACTCGCTGTCGAGCCGCTGATGGATGCGGTACCGCAGGTCGTCGTCGAAGACCTCGTAGCGGGCGCGCCCGCGGTCCTTCGCCAGGTACATGGCCTGATCCGCATTGCGCAGGAGCAGTTCGGCATCGTCGTGCCCGAGGCCGAAAGCAATCCCGATGCTGGCGTCGACGGATGCCGACTGGTCGCCGATCGTGATCGGCCGCGCGATGGCCGCCTGGATCGAATCGGCAATCCGGTGCACATCCTCGCTGCCACCGACATCCGGGCAGATCACGACGAACTCGTCGCCTCCGATCCGGGACACCGTGTCGCCGGCCCGGATGCTTTGCCGGAGGCGGATGGCAACCTCGTTCAGCACTGTGTCACCGGCGTGGTGCCCAAGGCTGTCATTGACGAACTTGAACCGGTCGAGGTCGATGAATAGCACCGCAACGCCGCGACCCTGGCGCGACGCCTGCAGAAGCGCCTGCTTCAACCGGTCGAGCAGGAGCAGACGGTTGGGCAGGTTCGTCAGCGGGTCATGGAATGCCAGGTGCTCAACCCGCGCCTCGGCCAGGCGTCGGGCGGTGATGTCCTCCAGCTGGTACAGCAGTCCCCCGGCCTGGTCGCCCTCGAAGATCTCGGCGATGCTGACCTTGACCCAGGTTTCCTGATTGCCTTCGTGGCGCATCCGCCGGTCGATGCGTTGTCGGGTCGACGGACCTTCCAGGCCAGCGCTCTCCATCTCCTCATCGTCAGCGTCCTCAGCCGGCATGAAGATCGTCTCGATATGGGCGCTGACAAGCGGGTTCTGGTGACCCGCCAGTTCCAGGAGCCGCCTGTTGGCGGCCACTACCTGTCCGTCAAGCGTCACGATGGCCGTTCCCAACGGCGAGGAAGCGAAGGCAGCCTCGAACCGGGCCGCGGCGGCCGTGGCCGCGTTCTCGGCCTCACGCTGCGCGGTGACATCGGTGACGCTGGCCAGGTGCCCGATGATGCCCTTCTCATCACGCATCGGAGCGGTGTTCACCTGCACCCAGTTGATGTGGCCCTCAGGGGTGCGGAACCGCAGGGTGGTTTCGTAGGGCTCGCCGGCTGCGGCGCTCGCTTCCCAACCGAGGAGCACCCGTTCTGCGTCATCCGGATGGAGCGCGGTGGCCCAGCCGTCGCGGCGCGACTGACTCTTCGTGAGGCCGCTGAGTGCCAGCCACTGGTCGTTGGCGGACACGAGCCCGCCCGCGGCATCCATCTGCACGATTCCAACGGGTGCGATCTTGATGAGGGTGTGCAGCGTGTCGGCCGTCTCCGCGAGCTGGCGGGTTCGGTTCTCGACCGTCGCCTCCAACGTATGGTTGGCCTCAGCGAGAGCCTGCATCGCGCCATCACGCTGACGATCGAGGTCACGCAGCCGGCGGGCAGCGACCCACGCCAGCACGCAGCTGAGCACTGTCATGCCGAGGATCAGGATGGCGACGCCGAAGGCCGTGTCGTACCAGCCCTGGCGCTGTCCCCACAGCCGCAGCCAACCGAGGATGAACGGTCCCAGAACTAGGAATGGAATGACCTGGCGGAGGAGCCGACCCGCACTGCCACCGTCTCGGAAGAGGCCGATCAGACCGGCATCGGGGCGCTGAATCAACAGGGCCGTGGCGAGGATTCCGACGCCCAAGGCCGTCTGCCAGGCCATACTCGTGTAGCCGCCCAGCGAATACAGCGAGGAGACGCCATAGGCATAACCCAGGATCGCGACCAGGCTGACGCCCAGAGCCGCGAATGCGAAGCCGAGCATCACGGCGGATCGAGCGGCCCGGCTGGCGATGACGGACGCACCGAGCAGGACCAGCGCCACCGACGTGGACGGCGCCATCCGCTCCGACCGCCCGCCGAAGTCGATTCCCGGCAGGAGCACATCGATGCCGAGTGATCGGCCGACGACGAACTCCGCGATCGTGAGGGCGCCGATCATCAGTGCCAGCAGACCCAGGATCACGGTCAGCCTGCGACGATCGACGGCCAGCACGGCAACCGCCACCAGCACGAGCCCCAGGGCTGCCATCGGCTTCATCGCCAGCAGGTCGCGGAGCACGGGCGGCAGGGCGTCGACTCCGACGTACCAACTGACCAGCACCAGGAGACCCATGGCACCGACTAGCGCTCCACCGAGCTGCCCGACCAACCGCATACTGTTCCTCTGCTCCCGAAAAGCAGGTCTGCCGGTCGTTGCTTCTACCCTACTTTGTGCGCGGATTGCGGATCTCCCGGGCGACTACTCGTCGGCCCACACGTTGGCGATGATGTCGTGCGTGTAGCCGTCCGGTCCGGTATTGACATATCTGGTGGCCAGCCAGATGTCGTCGCGAAGAAAGTGCGACTCACCGACGAGTTCACCATCCTCGGTTGTCTCGATGAGGCAACGCATTCCGCCGAGTTCCTCGTAGCAGTTCATACCTGCGGCGGTCAGCCGGCTTTGAATCTTGGTCGACTGTTCCGGGGTCACCCACACCAACTCCGTGGTCAGTCCCAGGCCGGACCCGCCGTTGGCGTTCGCCCACACGCAGGTGAGGCGCTCCCCGGTAGCGTCGATCAGGGCGATCAACTCCGGGTCCCCGGACCCGCGGTTGACGTCCGAGTTCTCCTCAGCGACCCAGGCCGGGTTGAGCACCAGGTCATCGAAAGCGGCCACGATCGCCGGGCTGTAGAGCTCATCACAGGTCGACGGATGCGGCCCATCCGTCGTGGCCGTCGGAGCAGGCACACTCGCGAGGGCCAGGGGCGCAGGGGACGAGTGCGGCTGCGGCCGCCCGACCGCCTCTCGCTCCGGCGCGCCCGCGCCGCCCCGCCAGACAATGAGCAGGACAATGAGGGCGATGACCAGCATGGAGCCGACGGCGCCGAGGAGCACCCACATCCGTCGACGCGTCATTGCCGAAGCGGACACCGGACCTGCACCCATGCGATACCCCCAGAAAGATTCTGGATCAGCCTATCGCGGGTCTCGACAGGCTCGGGTTTCGACAGGCTCGACCAGCGGAGGCGAACGGGCTTAACCGAGGACGGCCCCCTGCCGAGGCAGGAGGCCGTCCGTGGAACCTATCGCTAGTGACTAGTTGTAGGTGCCGGGGGTGAAGTCATCCGACGAAAAGCTGTCGAAGTCGACGAAGCTCAGGTCACCCTCGTTGAACGCTGCATCATCGGTGAAGATGCGGTTCGGGTAACGCTCAGCCTTGGCTTCATCCGTTGCCTCGACGGTGACGTCGCGGTAGCGGGGAAGACCGGTGCCGGCCGGGATCAACTTACCGATGATCACGTTCTCCTTGAGGCCCATCAGCGGGTCGCTCTTGCCTTCCATGGCCGCCTGGGTCAGAACCCGGGTGGTCTCCTGGAAGGAAGCGGCCGACAGCCAGGACTCGGTCGCCAACGAAGCCTTGGTGATACCCATGACTTCTTGACGAGCCGACGCCGTCTTCTTGCCCTCGGTGAGCGCGGTGCGGTTGAGGTCGTTGTACTTCAACCGGTCAACGAGCTCGCCGGGGAGCAGGCCGGTGTCGCCGTGCTCGACGACGGTCACCTTGCGCAGCATCTGGCGAACGATGACCTCGATGTGCTTGTCGTGAATCGGCACACCCTGCGACCGGTAGACATCCTGCACGCCACCGACGATGTGCTTCTGCACGGCGCGAACACCCTTGACGCGAAGAACTTCCTTCGGGTCGACGGCGCCGATGATGATCTGCGTGCCGAGCTCGACATGCTGGCCATCCTCGACGAGGAGAGTGGAGCGCTTGAGCACCGGGTAGGCAATCGGCTCATCGCCGTTGTCGGGGGTCAGGATGACCTTCCGGCTGCGGTCGGTGTCCTCGATGGTGATGCGACCGGCGGTGTCGACGATCGGCGACGCACCCTTGGGGGTACGCGCCTCAAACAGTTCCTGCACACGAGGCAGACCCTGGGTGATGTCATCGGCGGATGCCGATCCACCGGTGTGGAAAGTACGCATTGTGAGCTGGGTACCCGGTTCACCGATGGACTGTGCGGCGATGATACCGACGGCCTCACCGATGTCGACGAGCAGCCCGGTGGCGAGCGAGCGGCCGTAGCAGACCGCACACACTCCGACGGCCGACTCACAGGTCAGCACGGAGCGCACCTTGATGGTCTCGACACCGGCCTCGACCAGCTTGTCGATGAGCACGTCACCCACGTCGTCGCCGGCGTCAGCCACGATCTCACCCTTGGCGTTGACCGCCGGGGTGGCCAGGCTGCGAGCGTAGACCGCGTTCTCCACGTTGGGGTGGCGGACGAGATCGCCCATCGGGTTGACCTCGGCGATCGGCAGTTCCAGACCCTTGGTCGTGCCACAGTCGTCTTCGCGGATGATGACATCCTGCGAGACGTCCACGAGACGACGCGTGAGGTACCCGGAGTCGGCGGTACGCAGAGCCGTGTCGGCCAGACCCTTACGAGCACCGTGAGTAGCAATGAAGTACTCGGCGACGGACAGGCCTTCGCGGTAGCTCGAGATGATCGGGCGAGGAATGATCTCACCCTTCGGGTTGTTGACCAGGCCTCGCATACCAGCGATGTTCCGCACCTGCAGCCAGTTACCACGGGCACCGGAGGTGACCATGCGGTTGATGGTGTTGTCGGCCGGGAAGTTCTCCTGCATGGCCGCGGCGACGTCTTCGGTTGCCTTGGTCCAGATCTGGATGAGCTCCTGGCGACGCTCGAGGTCGGTCGTGAGACCCTTCTCGAACTGCGACTGCACCTTGGCGGCCTGCTTCTCATAGCCGGCAACGATCTGCGGCTTGTTCGGCGGGGTCAGGATGTCGCTGAGCGCCACGGTCACACCGGACCGGGTGGCCCAGTAGAAACCGGCGTCCTTGACGCGGTCAAGCGTCGCGGCGACTTCCACCTTCGGGTACCGTTCGGCGAGGTCGTTGACGATCGCCGAGAGGCTGCCCTTGTCGGCGACCTTTTCGAAGTACGGGTAGTCAACCGGCATGGCCTCGTTGAAGATCGCGCGGCCGAGCGTGGTGGTCACCAACACGGTTCCGACGGCCTGGCCGTTGACGAGTTCGACGCCTTCGGGCTGCGTGCCCTCCTCGAAGTACTTGTCGGCCAAACGGATGCGCACCTTGGCGTTCAGGTCGAGGCCCTGGTTCGCGTCCTTCTTCTGGTCGAAAGCGAGAATCGCTTCCGCGATCGAGGAGAACGCCCGGCCCTCGCCGATGACGCCTTCCTTGAGCGTGGTCAGGTGGTGCAGACCGATGATCATGTCCTGGGTGGGCAGGGTCACCGGGCGACCGTCAGACGGCTTCAGGATGTTGTTCGAGGCGAGCATCAGGATGCGCGCTTCGGCCTGGGCTTCCATCGACAGCGGCAGGTGGACTGCCATCTGGTCACCGTCGAAGTCGGCGTTGAACGCGGCACAGACGAGAGGGTGCAGCTGGATCGCCTTACCCTCCACGAGCTGAGGCTCGAACGCCTGGATGCCGAGGCGGTGGAGCGTCGGCGCCCGGTTCAGCAGCACGGGGCGCTCGCGGATGATCTCCTCGAGCACGTCCCAGACCTGCGGGCGTGAACGCTCGACCATGCGCTTGGCGGCCTTGATGTTCTGAGCGTGGCTCAGGTCGATCAGGCGCTTGATCACGAACGGCTTGAACAGCTCGAGTGCCATCTGCTTGGGCAGACCACACTGGTGCAGCTTGAGCTGCGGGCCGACGACGATGACCGAACGGCCGGAGTAGTCGACGCGCTTGCCGAGCAGGTTCTGACGGAAACGACCCTGCTTGCCCTTGAGCATGTCGCTCAGTGACTTGAGGGCGCGGTTTCCGGTACCCGTGACGGGGCGGCCACGACGACCGTTGTCGAAGAGTGCGTCAACGGCCTCCTGCAGCATCCGCTTCTCGTTGTTCACAATGATCTCGGGGGCACCGAGGTCAAGCAGACGACGCAGGCGGTTGTTGCGGTTGATCACGCGACGGTAGAGGTCGTTGAGGTCGGAGGTCGCGAAGCGGCCACCGTCGAGCTGCACCATCGGGCGCAGTTCGGGCGGGATCACGGGGACGACGTCGAGCACCATCGCGGCCGGCGAGTTGCCGGTGATGATGAACGCGTTGACCACGCGGAGGCGCTTGATCGCACGGATCTTCTTCTGGCCCTTGCCCTCGGCGATCTGCAGGTGCAGGTTTTCGCTCTCGGTGACCAGGTCGAAGGCCAGCAGGCGCTTCTTGATGGCTTCGGCGCCCATGTAGGCCTCGAAGTACATGCCGAAACGGTCCTGCAGCTCGTGGAAGACGGAGTCTTCGGGCTTCAGGTCGCCGACCTTGAGGGTGCGGAAGTCTTCCCAAACGCGCTCGAGGTGAGCGATCTGCTCGTCGAGAGACTTGCGGACCTGGCTCATCTCCTTTTCGGCGGCGTCCTTGGTGCGCTTCTTCTGGTCGCTCTTGGCACCTTCGGCCTCCAGCGCTGCGAGGTCGGTTTCCAGGCGCTGCAGACGGTCAGCGATGCGGGAATCGCGCTGGCCCTCGATGGTCTTGATCTCGAGGCGGAGCTCGTTCTCAAGGCCGGGCATGTCCTGGTGGCGGCCGTCTTCGTCAACCGTGATGACCATGTACGCGGCGAAGTAGATGACCTTTTCGAGGTCCTTCGGAGCCATGTCCAGCAGGTAGCCGAGACGCGAGGGGACACCCTTGAAGTACCAGATGTGGGTGACCGGGGCGGCGAGCTCGATGTGGCCCATGCGCTCACGGCGCACCGACGACTTCGTGACCTCGACGCCGCAGCGCTCGCAGACGATGCCTTTGAAGCGCACTCGCTTGTACTTGCCGCATGAGCATTCCCAGTCCCTGGACGGGCCGAAGATCTGCTCGCCGAACAGGCCGTCTTTTTCCGGCTTGAGCGTGCGGTAGTTGATTGTTTCGGGCTTCTTGACTTCACCGTGAGACCAGCGACGGATGTCGTCGGCGGTCGCAAGGCCAATGCGAAGCTCGTCAAATGTGGTTACGTCGAGCAATTTCTCTCCTTGGAAAGTATTCGAAGTGTTCGTCATCGGCCGGGCCTAGATGTCGTCGATCGAAGACGACTCAAACCGGGTGGAAATGTTGATGCCGAGTTCTTCCGCAGCGCGGAACACCTCGTCATCCGTGTCGCGCAGGCTGACGGCGGTACCGTCGCTCGACAGCACCTCGACGTTCAGGCACAGCGACTGCATTTCCTTGATCAGAACCTTGAAGCTCTCGGGGATACCCGGCTCCTGAATGTTCTCGCCCTTGACGATGGCCTCGTAGACCTTCACCCGGCCGAGGATGTCATCGCTCTTGATGGTCAGGAGTTCCTGCAGGGCATAAGCGGCTCCGTATGCTTCGAGCGCCCACACCTCCATCTCACCGAAACGCTGTCCGCCGAACTGCGCCTTACCACCCAGCGGCTGCTGCGTGATCATGGAGTAGGGGCCGGTGGAACGGGCGTGGATCTTGTCATCGACAAGGTGGTGCAGCTTCAGGATGTACATGTAGCCCACGGAAACCGGGTTGGGGAACGGTTCGCCGGAGCGGCCGTCGAACAACTGGGTCTTACCGGTGCGGTCGATCAGGCGGTCGCCGTCACGAGTCGGGGTCGTCGAGTCGAGGAGACCCTCGATCTCGACCTCGAGCGCGCCGTCGAATACCGGGGTCGCGACCTTGGTGTTCGGAGCTGCGCTGTGCGCGGCCTCGGGCAGACGGCCGGCCCACTTGGGCTTGCCTTCCACCTGCCAGCCCTGCTTGGCGATCCAGCCCAGGTGGGTTTCCAGAACCTGACCGAAGTTCATTCGGCCCGGGATGCCCAGCGGGTTGAGGATGATGTCGACCGGGGTTCCGTCGGCGAGGAACGGCATGTCCTCGATCGGCAGGATGCGGGAGATGACACCCTTGTTGCCGTGACGGCCGGCGAGCTTGTCACCCTCGGTGATCTTGCGCTTCTGCGCGATGAAGACCGCGACGCGCTGGTTGACGCCCGAGCCGAGCTCGTCGTCGCCGTCCTGCGAGTCGAAGACCTTGACACCGATGATGGTGCCGCGCTCACCGTGGGGAACCTTGAGGCTCGTGTCGCGAACTTCGCGGCTCTTCTCGTTGAAGATGGCACGCAGCAGGCGCTCCTCGGCGGACAGCTCGGTCTCGCCCTTGGGCGTGACCTTGCCGACAAGGATGTCGCCGGGGCGAACCTCGGCACCGATCCGGATGATGCCGCGTTCGTCGAGGTCGGCGAGCAGATCGGGCGACACGTTGGGCAGGTCGCGGGTGATCTCTTCCTTGCCCAGCTTGGTGTCGCGAGCGTCGACCTCGTATTCCTCGATGTGAATCGACGAGAGGGTGTCGTCCTTGACCAGGTTCTGGCTCAGGATGATCGCGTCCTCGAAGTTGTAGCCTTCCCATGGCATGAACGCGACGAGCAGGTTCTTGCCGAGAGCGAGTTCTCCGTTTTCGGTGGCGGGGCCATCGGCGATGACTTCGCCGACTTCGATCCGCTCGCCGGCCTGCACGATGACGCGGTGGTTGTAGCTCGTGCCCTGGTTGGAGCGCGCGAACTTGCGCAGGTAGTACTCCTGCGTGCCGCCCTCGTCGAGCTGAATGGTGACGACGTCGGCCGAAACCTCCATCACCACGCCGGCCTTGTCGGCGGTGAGCACGTCACCGGCGTCGATGGCCGCAAAAACCTCCATGCCGGTACCGACGAGCGGGCTCTCGCTCATCAGGAGCGGGACGGCCTGACGCTGCATGTTGGCACCCATGAGGGCGCGGTTCGCATCGTCGTGCTCGAGGAACGGGATGAGCGAGGTGGCGACGGACACCATCTGGCGAGGCGAAACATCCATGTAGCCAATGTCTTCCGCGGGGAAGAGGTCGACCTCTCCACCCTTCTTGCGGGCGAGAACACGGGCGTCGGCGAAGTGCCAGTCCTTGGTGAGCGGGGCGTTCGCCTGGGCGACGATGAACTCGTCTTCTTCGCTGGCGGTGAGGTAGTCGATCTGGTCGTTCATGACCTTGCCATCGACGACGCGGCGGTACGGGGTCTCAATGAAACCGAAGGCGTTGATCCGCGCGAACGAGGCGAGCGAACCGATCAGGCCGATGTTCGGGCCTTCCGGGGTTTCGATGGGGCACATGCGGCCGTAGTGCGAGGGGTGAACGTCTCGCACCTCGACGCCGGCACGGTCACGGGACAGACCACCCGGACCCAGCGCGGACAGGCGACGCTTGTGCGTCAGTCCGGCGAGCGGGTTGTTCTGGTCCATGAACTGCGACAGCTGGCTGGTACCGAAGAACTCCTTGATCGCGGCGACGACGGGGCGCACGTTGATCAGGGTCTGCGGGGTGATCGCTTCGATGTCCTGCGTGGTCATGCGCTCGCGAACGACGCGCTCCATGCGGGACAGGCCGGTGCGCACCTGGTTCTGGATGAGCTCGCCGACGGCACGGATGCGACGGTTGCCGAAGTGGTCGATGTCGTCGATGTCGATGCGGATGTCGGTCTGCTTGCCGTCGCGGACGCCGGCGATCGTGGTCTGGTTGTCGTGCAGCGCAACCAGGTACTTGATCGTGGCCAGGATGTCCTTAAGTGTCAGCACGGAGTCGCTGAGCGGCGCTTCGAGTCCGAGCTTGCGGTTGATCTTGTAACGACCGACCTTGGCCAGGTCGTAGCGCTTGGAGTTGAAGAAGAAGTTGTCGAGGAGCGCACGCGCGGCCTCGGCGGCAACTTGCTCGCCCGGACGCAGCTTGCGGTAGATGTCCTTGAGGGCTTCTTCCTTGGTGAGGATGTTGTCCTTCTCAAGGGTGAGTTCGATCGACGCGAAGCCCTTGAACTCCTCGAGGATCTCTTCGCTCGTGAGGCCGAGGGCCTTGAGGAAGACGGTGACGGACTGCTTGCGCTTGCGGTCGATGCGAACGCCGACCTGGTCGCGCTTGTCAATCTCGAATTCGAGCCAGGCACCGCGGCTCGGGATGACGCGAGCGGAGTAGATGTCCTTGTCGGACGTCTTCTCCTGCTGGCGGTCGAAGTAGACGCCCGGGGAGCGGACCAGCTGTGAGACAACGACACGCTCGGTGCCGTTGATCACGAAGGTGCCCTTGGGGGTCATCAGCGGGAAGTCACCCATGAACACGGTCTGGGTCTTGATCTCACCGGTGAGGTGGTTCATGAACTCAGCGTTCACATAGAGAGGTGCGGAGTAGGTCTTACCCTTTTCCTTGCACTCGTCAATGGTGTACTTCTCCGGCTCGAGTTCCGGGTTTGTGAACGACAGCTGCATCGTTTCGCCGAGGTCCTCGATGGGTGAGATCTCTTCGAAGATCTCGTCGAGCCCCGTGCGAGTCGGCAGGTCCTGTCGACCGGCCGCCTGGCCTTCTGCGACACGCTGTTTCCAGTTGTCGTTACCGACGAGCCAATCGAAGCTCTCGGTCTGCAAAGCAAGCAGATCCGGAACAGTCAGATTGTCGGTGATCTTCGCGAACGAAAGACGGCCAGCGGCGCGTCCGTTCTTGGGTGAGTTGGTGGTTGCGTTGCGCGCAGCAGCCAAGGAAATAACCTCCGTGGACCCCGTCAGGTCTAGTCACTGTTAGTAAGGAATACCGAGTACGAACTCCTCAGACCCTCGCGTTCTGAAATTCCGGTGTTCTGAAATCCTGGAACGAGGTATGCGTCAAGGTGGCTTGAGCACGCAAAGCCGACCGCAATATGAAGGCAGAGTTTAGTCTGGGAGCGCAAAGAACAACTATATGCCGGTTAGTTCACCATGTCCACTCAATTCTTGACGTGCCATAAATTCTCAGGTATAACCCGGTTTCGGGCCGCCCCGGTGCAGACTGCGGAGGGCGCAGACTTGAGGGATGAGCAGGCCTGTAGCGCAACATCCGTCGATCACCTTGAAATTGAGCGGCCACCACGCCGTCATCGAGCCCGACCGATTCACCCCGGGCAGCTTCAACCTGATCGTGGACGGCACGCCGCAGTCGAACGTGAACCTGGACGATCCGGGCGAGCTGTTCTTCGAATACGTGCAGCGGATCGGTCACGTGATCGACCTGATCGGCGAGGTGGGCGAGCCGATCACCGCCGTGCACCTCGGCGCCGGCGCGCTGACCCTCCCCCGATACGTGGAGGCGACCCGGCCGGGCTCCCGCCAGCAGGTCGTGGAGTTGGAGAGCGACCTGATCGATTTCGTTCGCGGCGAGCTGCCCTGGGACAAGCGGGCGCAGCTGCGCGTGCGGCACGGTGATGCCCGCGAGGTTCTGGCCAAGCTGCCGGCCGGGCTGCACGGCGCGGTGGACCTCGTCGTCGTCGACATCTTCTCCGGGGCCCGCACCCCGGCCCACGTGACCAGCCGCGAGTTCTACGACTTGGCCGCTCCCCTTCTGTCGCCGCGCGGGGTGCTCGTCGTGAACGTCGCCGACGGGCCCGGTCTGCCGTTCGCCCGCTCACAGGCCGCGACGCTGTCAGCCGTCTTCGGACACGTGCTCGCCCTCGCGGAGACCCAGGTGCTCAAGGGGCGCCGGTTCGGCAATATCGTCTTCGTCGCCGCGCACACCCCCATCGACACGAGCTGGGTGTCGCGGCTGCTGGCGGGCGGGCCGCATCCGTCGAAAGTGGTCGAGGGTGCTGAGCTCACGCACTTCATGGCGACCGCGATAGTGACGACGGATGTGACGGCCACCCCGTCCCCGCTGCCCGGCCGCACGGTGTTCCAACTCGGCAGCTGAGCCGCGGTTACGCCGGGGGTCACGGGTTGGGCGTCGCGTGCCGGGTGATGTGTGGCCAACTCAGGAGATCCGGGGCCAAGGTGCTGCGGGCATCCGTGTTCATGCGGCTTTATGTGCTCACGCGCTGGGATCTCCTGAGTTAGCCACGTGTGCGGCTCGCGGCGGGGGGACGAGGGCGACGGATGCCGGTGGATCAGGCCGGATCGGGGACCAGCCCGGCCCGGCCCGGCTACGCTGGTTGGGACCACGTTTACTCCGCGGCATGTGCCGCCTTCGCCTCAGGACCACACCCTGCCCATCATCATTGGCTATGACGCCGTCACCCTGCGTGAGAAAGTCGACCTCTCTGCTGCTGAGCTGCGCCTCGAAGAACTCGGCGAGCTTCGCAGCCTGTCCGCCCTCAACGAGAAGGTCGTGCTATTGCGGCTGACCGGCCGGATCGACGAGGCCTGGGACATGGCGAACACTGCGCTGCGCCAGTCCCGGTTCACCGGGTCGCGGGAAGAACTCGCGTTCAGTCGCATCCGTCGCGCCCAGGTACAGCAGTACCGAGGCAAGCTCGACGAGGCGGTGACCGAGCTGACCCATTGTGTGCTCGAGTCCGAGACGCACGAGTGGGGCGCCGTCGCGGCGTTCGCCCGGGAAAGCCGCGGCAAGGTTCACTTCGAACAGGGCGACCTCGACGCCGCCCTGGCAGACTTCACGGCCTCGGTGACGCTGCGGGAGCAGGCCGGCGCCACACCCGCCCTCCTCGAGAGTGCGCTCGTCGCCGTTGCGGTGGTCGAGTCATTCATTGCCGAGCGGCGACAGTCCCGCTTACAGCAGTAGCGCGTCGGCACCGCGGGGCGCCGGCCGGCGATTGACCGGCCGGCTGCATCCAGACATCGATTTGCAGGAGCTACGCACGGAACGGGCCACTCACCACGAAGCAGAAATTCGGGGCATGCTGGACACAGCGCCGGCGAGCGTGCCGGTGCGAAGGAGGTTGAAGATGAGCGGGCGGATGCCACCACGCAGCGGCGCGGCCGGGGTGCTGGCCCTGGGCGCGCTCCTGCTGCTCAGCGCGTGCACGGCGACCGCGCCCGGGCCCGCGGCAGAGACCTCGACCCCCGCCCAGCCGGTTCCGTCCGACACCGTTGCACCCGGGCCGACCGGCACCGCCGGGCCATCGGTGCGGCCGGTCGACGCCCCGGTCGTGATCGCATCCGGGCTGGATGCCCCCTGGTCGATCCTGCGACTGCCGAACGACGGCACCCTGATCAGCGAACGCGACACGACCCTCATGCGCGAACTCCTGCCCGACGGCAGCCTGCGCGACGCCGGCCGGGTCGCCGAGGCGAGCCCGGGCGGTGAAGGCGGGCTGCTCGGCCTCGCCGCACTGGCCGACCCGGCCGCACCGGGCGGAACCGGGTGGGTCTACGCCTACTTCACGTCCGCCGACGACAACAGGATCGTACGGATGCCGCTGCTCGGCACGGTCGGAAGCCACACCCTCGGCGCATCCGAACCGGTGCAGGGCGGCATCCCGAAGGCCGGTAACCACAACGGCGGTCGGCTCGGTTTCGGCCCGGACGGCCTGCTCTACGCCACGGTCGGCGACGCCGGGAACCCCGAGAACGCCCAGGACCTGGGTTCCCTCGGCGGCAAGATCCTGCGGATGACGCCGACCGGCGCCGTGCCGGACGACAACCCGTTCGGCACGCTCGTCTACTCCTACGGCCACCGCAACCCGCAGGGGATCGCCTGGGACTCCAGCGGCCGACTCTGGGCCA
Organism: Cryobacterium sp. TMT2-4; assembly: GCF_004402575.1. Classification (NCBI taxonomy): domain Bacteria; kingdom Bacillati; phylum Actinomycetota; class Actinomycetes; order Micrococcales; family Microbacteriaceae; genus Cryobacterium; species Cryobacterium sp. TMT2-4. Next base: position 67,361 of record NZ_SOGE01000031.1, on the reverse strand, counting down.
GCGAGTTCGGACAGAACACCTGGGACGAGCTCAACCTCATCACCCCGGGCGGCAACTATGGCTGGCCGATCGTCGAGGGCCGGGGACAGAGCGCAGACTCCGGCTACCTCGACCCGGAGCAGCAGTGGCCCACCAGTGAGGCCAGCCCGAGCGGGCTCGCCATCGTGAACGACACCATCTTCATGGCGGCCCTGCGCGGCGAGCGGCTGTGGCGCATCGATCCCTCCACAGGCGAGGTCGATGACTGGTTCGGGAACAGCTTCGGGCGGCTGCGCGATGTGGTGTCGGGGCCCGATGGCACACTGTGGTTCGTGAGCAATAATACGGATGGCCGCGGCACCCCTTCCACTGGCGACGACCGGCTTTACCAGGTGGCGGTCGCACCCTGATGGCCGACCTCGACCGGGTGCGGCACTGGGCGGACGCGTTGATCACGCTGCACCTCGATCCCAGCTGGACCTTCGCCTTCGACAACGCGAAGAAGCGAGCGGGGCTCTGCAACTTCACCGTGCGGCGCATCACCGTGTCCCGCTACTTGGCGGCGCGCTACGAAGACGATGACGTGCACCAGATCCTGCTGCACGAGGTCGCGCACGCTCTGGCCGGACCGCGCGCCGGCCACGGGCCGAAGTGGAAGGTGATCGCGCGGAACCTCGGCTATGACGGCAAGAGCACGCACGAAGGGGACATCGCCGACGAGCTCGCGCCGTGGGTCGGCACCTGCCCGGCCGGCCACGCGCACTACCGTTACCGACAACCCACCCGGGCGTTCGCCTGCGGGTTGTGCGTGCGCGGATTCGACAAGCGGTTCCTGATCCGGTGGACCCGGCGCGAGATCACGGCCGCCGCCCGGCGACAGGCTGCGGGGGCGGCGAAGCCCTAGCGCTGCCCTGTGGTCTCGACAGGCTCGACCACCGATTACCCGGGCCGTCCTTCCGGCCAGGAGCGGTCTACTCGGAGACCTGGACCTCTTTCCAGAAGGCGACGTAGTTGCTGTAGTCCTGGCCGACCCGGTCGAAGGAGGCCGAGGGCGGAGTCGGGTAACTGAAGGCGCGATCCTGCAGCAGAGTCTCACCGTCCTTGACGCTGAAGTACTGGCACGCGCCCTTCCAGGAGCAGGTGTACTGCGTGGGGCTCTCGACGAGGAACTCGGAGTTCACGCTCGCCGGTGGGAAGTACCAGTTGCCCTCGATCTTGAGAAGATCTGCCTGCGGTGCTTCGGCGATGACGGTGCCGTTGAGTACTGCCTTCATGGGAGTTGCTCCTTCAGTGAGATTCAAACGGTGAGGGTGAAACGAGGGGTTCGGCTCGGAGACCGCTTCAGGAACAACCTCAGCCCGGAAAGGCGAATTCCCGCAATCGGGAGATTCCCGGGGAGCGCGCCGGGGCATCCGTCGCCTGCACCTCGGCCGACCTCCCCTCGGCGACGAGCGCCTGGGCGGTTTCGGACGCGGTGACCAGGTGCCGCACGGCCCGCGCGAGACCCGCGAATCCCGCGGCGGCCGCGGCCGCCTCCGGCGAGCAGTGGTCGATGCCGCGGGCGGCGAGGGCGTCGATCACGGCGCCGGCGGCGAGGAAGTCCTCCACCGCGAACCGGGGGGTGCCGCCCTGGCGTTGCTCGCCCACGGCGATCACGGCCACGGAGAACCGGTCTCCCTTCTCCGCCTGGCGGGCGAGCACCCAATCAGCCACGCTCTCGCGATTGGCGAGGGTTGCGGCGATGACCTGGTGCTCGTGCAGGGCAGTCGGGAGAACGATCTCGGAGCCGGGCGACGGCAAAGCGTCGGCCAGGATGACCACGTCGGCCTCGGCGGCCAGAGCCTGGAACCCGGCCAGGCCGACATCGAAACGGACCTGGTACTTCTGTTGGGGCGCGTCTTTGTTCACTCCCCAAGGGTAGCGGCGGCGCTACCGGTCGTCGAAGCGGGCGAGCGCGTCGGCATCCGTGGCATGGGTCATCGAGCTGCGCGCGGTGTCCAGTGCGGACACCGGGTCGGCCTCCGAAGCCGCCAGGCTCAGCTTGCGTTCGGCCTCCGCGAGGCGGGTGCGCGCCACAGCGCCCACGCGGCCGGGATGCGCGGTGATGAAGTCGCGGGTCACGGTGATCTGGCTGCGCGCGGCCAACAGAGCGCCGGTCAGCGCGCCGCGGGCGTTGTCGAGCCGCAACTGGCGGTTGCGGGCCTCGGAACGGATCAGGTCGAGACCGTCCATTGCCGTGCGCAGTCGGGACTGGTCAGCGGCAGGGTCGCTCAAGCGCGACGGCTGCCGCAACTCGCCGACCACCCGGTCGGCCTCCGCAATAACGCGGTTCAGTTCGCCGCGGGCCGTGGTCTCCTCGTGGGTGTCGCGCAGCGCGCGCACCTCGGCCAGCTCGGCGTCCGCCGCGTCGAGCGCTCGAGCCAGGGAGGCGAATCCGACGTGCAACTGGTCTTCGCCCTGTTCGATCGCGTCGAGCAGGGTGCCGGCGCGGTGCAGGGCCTGCTCGGCCGCGAGCAACTGGTCACCCACGGGGTCGGTGGCTTCGCGGGAGAGACGGGCGGCCGCGGCATCCGCTGCCCGGCGGGCGTCATCGACGGCCTCTTCGGCGCGGGCGACGTTGCCGCTGATCGGGGCCAGGGCGTGCGCGGCATACGTGCGGCTGAGTCGGGAGAGGCTGGCGGTGCCGGCCGCGACGCGGTCGGCGACCCGGTCGAGGCGACGACGCAACTTCTCAAGCAGCAGCGGGGCATCCCGTTCGACGCCGCGCCGGGAGTCGAAAGTGCGGGTCTGCGCGCCAAGGCGCTTGACGGCCTCGTCGGCGAGCACGATGATCTCCTCGGTCCAGCGGCGACGCTCACCCTCGGAGTCGGGCACGCTGTCGTCGAGCTTCTGCTGCAGCAGGAACGCGTCACGCACCTGCCGCCGGGAGGCGTCGAGCGCGGCGGCGAAGTCGCTGGTGGCGTTCTCCCCGAACTGGGCGACCGCGAAACCGAGCTCGTCGGTGGCGACCTCGATCAGGTCATCCGCACGCACGAGGGCGATTGCGGCGGCTCGGGTGCGCTCCGCGGCCAGAGCGAGGTCGACGCGCGCGCGCGCCCGGACCCGGCGCCGCATGATCATCACGATCACCACGACGACCGCTGCCGCCCCACCGAACACGACGGCCGAGGGCACCCACCAGAACTCGCCAGTCATGCCTTCAGTGTACCGAAAGGATGCGCCTCACCCCGGCGCCGCACCCGGTGGCACGTCCTCGAAAATCGCCGATCCCACCCACAATCGCCGCGGAAACGGGTCGCCTCGGCATCATCTGCGAAGAACGGCTGGTACCAGCGCTACTCCCGGCGCATCTGCCGCCGGATCACCTCGAAGTCGTGCCGGGAGATCTCGAGCAGCCCCCGGCGCAGCTGGTAGCCCCAGTCGGGGTTGCTGCGGGTGAACTCGAGAACCGACAGGAGCGGGCGAATGGAGGCGGCCACGACATCCGTTTCGTAATCGATGTGACGTCGCCACGGGCGGTACGAGCTCGGGGCGGCGGACTCGCCTTGATGCACGATTCCGGGGGCGATGCGACCGATCGCGGTGAACTCGCGCAGCGTGTCGCCGTCGATGTTCGTCTTCGGGGAATAGTAGACCACCCCGTCGGACTCGCCCATCTGCTCGAGCGCCACCCGGGCCCCGTGGCTGGCCTGCACAAGCCCCACCGAGACGGCGCGCAGCACGTGTTCGCGTGAGGCAACGCCCAGCCAGTATCGAATTGCCACCCTCTTAGTTGTACTGCATGCCCCAGCACCACAGACTGGGGTCATGCGTGTTCTTCTGAAAGAGATCCTCGACTGCTCCCCCGATGCCGCCTGGCGCGCCCTGCGGAGTCCTGCCGTGTTCCGCGAGGTAAGTTCGCCCGTGGTGAGCGTCGAATCGCTTGAGATGGATGGGTTCCCCACCATCTGGGAGCCGGGTGAGCATCCGGTCAGCTTGACTGCGCTCGGCCTGGTGCCGATGGGCGACCAAGTGATTCGCCTGACCATGGCGACCACCCGGAAGGATGGCGTGCGCATCCTGCGTGACACCGGCCGCGGGGTATCGGGGCCGCTCGCCTCGGTCACCCTCTGGGACCACCGGATGGCCGTGTCTCCCGACCCGGCCGGCACCGGCAAGACGCTTTTTCGAGACCAGCTGATCTTCCGCACCGGCGCGCTCACCCTGGCCAGCTGGCCCGTTTTCTGGGCGCTCTGGCAGTGGCGGCTGCACCAGCTCAAGCGCCTCGCGCCGAACTGGAGCCTCGACCTCGGCGTCGATGAGTCCGGCGCGAGCTCGTGAGCACCACCCTCGGCGCCCTGCAGGTGGCCGACTGGCGTCGGCGCGTGTTCGGGCTGTACGGCGGCGTGCGCCAGCTCAGCGCGCACGACCCGGCCGCCGGCCACGAACTGTGGCGGAGCGGCAGGGACGACCTGTTCGGCGGGCATTCGGCGTCGCCGTTGATGCCCGACGACCGGGCCGGCTTCACCGGGCTGCCGGTCGCCGCCTACGACCCCGACTGGCGGTTCGAGGCCGAGGTGCACCGCGCGGAACATCCGATGCGCATCTCGGTTGACACCGGCACCGACGGGAAGGTGCAGTTCGACCTCGTCGGCACCGTGCGTTTGCCCTACCTGGGACCAATCGACCTGTGGCGGCTCTCCAACTACGGCGGCGGGCTCTTTCTGCCTGTGCGCGACGGTCTGGCCGGCAAGCCCGGCGGAACCTACGGCGGCGGTCGCTACCTGCTCGACACGATTAAGGGCGCCGACCTGGGCGCCGGGGCCGACGACGACAGCATCATCCTCGACTTCAACTTCGCCTACAACCCATCCTGCGCGTACGACCCGATGTGGGCCTGTCCGCTGCCCCAGGCCGGCAATACCGTGGCCGCGGAGGTGCCCGTCGGCGAGCTGACCCCCGGTGCGGAGCGCCATCCCACGGCTCCCGTCGGGCGGGCGTTCGACCCTAGGGCTTGACAGCATCCGCTACGATGGAAGCTTGCGGGTGCGTAGTTGCGCCCGCTGCGTCGTAGAACGCCTCTTCTTATTGCGGCAGCCCACCAGGGCCGGCCCGATTTTTCGAATTAAACCTTCTTACGGCGAACGGATGTGCCCATCGGCACCTTCGCCATGTGAAACCTCTGAGGCTCCGAGTTGCCGCCCGTGCGGAACGGATGCCCGAGGAATCTGATGCCCGAAAGGCACCATTTTGTCTGAAACTTCCTTTAGCGCGCTCGGCGTGCCGGCCCCTCTCGTTGCCATCCTGACCGAGCAGGGCATCGACAGCCCGTTCCCGATCCAGGTGGACACGCTGCCCGACACCCTCAACGGCCGCGACGTGCTCGGCCGCGGCAAGACCGGCTCCGGCAAGACCCTCGCGTTCGCACTGCCCATGGTGTCGCGCCTCGGCGGCCAGCTCGCCGGCGGCCGACGTCGTCCGGGCCGCCCGCTCGGCCTCATCCTCGCCCCGACCCGCGAGCTGGCCACGCAGATCACCAACGCGCTCACGCCGCTGGCCGAGGCGTACGGCCTCAACACAACCACGATCTTCGGTGGCGTCTCGCAGGGCCGCCAGGTCTCCGCACTCAAGGCCGGCGTCGACATCGTCGTGGCCTGCCCGGGTCGCCTCGAGGACCTCATGAAGCAGGGCTTCATCAGCCTGGACGCCGTCGAGATCACCGTACTCGACGAGGCCGACCACATGGCGGACCTGGGCTTCCTGCCCGTCGTCACGCGCATCATGGACAAGACGCCCAGCAGCGGCCAGCGCCTGCTATTCTCGGCCACGCTCGACAACGGGGTGGACAAGATCGTGCGCCGTTTCCTGCACAACGAGGTCATGCACTCGGTCGACGAGGCCAACAGCCACGTCTCCGCGATGACGCACCACGTCTTCGAGATCGACGGCGTCGAATCGAAGAAGGCGCTCGTCGAGAAGCTCGCGAGCGGTTCCGGCCGCCGCATCCTCTTCATGCGCACCAAGCACCAGGCCAAGAAGCTCGCCAAGTCGCTCACCGACGCCGGGATCCCCTCCGTCGACCTGCACGGCAACCTTTCACAGGTGGCCCGTGACCGCAACCTCGCCGCGTTCAGCGCCGGCGACGTGAAGGTTCTCGTCGCCACGGATGTCGCCGCCCGCGGCGTGCACGTCGACGACATCGAACTCGTCATCCACGTCGACCCGCCGGCCGAGCACAAGGCGTACCTGCACCGCTCGGGCCGGACCGCCCGCGCCGGCAGCGCCGGCGACGTCGTGACTCTGGTTCTCCCCGAACAGCGCCGCGACACCGACGCGCTGCTGCGCAAGGCCGCCATCAAGGTGACCCCGCAGCGCGTGACCGCGTCCTCCCCCGCCGTGGACGCCCTCGTCGGCGACGTCGCAGCGTACGTCAAGCCGCTCCCCCGCGTGGAGCAGCCGCACGGCCAGTCCCAGGGCGGCCGCTCGCAGGGCGCCAACGCCCAGCGCAAGCGCGTCAACCGCGATGAGCGCGACTCCGGCTCCCGTGACTCCGGCGCCCGCGCCGGTGGAGCACGTGGCAACCGCGGACACCGCGGCAGCGACGCAGTGGCACCCGCCGGCGGAGCGCGCCAGGAGCGCTCGGGCCGCCCCGCGGCATCCGGTCGCAGCCAGGGATCGGGCAACGCCCAGAGCCGTCCGGCCCAGGGTGGTCGCTCCGGCGGCCTCCAGGTCGGAGGCCTCGTGCGCGGCGCCGGCGCCACCGGCGGCGCTCGTCGCTCGGCCCCGCGCCGCGCGCAGGGCTAGTCGCTCGGCAGCATCTGCACGTTAGTTCCACTGTGAACGGGCCGGCCTCTCCCGAGGCCGGCCCGTTCTGCGTTGTGGCCAACTCAGGAGAAACATGCCCGTGACGGATGCTCGGCCCCGGAATCACGTGGCGCCGCACCATGGCGCCACCGGATCTCAGGAGTTAGCCACTTGTTATCCGACTCATCGGCGGGGTCTGGAGCCGCCGTAGACCGGGAAGTCGCGGATCGGACGGGAGCCGTCGGCGCAGTGACCACGGGCAGAACCCGGCAGCGTCAATCGGGTGCCTGCGGCTGAGCTAGTCTCGGGTCATGGCCACCACAGCAGTACTTCGTCCCGTCGCAGAAGCGGATGCCGACAGCCTCGGCCGCGTGCATGCCACCTGCTGGCACGAAACCTACGACCAGTTGCTCAGCGAGGCCGCCCTTGAGCAGCTGCAGCCCGCACGCCTGGCCGCCATGTGGCGCCGGTTCAGCGCCCAGGGACCGAACCACCGCCAGGTTGCGGCCCTCGTCGACGGCGAGATCGTCGGATTCGCCGGCAGCGGGCCGTCCCGCGACGCCGACAAACCGGCCCCGATGGAGCTCTACTTCATCTACCTGCTCGACGCCTACCACGGCACCGGCATCGGCCAGCAGCTCTTCGACGCCGTCGTCGACGAGGGCCCGTCCTACCTGTGGGTCGCCGAAAACAACCCCCGCGCGCACTCGTTCTACAAGCGCAACGGCTACGCCCCCGACGGCCACGAGCAGGATCAGGAAGTGCTCGGCGAACAGCTCCACGAAGTGCGCCTGGTGCGACCGCGCTCGCTCGCGCGTCGTCTGTCACTCGTCACGACCGAGTAGCTCGCAGCGGCGGCCCGCAGGATCGGGCCGCCATCAGGCGGCTTAGCGCAGCTCGCCGACCGAGGCGAGCGCCATGCGCAGCAGCGCCCCGCGCCCGCCCTCCATCTCGGCCGCCACCGCGTCGGAGGCAGCCTCCTTGGGGGTCATCCAGGTCAGTTCGAGGGCGTCCTGGCGCGGGTCGCAGGTGCCGGTGACGGGAACGACGTAGGCCATCGAAACGGCGTGCTGGCGGTCATCCGTGAACGCGGTGATGCCCGGCATCGGGAAGTATTCGGCCACCGTGAACGGCACCGGGCTCATCGGCAGCTGCGGGAAGGCCATCGGGCCGAGATCCTTCTCGAGATGCCGGAAGAGGGCGTCGCGCAGGGTCTCGCCGTAGAGCACGCGGCCGGACACGAGCATCCGGGTCATCTCGCCGGTCGACCGGGCGCGCAGGAGCACGCCGACCTCCACGACCTGGCCGAGGCCGTCGACTCGCACGGGCACCGCCTCGATGTAAAGGATCGGAAGTCGGCGCCGCACTTCGGCCAGCTCGACGTCGCTCAGCCAGCCCGGGTTGGTGTGGGGCGGCCCCGCGCCCTCGGGGCCAGGCGTCCAGTCCGGATCGGGGTCAGGGGTGCGCACGCTCATGAGGCTATTCTGTCGTACCCTGCGCCCGGATACGCCATAGGCACCCCGCTGCGGGTCGGACGGAACGGGCGCGGTCCGGCGCGCGTGCGGCGACGGTCTGCGCATGGTGAGGCAGAGAACTGCGGCGGCGCGCCACGACCGCGCGCTCGGCGCCTTCACCGGCTGGCCCTCGGCGATGCACTCGGGATGCCGACGCAGGACCTGTCCCGGGCTTAGATCGAGGCCGACTACGGCGCCAGTGAGGGGTTTCGGAACCCCGGACCGCACCAGCCGATCGCCGTCGGGATGCCCGCCGGGTCGATCACGGATGACACGGAGCAGGCCAGTCTGCTGGTCCGCTCCTGATCGATTGTCACGGCCAGGGCGACCCCGGCGTCTTCGCGAAGCGGCTTCTCGACTCGGTGAAACGGGCGCGGGCGCGCGGCTCCCTCGATCTGCTCGGACCCTCGACGACGACGCTTGAGCGCCTGCGATCCGGCGTGTCATCCCTCGAGTCCGGGCGCTTCGGCACGACCAACGGCGCGGCCATGCGCATCACCCAGTGGGGATCTCCTTCGGCCTCGCTCCCCTCGCCGGGTTCATCGACCGAGTGGCTCGGGCCGGCGCAGTCACCCACAACACCGGACTGGGGTTCGCCGGCCGTCTCTGGTGGGCGACGGGCGACCTCGCGGGCCTCACTCCGGCGGCGCGGGGCGAGGCGGCGGACCAACTGATCGGGACATCCGCCGCCGGTCGAGCAGGTGGCGACGGATGCTCGGGCCGGCCAGGGCAGGCCAGGCGGGGCGAGTGAGGTGAGGCTGACTCAGGAGAAACGGGTGGCTGGCGCGGCCGCCCAGCGAAACGACGCGGTAACATGCGGAACTCTGCGGGGGCGCGCCCGCCGCTGCCGGAATCTCCTGAGTTGGCCACGGGGTGCCCGCGGATGCCGCCGCCACGTGGGGAAGTGCCGGCCAGTGGTGCATGACCCCTGAAATTCGGCGGAGCCGTGGCACGGTTCCCGCAAATACGGGCATCTTTCCGGCTTCTCGCAGCGGATCGCCGGAGTTCTGCACGGGGACGACGGATGCCGACCGATTTTGCCGCGTCCCCGGGAGTGGAAAGATTGACCCGTCGGCGTTTCTCGGTGTCGACCTCGAACAGGAGGACCACCATGGGCCCGAACGACACCAATCCCGGCGGCGACGCCTCCACCGGGAGCGACGACACCACCGAGAGCAGCACCACCGGCGCCGCCGCGGCGTGCGCCGAGCCCATCGACCCGGATGGCGTGCTGTGGAGCGCGTCTGGCGCCGACCGCGCCGGGCGACCGCTTCTGCTGATTCTGCACGGCTACGGTTCGCACGAGGGGGATCTCTTCTCGCTGGCGCCGCACCTGCCGCTGCATCCGGTGATCGCCGCGCTGCGCGCCCCGCTCCCGGCCGGTCCGGGCTGGGCCTGGTTCCCGATCGGGGCCGCCGGCGCCAAGGTCAACCCGGGCTCGCCGAGCGCTGACGCACTGGATGCTGCCGCTGCCGGGGTGCTCGAATGGCTGGACGGCCTTCCCGAGCAGCCCGCGTCCGTCGGACTACTCGGCTTCTCGCAGGGCGGGGCTATGGCGCTGCAGCTGCTGCGTCAGGCACCCGACCGGTTCGCGTTCGCGGTGCAGCTGTCCGGTTTCGTGGGGCGCAGCAAGCACACCGGTGACGAGCGCCTGCGTGAGCGGCGCCTGCCGGTCTTCTGGGGTCGCGGCACGGCCGATCCGGTCATCCCGCAGGATGCCGTCGACCGCACCCGGGCTTGGCTTCCCGAACACTCCACACTTACCGAGCGCATCTACGAGGGCATGGGCCATTCCATTTCGCAAGCCGAACTGGACGAGATCGTCACGTTCCTGCGCGCGCAGTACGACGCCTAGGAGGCCCGGCACCCCGACCCCCGCTACACCCGATACACCCGGCACCCCGACACCCGGCACCCCGCACCCGACACCCGACACCCGACACCCGACACCCGACACCCGACACAGCAGCGTCTCCCGCCCCGAACGAATTCGACGGAGATTTTGGCCCGAGTTGGCCAAAAAGGCCGGAATCGACGTCCTACAGGCAAAATCTCCGTCGAATTGGTGAGACGACGCGGAGGGAGCGACGTGCGCGCGGGACGGCGGCGCTAGCGGCCGCGACCGGCCTTCTCGTTCTGGGCTGCCTGGCGGGCGACGTGGGCGATCTTGCGGGCGCGCTCGGCGTCGCGGTCCTTGACCCGGATCTGCTCCTCGCGCACCTCATACTGGGTGGCACGCTCGGTCACGAGCCAGGCTGGCGGCTGCTGCAGCAGAGCCTGGATCTCGGCGGAGGTGAGCGGCTCCGTCACGGCGCCGCGCACGAGGCCGGAGATCGAGACGCCAAGCTTGGCGGCGACGACCTGCTTGGGATGCGGGCCGTTCGCCCGCAGTTCGACCAGCCAGGCAGGCGGTTTCGCTTCGAGCGCGGCCAGTTCGGTGCGCGACACGGGCACGCTCTGGAATTCTTCCGGGGCTGCTTCGAGCAGAATCCCGAGCTTCTGGGCCGCCGTGGCGGGCTTCATGGTCTGGGTCTTCTTCTCGCTCATCAGCCAAGCGTATAGCCTGAGAGCACCCGCATAGCCTGAGAGACAGCCGCTCCCCACGGATCTACGTTCGCAGTGCCATCACGAGAAAGGATGCCGGTGACCTTTTCCCTTGCCTTCGTCGCCGGTGTGACCCCCACCAAGTGGACCCGCACCTGGGCCGATCGACGCCCCGACCAGCCACTCGAGGTCTTCCGCACCGACCCGTCCGAACAGGACGCGGTGCTGCGTGACGGCCGCGCCCAGATCAGCCTGGTGCGCCTGCCCGTCGATGAGACCGATCTCAGCCTGATCGCCCTCTACCGGGAGATCCCGGTGGTCGTCGCGGCCAAAGACCACTTCATCGCCGACGCCGACAGCGTGCTGGTGGCCGACCTGGCCGAAGAACACCTGCTGCAGGACCCCGACGACGTGCCCGAATGGCGCCTCGTGGCCACCGAGGTCAAGGACGGCACCCGCCGCCCGCTCCCGGCCATGCGCGACCTCGACGACGCGATGGCGCAGGTCGCGGCTGGGGTCGGCATCCTGATCGTCCCCCATTCGATCGCCCGACTATACGGCCGAAAGGATGTCATCTCGCGCCCGGTCGAGGATGTCGCCGAGAGCCAGGTGTCCCTGGCCTGGCTCTCCCGTGAGACCACGGAAGACGTCGAAGAGTTCATCGGCATCGTGCGCGGCCGCACGAAAGACAGCTCGCGGGTCGACTCGCTGCCCGCCGGCACCGAAAAGGTCAAAAAAGAGAAGAAGACCGACAAGGCCAAGGCGGCGGCGAAAGCCGTGCGGGTCGCGGCGGCGAAATCCAAGCCGGCCGTGGCGAAGAAGGCGACGAGCGCCCCGGGCCGCACCCGCAACACCCCCAGCCCCCGGGCGGGCAAGCGCCGCGGCGGCCGGTAGCCCTCCGTGCCGCAACTCCTGCGCTGGGTGCTGGTACCCCTGATGTGAGCCTGGTCGGCGGCCGTGACGCGCGACTACGACGACATCCCGCGGCCCCGGGACACTCCTCAGGCGCATTCCCCGGGAACCGACAGTGACCGCGTGCTCCTCTTCGGCAGCGGACCGGCCGTCGGCTGGGGCGTGCTCAGTCACGACGTGGCCCTGCCCGGATCTCTGGCGCGGGCGTTGTCGACTCGCACCGGGCGGGGCACGGATGTCGACGTCATCCCGAACCCGCTGGTCACCATCCGCACATCGCAGGCCGAACGCGACGGGCTGGGACTCTGGCGCTATGACGCGGTCGTCGTGAGCCTCGGCACGACCGACGCCGTCACCCTCCTGTCAGCCCTGGTCTGGCAGCGCGAGCTGTCCGCCCTGCTCGACCGGATCCGGCACGAGTCCTCGCTCGGCACCAGGATCTTCGTGCTCGGCGTGCAGCCGATCCGGTCTATCGCGGCCTTCGACTCCGGGCTGGGCTCCGTGGCCGAGAAGCACGCCCGCAGCCTGGACGAGGCCAGCGCGGCGATCTGCGCGGGGCAGGAGCGGCGCTGCTTTGTTCCCATGGCCGCAACCCTCGCCTCAACGCCGGGGCGGGTGCGCACGGCCGCGCAGTACGTGCAGTGGGCCAATCTCCTCGCCGACAAGATGGCGCCACCGCTCGATGCCGAGTACCTGGCTGCTGCCCGAGGAACTTCCCGAGGAACGGCCGAGGGCCGCGCGGAAGCGTGGGGTGCCAAGCCGCTCTCGCCTGGCCCCCGCCGGGCGGTCGCCAGGCTGGGCATCCTCGCCGCCGACACCGAGGTGCACTGCGACCACATCGTTGCCCTGGCCAGAAGCGCCTACGGCACCCGGTCGGCCGCCCTGACGCTCATCGACGGCGACCGACTCTGGGACCTGGTGAGCGTGGGCTGCACTCCACGCGTCTACTCGTTGGCCGGGTCGATCACGGCCCTCGCCGTGAGCGGGGCCGGAGCGTTCGTGATTTCTGACATGCTCCTGGACGACCGGTTCACCGCCCGCCCGCCCCGTCTGGGCCAGGAGCAGACCCGCTTCTACGCGGGTTTCCCCATCGAGGCCGACTCCGGCGAGCGGATCGGCGTTCTGTGCGTGTTCGACTCGGAACCCCGGGGCGCCGCCGAGGTCGACCCCGTGCTGCTGCGGGAGTTCGCCCTCCTGATCCAGGCCGACCTCGGCCGGCGTCAGGAGTAGGCGCCGCCCGGCCGGCGCGGGTCAGACCGGCGCGACCGGCTGTCTCAGCACCGTCTTCAGCTTCGCGGGCGCGGCGCGGCGCGGGTCGCCGAGGTAGATCTCATGGTGCCGGCCGTTCACCCTCAGCCCGTAGCTTGCCAGGAACTCCCCGTGCAGACGGTCGAGGGCGGGTGCCTCGGCGGCGTAGGGCCCGACATGCAGCAGCTGCGCCGACAGCCCCTCGTCGAGCCTTTCCACCCGCACCCGGGCGAGCGCGGACAGCTTCTTCTTCGCGAGCGCGCCGGTGATGGCCCCGGCGATGAAGGCATCCGTCACCCAGTCCGGCTGGCTCATCAGCAGCGTCCATTTCCACTCCGCCTTCGCGCCGGCGGTGAAGACGGAGGCATCGTCGGCGTACCAGAGGCCTTCGAGCGGTGCGATGACCATCTCGCGGCCGAGCGCACGCTTGGCCGCGAACTTGACCGCGAAGGCGATGGCGTAGAGGGCCTCGACGGCCTCGATGTAGGCCGGCGCCGTGTCCGGGTCGCCGACCCCGTCGAGGGCGACGAACCGCTGGGCCGGAACCTCGATCAGCTCCCAGTCCACGTTGGCAGGCCCGTAGAGCGACGGATGAGCGCGCTTCACGTCCCAGGGGCCGGCCCCGCCGGGCGCGGTGTTGCGGGGCGCGCGCAACGCTCCGGTGCGCCGGTCGGTGCGGAATGGCACCGGGTCACTCATGGGCACTCTCCAGGGGATTCACTGACTCCTGCTAGCGGGAACTGATGGACGCGAACTTGCGCACGCAGAGCGGAACGAACACGACCAGCATGACCGTGGTGCCGATCAGCACCGTGGCAATCGGGTTCTGCATGGTCCAGATATCGGGCACCGGAGCTGTGCCCTCATTGCCGAACAGCTCCCGTGCCGCCTGCACCAGCGACGAAACCGGGTTCCACTCGGCGAAGACGCGCAGCGGGGTCGGCAAGGTGTCGCTGGGCACGAAGGCGTTCGAGATGAAGGTCAGCGGGAAGAGGATCAGGAAGGACGCGTTGTTGATGACCTCGGGAGTCTTCACGCTCATGCCGAGCAGCGCCATCACCCAGCTGAAAGAGTAGCTGAACAGCAGCAGCAGTCCCACGCCGGCGAGGAATTCCGGCACCGAAGAGTTCACCCGCCAGCCCACGAGCAGCCCGGTCAGCATCATGATCACCATGGAGATCGTGTTCAACGCCAGGTCACTATTGGTGCGTCCGATCAGCACGGCGGAGGAGGTCATGGGCAGACTGCGGAAGCGGTCGATGATCCCTTCCTTGAGGTCCTGCGCCATCGCCGCGCCCGAGAAGGTCGACCCGAACACGACGGTCTGAGCGAAGATCCCCGCCATGAGGAACTGGACGTAGTCGGTGCCTTCCACGGAGATCGACCCGGCGTAAACCTGGCTGAACAGCAGCACGAACATGATCGGCTGGATCACCGCGAACACGAGCATGTCGGGCGAGCGCTTGATCTTGATCAGGTTGCGCTTGGTGACGGTCCAGCCGTCGGAGTACCAGAGCGAAAGCGGGTTCCAGGTGGGGAGGGTGGCAGCGGAGCTCATTTCGACTTCTCCAATTCCACGTCGTCCGCCTGGTCGGCGGCCTTGTCCGCCTTGTGGCCGGTGAGTTTCAGGAACACGTCGTCGAGCGTGGGCCGGCGCATGCCGGCGTCGTGCAGACGGATGTCCGCGTCACCCAGCGCCGCCAGCACCTGCTGCAGCGCCCGCGGCCCGTCGACCACCGCGACCTCGAGGCCGCGGCCGTCGCTGGTGATCGCCGGTTCTCCCGCGCCGTAACGGGCGAGGATATCCCGTGCCGCCACGCCGTCGCCGGCCTCTACCAGGGCCACCTCGAGGCGGTGGCCGCCGATCTGCGCCTTGAGGTGGTCGGACGTGCCCTCTGCAATCACCCGGCCGTCGTCGATGACGACGATGTCGTCCGCGAGCTGGTCGGCCTCCTCGAGGTACTGGGTGGTGAGGAGCACGGTGGTGCCGTCGGCGACCAGGCGCTTGATGACGGCCCAGAGCGCGATCCGGCTGCGCGGGTCCAGCCCTGTGGTGGGCTCGTCGAGGAACAGCACCTTCGGGTTGATCACCAGCGCGCCGGCCAGGTCGATCCGGCGGCGCATCCCGCCGGAGAAGCCCTTGACCGGGCGGTTGCCGGCCGCGGTCAGCTCGAAGAGGTCGATCAGCTCCTGGGCCCGGCGCCGGGACTCGGCGCCGCCCAGGTGGTACAGCCGACCGACCATCTCGAGGTTCTCGAACCCGGTCAGGTTCTCGTCGACGGCCGCGTACTGTCCCGAAACGCCGATAATGCGCCGTACGCCCTTGGGGTCGGCGACGACGTCGATGCCGTCGACGAACGCGGTGCCGGAGTCCGGCCGGATCAGGGTGGTCAGCATCTTGACGACGGTCGTCTTACCGGCGCCGTTCGGGCCGAGCAGCGCCTTGACGGTCCCGCGCGGCACGGACAGGTCCAGCCCGGCGAGCGCATGCACCGGCCCGGATTTGGAGTGGTACACCTTGGTCAGACCTCTGGCCTCAATGATGGTCATGGGACATCCCTGCCTGGTCGGGGGAAAAACTAGGGAAACGAGCGGGAACGAGCGGAGCCACGAAATCAACATTTTATGGACCTCGACCGGCTCGGACAAGCGCCACACCTGAACGCACGGATGCGCCCGGCCGACCAGGTCAGCGTGGAACTCCATGTCGACCGGTCCGGACGCGACCTCGGCCAGGTGCAGAAGGGTGCCGTGCTCGTCGGTGCTATACCGCACCGGCACTGCGGCGGTGCCCGGCACGACGGCTGTCTGTCCCAGAAAACCGGTCGGTTCGAGCGCAGCCGAACGGCCGGCTAGCCGGCGGCGAGGATGTCGACGACGAAGACGATCGTGTCGGTACCCGAGATGCCTGCGTCGGGCTGGCCCTCGGCGCCGTAGCCGAGTTCCGGCGGAATCGCGATCATCACCTGGGAGCCGACCGTCTGGCCGACGAGACCCTGGGCGAAGCCGGGAACGACGGCGGCCAGGGAGATCGGGGTCGGACCGCTCTTGCCCCAGGTCTGGTCGAACACCTCACCGGTGGACCAGACGACGCCCGAGTAGTGCATGACCACGGTGTCCGCTTCGGCGACTGTGGCACCGTCACCCTTCTTGAGAACCGAGGTCTTCAACTCGGTCGGAGCGTCGGTTGCCGGGATCGTCACGGTCGGAGCGCCGTCCTCGGCCAGCTTGACAGTCGGGAAGCCGTCCTCCGGCTTCTGGTCCTCGCCGTTCGCGCGAGGGGGGATTTCACTTTTGACGTCGATGACGAAGATGATGTTGTCTTCGGCCCCGACCTTGAGCTCCTCGTTGCCGGTCTCGCCGAACGCGTCAGCCGGCGGGGCCACGACCGCGACGCGCGATCCGTAGTTCGCGCACGCGACACCCTTCATCAGCGCCGGGAATACACTCGAGTCCTTGGCCAGGGTGATGGGAGCGCCGAGGTCGTCACCGAAGCCGCCGGCGTTCATCTTCTCGCCAGTGTTCGCGTTGTAGACGGAGAACCCCAGTTCGACGATGTCGTCGGTCTTGACGGCGTCACCCTTGCCCTCGGTCACGACGGAGACCTCGGTGGCCTTCGTGGTCAGCGGCGACTCGAATTTCACTTTGGGCTCGGCGCCGGCCTTGCCGGAGACTTTCACGGCCTCCGACGCCGTGCCGGAATCGACGCAGGCGATTCCCGCCGCTCCGGTGTTGTCGGAGGGAGACCCGCTGCACCCGGCGAGGGCGAGCACGGCAACCGTGGCAATGGAGATGAGGGCAGGAAGTTTACGCACGCTGATCTTTCTCTTCGACGGTGATCTGTTCACAATGATCTGTTCGACCACTGATCTGTTCGGCAGGATTCGATGCACACACTGATTTGCGAGGCATCTGAGTCGATGGGCATCCGTTCGGGCCTTCGCCAGTATGCCCGACCGAGATCAGTGCCGCCTGAATCCCGGCTGGCACACTGTCAGCCGGGCAGGCTCAACACCGGGACGCCGCCGGGTCAGAGACCTTCGGCGATCGCGGCCGTGGCAACGAGCCACGCTTTACGGGTGCGCGGCGCGAGCGCGTCATAGTTCAGCGATCCCCCGGCCACGAGGGCGGAGTCATACGGCACGTCCACGACGGTGCGGGTCAGCTTGCTGAAGTGGTCGTGTAGCCGCACGGAGAGCTGACGATCGGCCGTCTTGGCCGGTGACGCCAGGATTGTGACCGCCTGCGCGACTTTGTCGGCGTGGCCCTTCTGACGCAGGCCGTCGAGCAGCGAGGCCGCGCCGTACGCGGTGTCCTCTCGGATGGTGGAGACGACGACGAGTTGGTCGGCCGCGTCGACGGCCGCCTCCCAGTTGGACGCCCGCATATTGTTGCCGGTGTCGATGATCAGCACTCGGTAGAACCGGCTGAGCGCGGCATGCAGTTTGCCGAAGGCCACGTCGTCGATACTGGCTGCCCCGGCAGGGTCGAGGTCGGAGGCAAGCGCGTCGAACCGGGCGTCACCCTGGTTGCGCACGTAGTTGTCGAGGTCGCCGACCCGGGCGGAGCTTGAATAGGCGAAGTTGTCGAGGTCGCGGAGCAGGTCAACTGCGGTGTTGGTGTGGGCGGCGGTCTGCGCCCGCACGCCGAGGGTGCCCATGGTCTCGTTGTTGTCCCAGGCGAGGGTGTATCCGCCGCGATGGATGCCGAAGGTCGCGGCGATGAGCAGGGTCGCGGTGGTCTTGTGCGCGCCGCCCTTCGGGTTGAGCACGACGATCGTGCGCGGGCCGACCAGGCTGCGCTGCACGGACGCGACCGCCGCGCGGTGCGACATCTCGCCGGTTCCGGGGGCCGGGGAGACGAGTCCGCCGGTGAGGCGCCGCACCGTGCCCTGCCAGCCCAGAAGGGCCGGCCCCGCCACGAGCGGCGGACGGGAATTCATGAAGTCCGCGAGGTTCGGACCACCACCGGCGAACGCCGCGGGGGCGATCGAGGGGTCGTCGGCGGGCACCTCGGCGAACGTGCCGCCCGGCACCGGTGCCGGGCCGACGAGGTTCGTGGCTGCCCGGGGAGCGGAGAAGGGCGAGGCCGCGAGGTCCTGCTCCTGATCGTCCTCATCGTCGGTGTCGGCGTCGAGATCGAGCACGAGGCCATCGAACGCGGTAAGGGGTGGGACATGGGCCCGTGCCGACGGGGCCGGTTCGATCTGCTGGATGACCTCGGCATCGGCATCGCGCATGTCGGCATCGCGCTTGGCTTCCTTCAGCGTTGCCGTGTCAAGCGCAGCCGTGCCGAGCCCAGCGTCATCGAGCCCGGCGGCCTGGAGTTCGGCGGTGTCGAGACCCGATTTCTGCTGTTCTGCGGGCACGACCAGCGCGATCAGTTCGACGTCCTCGGTTTCGGAGACAGCGGCGGAGACAGCGGCGGAGACGGGAGCAGGCGCGGTCGACACCGGCTCCGATGCCGGTCCCGGTTCCAAGGAGGTCGGGATGAAGGCCCCATCGTCTTCTACGTCCCCGTTCGGGTGAACGATCAACGGCGACTTGCCCTGCTCGTCTTCCGCGGTCAGGCGCACCGCGCGATCGATCGCGCGCGCGGCATCCGTGACCCGGTTGATGATTTCCTCGCGCACGCCGGCCTCGTCGGCGGCGGTGATGCGCGAGCTGACACCGTCGATGACGAGCTCTCCCGTTCCGTCGCTTCGGATCATCGCGCGGATGCGGGGAAGTTCGGAAATGTTCTGCGTCATATTCGGCCTTTTTTCGTCGAGCTCAGCTCATCAAGCGTGAGCACGTCGAATTTCGGTCAAGCGTGCCCCGTTCAGCCTACGGGGTAGCGGCGTCCACCCCTCGTTTGGCCGGGCGACGCACTCAAAGGAGTGCGAGGATCGGGCACTCACCCCCCCCTTCGCGGGCACGCTGCAGCAGCCTCCGGGCGGGGAGGCTGTTCATCACAGGTTGAGCAGCGTCTCCGGCGGTGAACCAATTCGACGGAGATTCTGCTCTGAAACGACCTTTTCGGAGTTTCTGGCATTGATTCGGGAATAATCTCCGTCGAATTCGTTCGGGGCACGGGCGTGTGACAGGGCGGGCCGGGGTCAGGCGTGCTCGGCTAGGCCGCGTGTGGCTCCGGCACTGCCCAGCGGATGGCGCGCAGGCCGGACCTGGTGGCGTGCGTGTCGTCATGGCCGCTCTGCCGTCGGCATTCCACGAGGTCGTTCGTCGGGGTGATGTGCGGGTCGCGGCACGAGCTGGCGTAGCTGGTGTAATCCGTTTCGAGCAACAGCTGATCGTCGGTGAGGTGTTTGTCGGTCATCGATCTGCGTTCCTGGTTCAGGCGCACAGGCCGAGTTTCCCACGACGGTTGCGCGCAGTGCTGCCCGTGTTCTCTGGCACGTTCTGGTGCGGCCGGGCTGAGTGATTGCGTCATAGCGTACGTTGGCAGACGCCGAATGTCTCCACAATGTCGAGTACTGGTCATTTCATCCACCTGACCGAAACCCGCCCGGCCCGCGAGCGGCGACATCCGTCGACCACAGGTCGACCGAGTCCTAAGACGAGCAATCGGGTCAGCGGAAGGCGGTGATCCCGGTGAGGTCCCGCCCGATCAGGAGCGACTGCACGCTTTCGGTGCCCTCGTAGGTGTGCAGCGACTCGATGTCGGCGAGGTGCTGGATGACGTGGTTTTCGAGCAGGATGCCGTTGCCACCGAGCATGTCACGGGCCATCGACGCAATCTCCCGCGCCGCCCTGGTGTTGTGATACTTCGCCAGCGACGCCTGGATCGGGCGCAGCGTTCCGGCGCCGTCGAGCTCAGCCAGACGCAAGCAGTGCAGCTGCATCGACGTGAGCCGGGACAGCATCATGGTCAGGCGCTCCTGCACGAGCTGGAAACCGGCGAGCGGCTTACCGAACTGGATGCGCTGGGTCGAGTAGTTCAGAGCCGCCTCGAACACCGCCGTGGCGTGGCCGAGGGCCGACCAGGCCACTCCGAGCCGGGTCGCGAAGAGCACCGTGGAGGCGTCCTTGAACGTGTGGGTGCCCGGCAGCACGGCGTCCAGCGGGATCCGCACATCCGTGAGGGTGATCCGAGCCTGGTGGATGGCGCGCAGGGACCCCTTCCCGGTGATCGTCTCTCCGTGATACCCGGGGGTGTCCTGTTCCACCAGGAAGCCGCGCACATTGCCGTCGTCGTCGCGAGCCCAGACCACCGTCACGTCGCCGACCGAGCCGTTTCCGATCCACTTCTTCTCGCCGTTGAGCACCCATTCGTCGCCGTCGCGCTGTGCGGTGGTCTCCAGGCCGACCGAGTCGGAGCCGTGGTCCGGTTCGGTCAGGGCGAAGGCGCCGAGTTTCTCGGCGCGGGCCAGCGGCACCAGCCAGCGTTCCTGCTGCTCCGGGCTGCCGAACAGGGCGATACTGCGCAGGGCCAGCCCGCCCTGCACGGCGACCACGGTACCCATCGAGCCATCGCCGCGGGAGATCTCCATGTTGACGAGCCCGGCCGCGAGCGGCGACATGGGACTCAGTCCGGGGCCGACGACACCGTCGGTGAGAAGGTCGAGCTCGCCGAGTCTACGGGCAAGGTGCAGCGGGTACTCGGCTTTGTCCCACGCAGTCGTCAACTCGTCCAGCGACTCGGTGGCAAAACTGCGGGCGCGGTCCCAGAAGGCCCGGTCAGTTTGAGGCACGTCGGCGAATACGCCGTAGTAGTCGGTGTCGAGGGGCGTGGATACGTCGTAGTCGGGCACGGTTTCCCTTTCGTGGAGGACAGCGAAGTCGGGCAGGCCTGATCGGCTGATGTCGTCCGGCACCAGGGAATGAATGCCCTCGTGCGCCGGTCAGAAAATACCCAGGTACAAGTTCTATCTGACACTCAGTCTCAGGTCAAGTGATACTGAGTCTCAGCGGGAGCGCGTCTGGGCGCGCAGCCGCTCCTCGATGGCGCGAGCCAGTTCGGTGGGATCCGTGGCGGCCGGGAAGACGGCGACGACCACGTCGCCCGCGGGTCGCGCCTCGGGACCTTGCGCCGCGGCATCCAGGTGGAAAAGCCGTCGCACCTCGGTGAGTTCGGCGGCCAGCGAATACGGGCCGACGTTGTCCGTCGCCCGGATCAAGCGCCGCAGCACGAAGTTGTGGGTGGCCGTCACGGCGGCCGCGAAGCGGATGGCAGTCAGGGGCGGCACACCCGGCACGGTGCTGCGCAGGTAGCTGGCGAACATCCGTTCATACCGGATCGCCATAATGGTTTCCCGGTCCCGCAGCACGGGGGTCTCTCGCAGGACCCGGTCCCGGATGCGCACGATCTCCAGTCGCTCGCGGAACCGCTCGAAGACCATGGCGGCGGCCTCACACACGGCCAGCCAGGGATCCGAATGCGTCGCAGCGAAGTGCTCGTCGATACGGGCGACCAGCTCGTCGTGGTCGGCGAAGATCACGTCGTCCTTGGACCGGAACTGCCGGAAGAAGGTGCTGCGCGAGACCCCGGCCGCCTCGGCGATGTCCACGGTGCTCGTGGCCTCATAGCCGTGCTCCTGGAACAGGCGAACCGCGATGTCGGCAACCTCGACCCGCGAGAGAGGTCTCTGCGGCCCGAGCGGCTCGGCAGGCCGGGAGGATTCGGCAGGCAGGTCTGACATGGTCAGGTGAAATTATCATGGAATGCGCACGAACGGATGCCCTGACAGGCCACCCCCGCTTGCCCGGTGCGGCACGGACGGGCAAGCTGACGGCGGCGCAGGAGTGACCCTGGCCGCTGCAGGAACGAGCGCCGGCACCCAGGCAGAGCAGGCGCCGCGCGGGGCGCCGCGCCCTCACGACCTCCTGGATTTCCGTGGCCTTCCTGCCGGTGTTTCTTGTCGACGCCGCACTCCTGGGTGATGCCCTGCTGAGCTGCCGGGTTACGAGCGCGACGGCCAGGAGCCGGTCCCGCTGGGGGCAGCAGCATTGGCCGGCCTCCCGAGCCGTTCTTGTGCTGCACGCTCCAAGCATTGAGGCGATGGTGTTCGGCTTCAAGGCACGACGCCTCGGCGCATAGCACCCGCAAAAGTGGCTCCGCCACCTCAGCTCTGGTCGCACACGCCGAATCGGAGTAACGTCACCCGCACGGTCAACACAGACGGCAAACTGCCGCGCCGAGAGAGAGCGCTCCATACATGGACTTCAATCCCCAGTGCCAGCAGGCCGCTTGCGCCGGACTCATGCGAACCCGAGCCGTGGCAACCGACACCCTGGCGGATGAAGAGATCTGGTTCCTGTGCGACGAGTGCGGCTCCGAGAAGCACTGGACGAATCTTGCCGACCAGGACGCTCCGCGGCACCACACGAGAGGGTCCTGATCGATCGGTTGCGTAGCTCCCGGAGGGGCCAGAGCTGACCACACCCCGGGGATGCCTGTCGGCACAGGCGGAGCGCCGGGTCAGCTGTCGAACCGATTCGACGGAGATTTTCCTGAAAAACAGCTGTTCAGCAGTGTCTAGGGCCATTTTGGCCCAAATCTCCGCCGAATTCGTTCAGCGGCGTTGCCGCACGGCCTCGGACTCGGAGCAGGGCGTTCGGGCACACTGCGTTCGGCACGCACGGTGATCCCGCGTAGCGGTCCACTGCTCGTCTACGTCGGCACCAGGAACAACCGCCCCGAAACCCCCAATTCGTGATCCATCATCGCCCGCAGCCGTCAGGATTCGCTCATCGAGGCGTAACGGTCAAATTGAACATAGATTTCGAATAGCACTTATCCACAATAGGAAAGACCCTCATTTCTTTGTTCTAATTTTGGCAACCTTTTGTTTGTGATCAACCTCTGGGAAAGCTTCGAAGCGGTTGCCGTGCCCGGCCCGTCCGCGGCGGCCCGGGCGGTCGCTGAGTGGCAGACCCTCGCGGTGGGGCGTGGGGAGTCTCTGCGGTGTTCGGCGGTGTTCGGCGGTGCGCGGCTTCGACGACGACGACGACCTGCTGCAGGTGACCGCGGCGGTCGGGGTCCACGGGAGACGGGTGGACGCGGTTCGGGTGGCGGCAGCGGCCGAGGTCGCCGACCGGTCCAGGCCCGACGCGCTCGCCGTCAGAGATCTGATCAGCAACGGCGGCCAACAGAAGGCCGTGATCAACGATGGCGGACGCATCATCGCCCGGGGCGCACCGGAGCGTGCTTTACCCGCGCGGAGCGACGGGCCATCCGCATGCTGCGCGGAGCCGCACAGACCATGGCACCACCCCGGCTCGAAACCGGGCCCCACACAGGGCGAAACACGACCAAATCCCGCACCCATACCCACACCGACACCGACATCGACACCGACAGCCGCACCGACACCCGCACCCGCACCCGCATGACGGCCACCATCGAACGGAAGAACGCAACCCGGGACGACGAGTAAGGGGGTACTGGGCCCTAGGCTCGACCGGTTCGACCAACGTCACGGGGTCCCTGGCCGGGTTGGGTCTCCAGGGTCTCGCACGCTCGACCACCGAGGGGGAGCCGCCGGAAGGACAGCCTGAAGGACAGCCGGAATTGCCCTGGCCCACCGGGTGCCGTAACTTCTGAGTCGGTGCTGTTCGCTGCCGCGCCGAGTCGAACCGGAGTTGAACATGACCACAATCGAGCTGCTCGTCTACGCCGACCGCCTGGGCGGCACCATCCACAATCTGCAGACGCTGCTCGACGGCCCGCTGAGGGCCTTCGGCAGCGTGCACGTGCTGCCGTTCTACGTTCCCTTCGACGGCGCGGATGCCGGCTTCGACCCGATCGACCACACCGCGGTCGATGCCCGACTGGGCACCTGGGACGACATGCGCAGCCTCGCCGGCACGCGCGGGCTCACCGCGGACCTCATCGTCAACCACGTCTCCTCCTCGTCGGTCGAGTTCATCGACTGGCTGGCCCGTGGCACCGCCTCCACCTCCGAGGGCATGTTCCTCACCTTCGACACCGTGTTCCCGAACGGCGGCACCGAGAAGGACATCACGGCGTTCTACCGGCCGCGACCCGGACTCCCCTTCACCGCCTACCAGGGCGCCGACGGCAGCCGTCACCTCGTCTGGACGACCTTCATGCCCACCCAGGTCGACCTGGACGTGAACCACCCCGCGGCCCTCGCCTATCTGCGTCGGGTGTTGCAGACGCTGGCCGCCGGCGGCGTCACAACGGTGCGGCTCGACGCCGTCGGCTACGCCGTGAAGACCCCCGGAACCGACAGCTTCATGACCGAGCAGACCCTCGAGTTCGCCCGCACGGTCGTGGCCATGGCCCACGAGGAGAGCCTCGAGGTGCTGGTCGAGGTACACGCGCACTACAGCCAGCAGCTCGCGATCGCCCCGCTGGTCGACCGCGTCTACGACTTCGCGCTGGCACCTCTGCTTCTACATTCGCTCGGCACCGGAACCGTTGACCGCCTCGCGGACTGGCTCAAGATCCGCCCCGCGAACGCCATCACCGTGCTCGACACTCACGACGGTATCGGCGTCATCGACGCGGGCCCGATCGGCGACAAGCCGGGCCTGCTGACCCAGGCCGAGATGATCGACATCTTCGCGCGGGCGGAGCGTGCCACACACGGCCACTCCTCCATCGCATCCGTCGTGCCCGAGTGGTTCACGCTGCCGCACCAGATCAACGCGACGTTCTACAGCGTCCTCGGCGGCGAGGAAGTGCCCTATCTTCTGGCCCGCGCCGTGCAGCACTTCCTGCCCGGCCGACCGCAGGTGTACTACGTGGGACTGCTCGGCGGCCTCGACGACACCGAACTCTTCGAGCGCACCGGCAATGGCCGCGACGTCAACCGCCACGTTTACACGGCGGAGGAGGTCGAACGTGCCCTCGCGACCGACGTGACCCGGGCCCAGCTCGGCCTGACCCGCATCCGCAGCACGCACCCGGCCTTCGACGGCGACTTCTCCTGGACGGCCATCGGCGACGACCGACTCGAACTCCTCTGGACCGGTACGGACGCCGTCGCGCGACTCACCGTGGCCATGACGCTGGACTCACCGAGCCTCCGCATCGAGCTGACGGATGCCGGACGCACGCAAGTGCTCGACACCGTCACATCCGTCGCCGCCTGGGAGCCCCCCGCGCGCTGACCTATTCGATCGGTCGAGATCGGGCTTGACTGGAGTGTGCCCACACCCCGTACCCGCTGCTACCGCGACGGCTCTCTCGTCGACGAGGATTTCCCGCTCGCCGAGGTGTCTGAGCACCTCGCCCTGTCCGGCGCCGTCGTCTGGGTGGACCTCGCCGATCCCGGCGAAGAGGATCTCGTCAGCCTCGCGGGCGAACTGGGCCTGCACGAGCTGGCGGTCGAAGACGCCCTGACGCTGCGGCAGAGGCCCAAGCTCGACCGCTACCCCGACCACCTGTTCCTGTCCGCGTACTCGGCCGAATTCGGCGTGGCGACCGCTCAGGTCACCACGCACGAGATCGCGGTGTTCATCACCGACCGGGCCTTGGTGACCGTGCACACTGAAGGCTTCGACCTGGAGGCCGTCGTGGCCCGCTGGGATTCGGCCTCCGATCTGGCCCGGAACGGAGTGGCCTTCCTCCTGCACGGGCTGCTCGACCACCTCGTCGACGGCTATTTCGACGCCGTTGAAGCACTGGACGAACAAGTCGAAGAACTCGAGGACCAACTCTTCCTGCCTGGTACCAAGCAGGAAGCGGTGCAGCGGGCCTCCTTCGAACTGCGCAAGAGTCTCGTGACGATACGCCGGGTCATTCTTCCTATGCGCGAGGTCGTGAACACGCTGCTGCGGCGCGATCTGCACCTGCTGCGGGACGAAATGGGTCCCTATTTCCAGGACGTATACGACCATGTGCTTCGCGTCATGGAATGGACGGAGAGCCTGCGTGACCAGGCCACCGCCATCCTTGAGGCGAATCTGGCGATTCAAGGCAATCGGCTCAACGTGATCACGAAGAAGGTGACTGGTTACGCAGCCATCATCGCCGTGCCCACAGCCATCACGGGCTTCTACGGGCAGAACGTGCCCTACCCCGGCTTCGCCCAGCCGTTGGGCTATTACAGCTCGGCCGCGCTGATCGTGGGGCTCTCGGCACTTCTCTACGTGCTGTTCAAGCGCAACGACTGGATCTGACGCTCCATGCGTGAAGAACTTAGTGCTTGAAAGCGTCCTTGACGTTTTCGCCGGCCTTCTTCACACTCGCCGAAGACTGCTCCGCCTTGCCGTCGGCAACCTTGGAATCATCCTTGGTGGCCTTGCCCACGGCCTCAGTGGCCTTGCCCTTGAGGTCCTGGGCGGCGTTTTCAATCTTGTCGGATGCACTCATAGCGTCTTCCCTTTCCAGTGGTGTTGCGTCGGTGGCAGCCAGGCGCGCGTGCCCCAGACGTATGCGGTCGCAGCCGTCGAGTCCCCGGCGTCATCATCATCATCGGCCGGACCGACGAGCAACGAATCGAACGTGGGCATGACGGCACCGGCGGATATGCTGTCGTCGACGGCGGGTGAGTGGAACATCGGGAATCCTTCCGTTCTGCGGCTGACAAAGGCTGTCAGTAATACGACGTGTGTTGTGGCATATTTGTCACACGGATTTGTCAAGTAATTTTTGGACACGGCGGGTGAGAGGGTGGAGGAATGATGCCAACGACCCCAATCCGGGCACCGCTCGCATCTCCGTTTGAGTCATTCACCGACCAGACCCTGGCCGACCGCGCCGCCGACGGGGACATTCGGGCGTTCGAGGCGCTCGTGCGTCGCTACGGCCCGCTGATGCGGGTGTATGCCAGCCGGGTCCTGGGATCAAATGACGAGATGGACGACGTCGTTCAGGAGTCCTTCATCACCGCCTGGCAGCAGCTGCCCACCCTCGACAACGGCGCCGCCGTCAGAAGCTGGTTGATGCGGATCGTGAGCCGGAAAAGCGTCGACCGGCTGCGTGCCCGGCGTCCGCACCTCAACGTCGATCTCACCGACGCCCCGGCACCGGAAAGCCACTCCCCCCATAGACTGGCGGAGGTGGAGTCTCAAACCGAAGCTCTGACGCGTGTCCTCGGCGATCTGCCGGAGGACCAGCGCCGTTGCTGGATGCTGCGAGAACTCGCGGAATGCAGCTACGGCGAGATCGCGGAGGAACTGGAACTTCCCGTTTCAACGGTTCGTGGGCTTCTCGCCCGAGCTCGGAAGACTCTGCTCCAAGAGATGGAGGAATGGCGATGATGAACCCCTCCGATGAGCTCGCGGGCCACACCTTCGAAGAACTGAGCGACTACCTCGACCGGGACCGCACCCCCGCAGACCCGAGCATCGACGGCTTCCCCGAGTGCGAGATCGCCCTGCGCGGCATGCAGCGGCTCCGGCGCACGCAGCGCGCCCTGCTCCGGAAAGACGTGGAGCGCGAATCCGAGCGCGAGGACAGCTGGGTCAACTCGATTCTGCAGCACATCAATCTGGAGGCGCGCGCGGGCCGGGACATCCCGATCAGCCACCCCTCCCCCACCGCTCGCCTGAGCGTGACCGAAGGTGCGGTGCGCGGCATTCTGCGTGCCGCCGGTGACGGCGTGCCGAACATCATCGTCGGCCGGTGCCGCCTCGACGGCGAGGTCAGCGAGCCCGGCGCACCCGTCACCGTGCGCGTGGATGCCACGGTTCTGGAGGGCAAGAACATTCCACCGCTCGCCGAGCAGCTCCGGGAGGCGCTTTACACCGCACTTAGCCAGCACACGGAACTCGCCGTCGAGGCCGTCGACATCACCATCCGCGACCTGTACCAACCCGCACCCCCGCCGGCGAAAGCGAAAGCGAAAGCGAGCAGCGATGAGTGACGACCTTGCACCTGAAGCGCCGCCGCCCGACCCCGGGACGCCGGCCCAGCTGACCGCTCAACTCGACGGGGCGGTGCTGGCAGTCCCCGGCGTGGATGCGCTGTATTCGGCAGCCCCGCTCGTGGCAACCGTGGTCGCCTCGGTGATCGCAACCACCGTCGAAGCCGTGACCGGCAAGCCGCGGTCGACCAGCTCCGTCTCCGTCTCTGTCTCCGAGAAGGAGGGCGGCCTGAAGATCGCGGTCAAGATCGGCGTCGCCGCACCCTTCGCGGCCCCCGACGTGAGCCGCCGCGTGCACGATGCGATCACGGATCAGCTCGACCAGAACGGTAACCCGGTCGTGACCGAGGTCGCGGTCACCGTGGCCCGGATCGACTGACCGGGTTCGCGGTCACTCCGGTTGGCCACCGGTCCTCACGGCGGCGTCACACCCCGGGTGTGTAGCGTGAATACCCACACGACCTAAGGAGTCATCAGTGAGTCAGATAATCGACATCGGTATCCCGGATCAGCAGCTCGAGAAGATCGTTCACGGCCTGTCCCGGGTGCTGGCGGACTCGTACACCCTGTACCTCAAGACTCACAGCTACCACTGGAACGTCGTTGGCCCCATGTTCCACTCTCTGCACACCATGTTCATGGACGAGTACACCGAGCTGGCGCTGGCCGTCGACGACATCGCCGAGCGCATCCGTGCACTGGGCACCCCGGCGCCGGGCACCTACCGTGAGTTCACCGAGCTCGCCGTCGTGCGCGAGGACACCGACCTGCCGGATGCCCCGGAGATGCTCCGTCGTCTGGTCGCCGCCCACGAGGCCACGGCCCGCACCATCCGGGAGGTACTGCCCCTCGCCGAGGGTGCGCCCGACCAGGTCTCCACCGATCTGCTCGTGCGTCGCCTCGACGTGCACGAGAAGACGGCGTGGATGCTGCGCAGCATGCTGGCCTGAGCCTGCCAACTGCATTCAGTCGCCCAGAGCACGGCCGATCCGATCGATCACCTGGCCGACGAGCGCCTGCTGTTCTCCAACGCTGAATTCGACCCACCAGAACGGGGCCGCATCAGCCGCCGCCGACAAGGCGTGTGCCGCCATCGGACCTGGACGTGACGTGACGTGACGTGACGAAAGAGGGTGCGCCGGCTGGCCCTGGCGGCGGATGCGACGTCCGCCCCGCTGCAGGCATCGAGTTCGCGCTTCCGGAAGAGCCGCAAGGCGATCAGCGCCAGCTCGTTCGGATTCCATGGCACCCGCATTCGCCCCGTACCGTTTGCAGGGCCAGACGGCCATCGTGACCGGTGCGGGGTCCGGGCTCGGCCGGGCCCCGGCCATCCGTTTCGCCAGCGAGGGTGCCCGGGTCATCGCGAGCGATGTGTCCCCGAACGGATGAATCAGTTGGCCGTCCTGCCGGCCGACGGCGGCCAGGCCGCGATCTGAGGCGAGCACGCCCGGACTTGTGCGCTATGCCCCGCGTCGGGCCGCCGCGACTGCGCTGCCAGCCATCGGGTCCCAGGTCGCGCTCGGGCGGCCCAACAGGTAGCCCTGGGCAAGCACGGCGCCGCTGGTGCGGAGACTGTCGAGCTGTTCCGTGGTCTCCACCCCCTCGGCGATCACCTCCACGTCGAGCTTCGACGCCAGCGCCAGGATTCCCTGCACGAGGGAGACGGAGGAGGCGTTGGGAAGGTCCTGAATGAAGCTGCGGTCGATCTTGATCTGGTCGACGGGAAGGGTGTTGAGCCAGGCCAGGGTCGAGAAGCCGGTGCCGAAATCGTCAAGGGAAATGCGGATGCCCAGGCGGCGCAGTTCCACGAGGCGCTCGACGATGCCGGGGAGGTCGACCAGTGATCTGCTCTCCACCACCTCGAGGGTGAGTCGCTCCGGTGCGAGGTCGTTGCGGTTGAGAGCCGTGCGAACCGTCGACACGAGTCGGCAGTCCAGAAGGGTGGCGGCGTCGAGGTTGACCGCGACGCCTAGAGGCCGAGCGCCTAACTGCGGCCACTCGACCACGTCCCGGCACGCGGTCGCGATCACCCACAGATCCATCTCGGTGATGAGGCCGCGTTCCTGCGCCAGCGGCAAGAAGGCGCCCGGGGCCAAAACGCCCAGTCGCGGGTGCGCCCAGCGGATGAGGGCTTCCGCGCCCACCACCGTCTCCTCGCCGAAACGGGAGATGTCCACGACAGGTTGGTAGTAGAGCCTCATCTCGTTCGCCTCGACGGCACGGGCCAGCTCGACCAGCAGTGACGTGTCGGTGTCCCCCGGTGATTCCGGGTTCGATGATGCACTGCCCGGCACCTCGGTGCGGGCGACGGCGATCTGATTCCGTCCCGTTCTCTTTGCGTCGTACATCCCGGCGTCGGCCGCGTCGAGGAGCTGCTCGCCGCGACCCCCCTGTCCACTGTGCGAGGCAACACCCACACTGGCGGAGATGCGCACGTGCTGGCCGGCCAGGTGGAAAGGGGGATTCAGGCAGCCGACTACTCGGTGGGCCAGCTCGATGGCCGAATCTTCGCCGTCGAGATCGGTGACAAGCACCGCGAACTCGTCGCCGCCGAGGCGGCCGATAGTGTCATTGGTTCGAACCTCGGCGCGCAGGCGAGCCGCGACCTGCCGCAGCAGCTCGTCCCCGGCGCGATGGCCCAGCCGGTCATTGACGCGTTTGAAGTTGTCGAGGTCGCAGAACAGCACCGCCGTTCGGCTGTGAGGCTGGCACTCTGCCAAGGCGGTGTCGAGCAGCAGCGCGAACAGCGCTCGGTTGGGCAAGCCTGTTAAGGCATCGTGCTGGGATTGGTGCCTCACTGTCTCGAGCAGCCGGGCCCTTTGCATGGCCGTTTCTCCTTGGTGGCTGACACCTTCGATCAGGGTGATGGCCTCCGCCAGGACCTCGGCCGCGACGGGGGCAACCCAGCAGGCCGTTGCGACGCCCATCAACATATCCCCGGCGAGAAGGGGAACGGCGACCACGTTGTGTGAACCGATGGCACGGAGCAGCTCTGCCAGGGCCGGGCTGGCGTCGTCAGCCGTGATCAGAACGCGTTCCTGCCGTCTGAGAACGCCGAGAAGCTCCGGCGTCTGCTCCACAGTCAGCGTCGTACGCATGAAGAATTCGCGATCGGCAGGCTCGAAACCGACGGCTGAGGCAGGGCGAAGCTCACCAAGGTCGGCGTCCCAGAGGAGAACGGATGCCGCGTCACTGCCGACGATCGCCGCCAGTGCCGACGCGATGACTTCCGCGATCGCCTCGACGCTGTCGCTGATCGCCAGTTGGTGGGCGAGGTTGAGCAGTGCGGTCGTGCGAACTCCCTCCCGGCGGGATTCCTCGAGAGCCGTGAACAGGTCCAGGGCTGCGGCCGCGTGTCCGGCGTAGGCCTCGAGCAGGGCCCGATCTCCTAGCATCGCGGTGTGTCCCTCCGTGAACACGGCGGCCAGATGCCCGTGGATCCTGCGATTGGAGGCGATGTCAACGACCAGCGCGCGCTCGCCCAGTTGCTCTCCGCGCAGCATCCGTGCCACGAGATCGGCGCCACGTTCGTCGCCAAGCCCTCGGTGGCGGACCAGCGGCGCGCCGCCCCCGGCAGGTTCGACGATGAGGAGGTATGACGGCGCGAGCACGGCGGAGGCGGCGCGATCGACGATTCGGGCGAGCACCTCGTCGACATCGTCGCTGCTAACGAGGTCAGCCGCGGCCAGTTGCACCTCCCGCACCTTGTCGCGCAGTACGCCGAGGGATGCGTCGACCCAGCGACTCCGCGTGCGCCAGGACCACCAACGCACCCGCGTTGACCAGGTCAGCACGTATTCGCACGCCGGGTAGCCGTCCGATTGGCACTGCGGGTGGCTGATGTGGGCAAGGGCGAGTCCGAAAATGGCCGGCACGGACGAAAACAGTCCCTGGGCGTATTGGCAGTCGAGTCGGGACGGACGATAGCCGTCGTGGAGGCGGTAGCGCACGGTCGCGCTGGTCTGTCCGACCCGGACTGCATCCATCGTCGACGTTGTGGTGAACTTCGGCACCATGCGTGGCAGCTGGCGAAAAATTGCTCCAGGTGAGGCGAACACACTCAGGAGCTGCACCAGCACGGGCTGAACGTCACCGCGGACCGCACCGGTACCCACGGTGAACATGGTGTTCGGGTCACCGAGCACCGCGGTTGCGGCCTCGAACAGCCGGATTCGGGTGGCGTAGCTGACCCACGCGGACGTGTTCTGGAGAGTCTTTGCATCCTGCTGTACGCCCGCTCGGGCGAGCACCTCGATGACGGCTCCCTCCCCACCGCGCTCACGCACGTGGCGCAGGAGTAGGCTGATAGTCGTGTTTGCGGTTTCGCGCGGCTCTGTGTCCATCGTCTTGCACCTCTCAACTCTTTATCGACGGGTTTCGGCGTGGGGTAAGCGCGGAAATCGGTTCAGGACCGTCATCCGCTTGTCGAACGCCTCCAATCGTGCCACCAAGATCTCCTGTCGTGACACGTGACGCGCGAATGAAGACGCGATGAGCGAGCGCTACCCCGTCATTTGTGTGCGAGGCTTTTCTGACAGCAGAACGTCCTGATCAATGCCTATCCCGGAACGCTGGAACCGGACTCCGTTTGGATCCACCAGTTCTACGACGCCGCATGGGCACATTCGGGGTCAAGCCGCAATCGTACGACATCGGCCGCGCGGCCAGGGGTCTCGTCGATTTCATCGATCTGGTGCATGCCAAGACTCGCGGCGGACCACCCGTCTACCTCGTGGCGCACTCCATGGGCGGGCTGATCTGCCGCACCGTCCTGCAGCGCGAACTGGCCGACCCCGCCGAAGCGGTGTCGAAACTCTGCACGATCGGGACCCCGCATGGAGGAATCTCCCCCGAGCTCGGCGGGCCGATCGGGGGCTGGCTCATGGACCGGTTCGGGCCGCTGGGCAGCGATATCTTCTCCCCCGGCACATGCAGGAGTACCTGCTGTCGGCCACCCACGACCCTGCCCGGGAAACCGACCCGAAAACGGGCCGGTGGGACCCCCGGGCATGGTGGGCTCCTTCCCTCCCTACCGCATCCTCAGCATCGTCGGCACGAATTCACGCGACTATTCCGTGGCCGCCGGGCTGTCGTCCGCGGTCATGGGCGTGCAGAGCGATGGTCTCGTCGCGATCCGCAACGCTTACGTTTACGGGGGCGCGCGGGCCTACATCCATCGCTCCCACTCGGGTCGATACGGCTTGGTCAACTCCGAGGAAACGTACCAGAACCTTTCCCGCTTCCTGTTCGGCGGGTTGCGGGTGGAGGTCGCCCCGCACGGGGTGGAGCTCGATCGCAACGACCGCATCTGGCAGGGCGAGGCGAGGCTGGCCATCCGTGGCGTGCCTGCGCTTATTCATGAGCAGACGGCCGATCATTATTGCCCGATCGATCTGAACGCCACGGAGAAGGGCATCGCCGGGCCCCTGTCACCGGTCCCGTCGATGACAATCTTCCTGCAGCCGAAGAACGTGCGTAAGTGCCGCTACGCCCTCGACCTCGACCTCGACCTCAAGATCATCTCACTCAAGGAGACGGGCGGCATCCTCGGTTTCGGGGGACACCTCGAGCAGATCGCGGACTGGCAGGACACGCTCATCGTCGACGTCGAGGTGAACGACAAGGGCGCGGCCAGAAGCGTGATCTGGGAGTGGAACAGCACCCTCGCCGTTCGAATCGCCGAACAAGCAGAGCTGCCCAACCAGCTCGACTGGGCACCGGGCAAGTCCAGCGACGGGCAATGGCAGCTGCCGGTTCCCATCGTCCCGATGGGGCAGGCGGTGCTCGGCAGCCACGCGCGCCTCCAGCTCAGCATCGGCCTCTGGGCCTGAGCGGCCGCCTCGCGCGATCGACCCGATCCTGATCACGCATCACCGCCCGGACCCCACCGGGACGTAGGCGCCCCTGTGCGCCATCCACCCTGGCCCCTTCTCGACCGCGGACCGAGGGCGACAGTCCAGCCCGACGCCGAACGAATTCGACGGAGATTTTGCTCTAGACCGCCCGTTCTCGGTGGGAATGGCCGGATTTTGGCAGAATCTCCGTCGAATTGGTTGGGGGCGCACGGCAGCCAGTCGGGGCGGCTCTGCCCCGAGGCAGGTAGCACCGGCGCACGTCAGGCCGTGGGCCGGTAGCGCCGTGGGGCGGAGGCCTGGGCGACCAGGGCGCGCAGGCTGTCGAGGCTTCCGGTCACAAGTCCTTGGGCACGGGCCTGCACGAGCACGTTTTCGATCGCGGTGGCCTCGACGGGGCCGGCCAGCACGGTCAGCCCCGTTCGGTTCGCGGTGAGCTGGCAGAGAAGGTCGTTCTGCGACCAACCGCCGACGATATGCACCGCGCGGATGCTCCTTCCCGACAGCTCGCTCACGACCCGGAGGGTCTCGGCATAGGCAGCCGCCAGGCTCTCGACGATGCTGCGCATGAGTTCGACCGGGGTGCCCGGCACCGGCAAGCCGTGCTCGGCGCAGTAGGAACGGATGCGCGCCGGCATGTCCCCGGGTGCCAGAAAACGGGGGTCGTCCACGGCGAAGGTCACGTCTGCGAAGAGGCCGGCGCGGCCGAGCCCCTTCACGGAGAGCACGGTGTCGCCCACCGGGGCGACCTCCCGCATCACGGTGATGCGGTCGCAGACGGCGAACACCTCGTCGAAGCGGTGCGAGATGAAGAGGATGCTCGCGCCCTGGGCCCGCAGGTTGCGGGCAACCTGGAACAGGCGCTCCACCTCGATGTCCGACAGCGCGGCGGTCGGCTCATCCATGACGAGCACCGTGGCGCCCTGGGAGATGGCCTTGGCGATCTCGATGATCCGCTGGTCGGCGATCGACAGTCCCTCGGCCGCTCGGTTGGGATCGATGCGCACGCCGAGCTGGTCGAACAGGTCGCGGCGGCCGTGCGCACGGAGGCCCGGCTGATCAGGCCCAGCCGGCCTTTCGGCTGGCGCCCAATGAAAATGTTCTCGGCCACTGTGAGGTCGGGGAACAGGGTGGGTTCCTGATAGATCGCGGAGATGCCGGGGGCCTTGCTGTCGGCCACGGTGCGGAACGACACCGGCTGCCCGTCGACCTGGAACTCGCCGGCGTCGAGGCGGTAGAGCCCGGCCAGGATTTTCACGAGGGTGGACTTGCCGGACCCATTCTCGCCGACCAGGGCATGGATCTCACCGGGGAGGATTTCGATGTTCCCGTCTGCGAGGGCGACGACCGGTCCGAATGGCTCAACGGCACCGACAAGGGTGAATCGTTTCAGAGAACGTGTATTCAGCGAATATACGGATTGGTTGGGGCGTCCGTCGACAGCAGAAAAAGTGCAATCCCCCAAATGAGATTCAACCGAGACTTCGAATAGGTCTCGTGTATTGAGTCGTTTCAATCTGCGGCGCGGTGATTCACACTTCACCTAGAGGCAGCAAAGCGCAAGGCGAAAGGGTGACGATGGCAACGGTGAGTGTGCGCGAAGTCGCGGCTCGCGCCGGGGTGTCGGTCGGCACCGTCTCCAATGTGCTCAACCGGCCGGGCAAGGTTTCCCCGGCAACCGTGGAGCGGGTGCAGACGGCAATCTCCGCCCTCGGCTTCGTGCGCAACGACGCTGCCCGGCGACTGCGGGCCGGCCGCAGCCGCAGCATCGGGCTCGTCGTGCTCGACGTCGCCAACCCGTTCTTCACGGATGTCGCGTGCGGCGCCGAGGACCGGGCCGCCGAAGAGGGTCTCACCCTGCTCCTCGGCAACAGCGACGAGAACATCGACCGAGAGAGTGCCTACCTCGACCTGTTCGAAGAGCAGCGTGTGCACGGCGTCTTGATCTCCCCGCTCGGCGAGGTCGGGGACCGGCTCATGCGGCTGCGCGCCCGCGGCACCCCCACCGTTCCCGTCGACCGGCAGACGGCCGTCCACAGCTTCTCCTCCGTGGCCGTCGACGACGTGGCCGGCGGGCACCTCGCCGCGGAGCACCTGGCCTCGATTGGGCGCACCCGGATCGCGTTCGTGGGTGGGCTGCAGAGCATCCGTCAGGTTGCCGACCGGCTGGAGGGCGCGCGGCAGGCCGTGCGGGAGCATCCGAACGTGTCGCTCGAGGTGATCAGCACGGAGTCCCTCTCGGTGCTGCAGGGGCGTTTCGTGGGCGAGCAGTTGCGCGCCCGCGACCCGGTCGACCGGCCGGACGCCGTGTTCGCGGCGAACGACCTGCTCGCCATCGGCGTGCTGCAGGCCCTGAGCATGCTGGGCGATGTGCGGGTCCCCGAAGACGTGGCGCTCATCGGCTACGACGACATCGCTTTCGCGGCGGCAGCCATCGTGCCGCTCTCCTCGATCCACCAGCCGAGCGCCCTGATCGGCCACACGGCCGTCGACCTGCTGCTGCGCGAAGCCGCCGGCGGCGACGATTTCGTGCACGAGCAGATCGAGTTCCAACCGGAGCTGATCGTGCGGGAGTCCACCGCCGGCTGACTGGGTCCCGCTCCTTCCGCCCGGGCATCCGCTGGCGATTCCGCTCCTAAACTTGACCGCATGACACTGCAGCCCCTGCTCAACAAAGACACCCGCCTGTGCATCTCCCTGGCCGCCCGGCCCAGCAATTTCGGCACGCGTTTCCACAATTACCTGTACGCCGAGCTGGGGCTCGATTTCATCTACAAGGCGTTCACCACGACGAATCTTGCCGCCGCGATCGGCGGCGTGCGTGCGTTGGGCATCCGTGGCTGCTCCGTGTCGATGCCCTTCAAGGAAGATGTCATCGCCCTGGTCGACGAGTTGGATGACTCGGCGAGCGCCATCGCGTCGATCAATACGATCGTCAACGACAACGGTTGCCTGCGGGCCTCGAACACGGATTACATCGCCGCCGCCGATCTGATCCGCGCGCGCGCCCTCGACCCGACCACTCCGTTCCTGCTCCGCGGCAGCGGCGGAATGGCGAAGGCCGTCGCCGCGGCCTTCCGCGATTCCGGGTTCGAGCATGGCACCTTGATCGCCCGGAACGAGGCCCGAGGCCGGACTCTCGCCACCGAGCTCGGCTACCGCTGGGCGGCCGAGCCGACCGGTCTCACCGCACCTCTGCTCGTGAACGTCACCCCGATCGGCATGACCGGCGGTGCCGAGGCGAACGACCTGTCCTATTCCGCCGAGGTGATCGCCGACGCGACCTGCGTGTTCGACGTGGTGGCGTTGCCCGCGGAGACTCCGCTCATCCTGGCCGCGCGCGCGGCAGGTAAGACCGTGATCACGGGGGCCGAGGTCATCGCTCTGCAGGCAGCGGAGCAGTTCGAGCGCTACACCGGGGTGCGGCCGGGGCCGGAGCAGGTCGCCGCGGCATCCGCCTTCGCCCGCACTCACGCACGGTAGCGCGCGCCTGAACCAAGTCGACGCCGAAGCAGGTTGCTTCAGTCGGCGTTCACGTGACTTGACCGGGGCCCTCGTTGCCTCCAGGGGATCCTCGTCAGGAAACGCCTCCCCACGAGGACAATCCACCCCGGTAACGACGAATGGCCTCCGAAATCTCGGAGGCCATTCGTTTTAAGACCTGTTCTAAGACCAGAATCAACCAGTTCTGAGCACGACCCTGTGGCGGGCTGTTCCTATAACTCACAGGCCACTGAATCAGTGGGCAATTTTTTGGTACTTTCGCGTACATCCTCTGCGCTCTGTCAAATAATCCTCTACCGGCCGAGCAACGTGGCCAACTCGTCGAGCGACTCCCCCGTAATCGTGAACTACTAGGTGACACCCTCGAGTAAAATCGCGAGCTCGTCGAGTACGACGTCCCAGCCCTCTCGGTTCTGCTCAAAACGTTCGCGACGGTAGCGGGTGCCGC
This sequence comes from Cryobacterium sp. TMT2-4, assembly GCF_004402575.1. NCBI lineage: Bacteria > Bacillati > Actinomycetota > Actinomycetes > Micrococcales > Microbacteriaceae > Cryobacterium > Cryobacterium sp. TMT2-4. The sequence continues at coordinate 29,801 of NZ_SOGE01000031.1, read as the reverse complement.
CGGGGAGTGTGTCGAAGCCCGATTCGATCACCGTGACATCCGTCCCGGTACCAGCATCAGCGATGGTAAAGCGCACGTGCGTCGAGTACTCGTCGAGCTCTTCTGCGGGGATTCCCGACCAACGGAAGCCGAACGAGCCGTCGGGCACCACCTCGGTGATTTCGATCGGGAAGCTGCCGTAATCATCCCAGTCGATGCTGCCAGTAGCACCGGGCTCGAGCGTACCCATGATTGCGTATCTGTTCACGGGCGGGAGAACTCCGTGAACGCGAGTGGCAACGCATTAGTGGTCGGTCTAAGTTCCTTGCCGACCGTGCCACGCAGGCAACGCAAGGCAACCCGACTGCCCAACGGGCATGGGGCCGGTATGTTCAACGACTCGACGTCGGGACCGCGATGTCCACTCCAACTACAAGGCCAACTGGCCACTCAAGGTGCTACCCGGCGCTGCAGACGGCGCAGAACTCGACCCGCCGCTCCGAACATAACCGCGCGCACCCACTCGGCACTCATCACTCCATCGCACGAGCAGGACAATTCGCAGCGCCGAAAAGCGGCCGTTCGAGCATCCCTGGCCGTGCATCGTCATTTAATCCGCAGCCGCCAGCCCGCATGAGTTTCCTCTGCCCTCTGCCTCGCTTCCACTGGAGGTGTTGACCCGTTTTTGCTGGATAAGAGACATTTGTGTCAGAAGTGCCCGCCAGAATGAGCTTGTCTACGTCACATCACGGAAAGATGGCATCATGCCCAAACCGCTTTAAATCATGCTGCTCATTGCGGCGCCCCTCGTCCTTGGCGGAACCACCGGAAGCGGAGTTGCCGCCTTGGCCGCGCTTGCACTGGTTCTGATCGCCAGCCCGATCATCTGGAAGGTCCGCAAGGATCGCTATTTCAGTTCCGACCAGTTCCAAACATTGCGATCCGAGATCGCCGTCGTTGTCGCCGAGCACAACGAGGTCGTGAACTACGTGGCCGAGATCCGCTCACAGGGCTCATTTGAGCTGGGAGCGTCCTCAGCGGGTCAGTATGCGCACCTGGCCACGTTTGAGAACAACTCGGCGTGGAACAATCGGCGCGACCGCAACGTCTCCGACTACGCGCCGCAAGTGCACAACACATCTCTCCAGGTCGTCCGCAATGCCAGCGTCGAGCCGATCAAGTACGTCATGAAGTACTTCTCCATCAAGGCCGACCAGGAGACCCTGGCTGACGTTCAGCGTGTCGCCGAGGACATCTCGCGGCTGGAGGAGGCGGTCTCCAACGTCAAGGGTCGCGAGGCAGAGATCACCGCGAGAATCAATCCGCCGAAGTTCATCCTCAAGCGTCACGCCGACGAGTTCTGGAACCAGATCGGTGCCCACCTGTCGCCCATCGAGGTGCCGTACCCGGTTTACAAATTCCAGTACACCTCCGCAGGAGGCAACAGCGGTCAGGCATCGACCATCGCACTCGACACTCCCACCCTTGATGCACTGTCCGCGACGCTCGTCCAGAAGATCCGCTGGACGAAGTCGGCCGCTGGGCAGCGCACGCTGATGACGGTGCGACTCCGAGGCGAGATCAAGCAGCGCGACCGCTACGCCTGCTTGCAATGCAGCGTCTCGGTGGCTGCCAAGCCGCACCTTTTGCTCGAGGTCGACCACATCATGCCGGTGTCCAAAGGCGGTCTCAGCACGCCCGAAAACCTCCAGACGCTCTGCTGGCGGTGCAACCGAACGAAGGGCTCAAAGGTCCTCGCGTAGCTCAGCGCGGCCAGAGCCGTCATGTTGTTCCTTTCGTGTGCGCCGATGGGCGTTCACTTATCGGGATTCGTCTATCTCCCGACGATGTCCGAGGCGGAGGATGATCACAATTAACTGGTCGTCGTGAAGGCTGTCCTGTCGTAACCGTGGGTTAAACCCTGCTCGGGAGTACCGGTTTATGGCCGCCGAGGCTGAGCATGGTGAGGGCGATCAGGCGTCGGGGATGTGAAGCCGAAAGCGATGCGGGTGATGAGTCGGATCTTGGTGTTCATGGATTCGACCCGGCCGTTGGCTGATCCGACTAAGCCGTGGCGTGCGCGGCGAGCAGTTCTCGGGTGAACGGATGCTGCGGCGCAAGAAATAGCGCCGCAGCCGGTCCCTGCTCCACGACAACGCCATCCTTCATCACGAGGATGTCGTGGCTGAGCGCGCGTACCACTGCGAGGTCGTGCGAGATGAACACCATCGCCAGCCCCGTCGTCTCCTGCAAGGATGCCAGCAGCTTGAGCACCTGGGCCTGAATAGACGCGTCCAGCGCCGACACCGGCTCGTCGCAGACCAAGATACTCGGCTGCCGGGCCAGCGCCCTGGCGATCGCCACGCGCTGGCGCTGCCCGCCGGAGAGCTGGTGCGCCCGCCGCCCCAGCAGGGAATCGTTCAGTGCCACCAGCTCGAGTAGCTCGATCGCCCGCGCCCGGCGTTCGCGCCGTCGACGCCGCCCGAGCCGGGTGCCATCCAGAGCGATTGCCTCCGACAGGATCTGCAGTACTGTCGCCCGCGGGTCGAAGGCACTCAGGGAGTCCTGGTGGATGATCTGGATGCCGCCGCGTCGGGCCCGCCGCGTCGATTCCGGCACTCGGCTCCAGGGCTCACCGTGCATCAGAACATCGCCGCGGTCCGGGGTTTCCGTGCCCAGCAGCATCCGTGCCACCGTGCTCTTGCCCGACCCCGACTCGCCCACGATGCCCACGGTGTGGCCGGCACGCAGCTCGAACGAGACCCCGTTCACAGCGTGTAGCTGCGCGGCCGCCTGGCCGTAGGTCTTGGCGAGGTCCCGCGCGGCGAGCACCACGGGGCCGGTGTTCGGCGGGGCCGGCGGTCGGCTCTGCGACGCCGCCGCCAGAAGCTCGCGAGTATACGGATGCTGCGGCGCGGCGAACAGGTCGGCCGCAGGCTGCAACTCGACGAACCGCCCGTCTTTCATCACGGCGATGTCGTCGGCGAGCTGGCGGATAATCGTAAGGTCGTGGCTGATCAGCAGCAGCGCGAGGCCCGACTCCTTCAGCTGGCGCAGCAGGACCACAATCTGGGCCTGAACGGTCACGTCGAGGGCCGTAGTGGGTTCGTCAGCGATCAGCACGGCCGGCGAAGCCGCGAGGGCCGAGGCGATGAGTGCGCGCTGGCGCAGGCCACCGGAAAGTTCGTGCGGGTAGTGACGCACGCGCATGGCGGGCTCTGGCATGGCCACCTGATCGAGCAGCTGCAGCACCCGGCCGGCACGGTCGGCGCGGCCGAGTGTGGGTTCGTGCACCTCGAGGGGTTCGGCCACCTCGGCGCCCACCCGGCGCAGCGGGTCAAGGGAGACGAGGGCGTCCTGGCTCACGAGGCCAACGCGGGCACCGCGCAGGCGTCGCCAAGCCGGCTCGGTCAGGTCTCGAGCGTCAACTCCGGCCACGGTCAGTTCCTCGGCGGTGACCCGTGCGCCCTCCGGGGTGAGTCCGATCAGGCTGCGGCCGGTCACCGTCTTACCGGCACCGGACTCCCCCACTATGCCGAGGCATTGCCCGGCGGCAATGCTGAACGAGACGCCGTCGACCACGGCGGTCGCCGAGCCCGGCAGAACCACGCGCAGGTTGCGCACCGTGATGACGCTCATCGCTGCCGTCGCGCGCTTCGGGCCTGCAGGTGTCGGCCTAGAATGCTTGTCGACACCACGGTGGCGGTGATCACGAGCCCGGGGAACACGGCGATCCACCAGGCGCTGGCGAGAAAATTGCGGCCTTCCGAGAGGATGAGTCCCCACTCCGGCGTTGGCGGCTTCGGCCCGAGGCCGAGGAAGCTCAGGCCGGCCGCGGCAGTGATAGCGGTGCCGACTCCCATGGTGGCCATGACCAGCAGCGGGCCGAGGGTGTTGGGTAGCACGTGGCGCAGCACGGTCACCGCGGGCGACACACCGAGCGTGCGCGCGGCCTCCACGTAGCCGGCGCGCTTGACCACGAGGGTTTGCACCCGGGCGACGCGCGCGTAGGAGGGGATCACCGCGAGGGCCACGGCCACGAGCAGGCTCGCCTCCCCCGGGCCGATGATTGCGATCACGATCAGGGCCAGCAGAAACTCCGGGAAGGCCATCACGATCTCGATGGCGCGGCTCAGCACACCGTCGCCGAGGCTGCGCATAAGCCCAGCGAATGAGCCGATCACGAGCCCCACGACCAGAGCGATCAGCGTGGCACCGAAGCCAATGGCGAGCGAGTACCGCGAACCGTAGATCACCCGTGCGAACACGTCGCGGCCAGTCTGGTCCGTTCCAAACGGATGCCCGGGGCCGGGCGCCAGCAGCGCCTCACCGATGTCGGTGCGCAGGGGGTCAGCGGCGGTGAACACCCCGGGCAGAAGGGCCGACACCACGAGGAGCACGAGGAACCCGGCGGCGGCCCAGAGTGCCGGGGCGGGCATCCGCTTGACTCGACGTGACCGGACGGCGACGAGGACGCTCATGCGTAGGCCTGCTTAGTCTCCAGGCGCGGGTCGATGCGGTCGGCGACAAGGTCGACGAGCAGGTTGATCACGGAGAAGGCCACCGCGGCGAGCACGATAATGCCGAGCACCACGGGTACGTCCCGGTCAACGATGGCGTTGAGGGCTACGCGGCCAAGCCCTGGGCGGGCAAAGACGGTCTCGACCAGCACCGACCCGCCGAGCAGCGAGCCGACCATATACCCAGTGAGCGTGATGGTGCTGGCGGCGGCGTGGCGCAGGGTGTGGCGCACGACGAGCCGGGTGTGGCTGGCACCACGGGCACGCACGGTGTCGACGAAGGGCAGCGCTGCTGCGTCATCGAGGCCCTGCCGCAGCACCTGGCTGATGATGCCGGCCACCGGGATGGCGAGGGTCGCTGCTGGCAGGAGGAGAGCGCCGAACCCCACCGTGGCGACGACCGGAAACCAGCCAAGCCCGAAGCCGAAGACGCTAATCAGCACGAGACCGATCCAAAACGTGGGCGACGACACGGCAACGAGTTCGAGCAGGCCGGCCAGCGGTGCTGTGCGCCGGCCGCGCCCGAGCAATGCCGACCCGAGCGCGAGCAGGAGCGCGAACACAACGGCGAGGGCCATCAGCTGCACGGTGGGCACGAGTTGCTGGCCGATCACGTCGGCGACGGGTTGCTGCCTGCGGTACGACGTTCCGAGGTCGCCCTGCACGAGGCGGCCGAGGTAGCCGAGGTATTGCACGAGAAGCGGGTCGGCGAGGCCCCAGTCTTCGCGGATCTGGTCGCGTACCTGTGTCGAGACGTTGCCGAGCCCGATGAGCACGTTCACCGGGTCGCCCGGGATCAGCCGCAATGCGAAGAATCCCAGCGTGGCGGCGCCCCACACCACGAGCACCATGCCGCCGAGCCGACCGAGTAGGCGAGCGCCCGGTCGGGCAGCGCCGCGTGCGTGCCCGTGGCGTTCGATCACGGAGCGGTCGTGAGGGACGCCTCGTAAAAGAGCGGCTGCCCGTACAGGTCGAAGCTCAGGTTCTCGATGGTCTTGCTGTATGCGGTGATCGCGGTGGGCACGGTGATCGGAACCATGGCGACGTGGGTAGCGTTCCACTGCTGTAGCTGCTGGTAGAGGGACTCGCGTTCGGCCGGGTCGCTTGTGGCGATGGCGTTGTCGAGAAGCGTGTCAACGACCGGATCGGCGGTGGATGAGCCGTTCTTGTAGCCGCCGCTGTGCAGGTGGGCGCGCAACACGTCGGCGTCGACACTGGGAAAACTCCAGTCTGATAGGTCGTAATTACGCTGGTCGAATGCTTCGTAGTACTGGGCGATTTCACGGTTGTCGCGCACAATTTCAAAGCCGATTTCGCGCAGGTCCGACTGCACGACGTCTCCGAAGCTCGCGTTGGCATCGGAGACAGGGTTATAGGCGAGCCACTGCGCGCTGAGTCGGGCTCCGTCTTTCATGCGGTAGCCCTCGGAGTCGCGCTCGGTCCAGCCGGCCGCGTTGAGCAGGGCATTAGCCTGATCGGGGTCGAAGGCCCAGCTGTCTTCGAGGCTCGGATCGTAGGAGTTCGGGGTGGCCGGGGAGAGGATACTCCACGCGCGTTCCGCCTGCCCCTGGTAGATGCTCTCCACGGCCGGACCGATGTCGACTCCGAGGGCAAAGGCGCGGCGCACATTCTCGTCGGCGAAGACGCCGTGCGCCTCGTTGAGGAACAGGGTGTACGGCAGGCCCGGCATGGTCACGTTTTCGATAGTGAACTCGTCACCGATCTGTCCCACGGCGTTCGGGGTGATGTCGCTGGCGATCTGTGCTTCACCGCTCGTGAGTGCGCCGGTGCGAACCGACGATTCGGGCAGGATGCGGAACTCGAGCGTGTCGATGGCCGGCGCGCCCCGGTGGGTGCTGCCATCCGGTGCCCAGTTATAGTTTTCGTTCGCGGTGAAGACGATGCTCTGGTCTGGCGTGTACTCGCTCAACACGTACGGGCCGGTGCCCACCGAGATGCCGGGGCCGCCGGCGGGCAGCTGGGCTGCGTTCTCACGCAGCGCCGCGGGCGAGTAGAAGCCGAGCTTGGCGGTGCTCACGGCCTGCAAGAACGGGGCGTAGGGCTGGCTGAAGTCGACCCGCACGGTGTACTCGTCAACGACCTCGGTGCCCGCGTAGAAGCCACCGGTTTCGGCGTACCCGATGAGGCTGGCGGCATCCGCTGACGCCGTTTCGGGAGCGACCACGTGCTCGAAGTTGGCCTTGACGGCCTCGGCGTTGAAAGGCTCGCCATCGTGGAAGGTGACGTCATCGCGCAGGTCGAAGGTGTACTGCAGGCCGTCGTCGGAGATCTGCCACGACGTGGCGAGCCACGGCACGAAGGAGCCGTCGGCCTTCTGATAGACGAGCGAATCGAAGGAATTGCGCATCACGAGGGCGGTGGCTTGGAAGGCCGATGAGTGAATGTCCATCTTGCCGCCGCTGAGCGTGCCACCGTTGATGGCGTAGGTCAGGGTAGTGGAGTCGGCCGCGGTGTTCTGGGCGGTGGCACTGCACCCCGTAACCACAGCGACGGTGGCGATAATGGCAGCTGCGGCGCGCAGCCAGGATGTTGTATGGGCGCGAGAGCGCATAAATGGGGTCTCTTTCTCAGGTGCGGATCAAACTAGCAACTAATTGACTCCGCCCATCAAACGTACCTTGCCCGTGGAGCAGGCCGGCCGGAACGAGTGACCGCGTAAACCGCCTTGCGCGAACCCGCGACCAGTCCGAGGTGGAGAAAGTCCTCTGGATGATCGCCGTCGTATTCGCGCCTCTACTCGGCGCGCTCGTTTGGTATTTCGCCGGGCCACACCCATTCGGCCTTCGACTCACACGCCAGGTTCGATAGACCTCGACCTTCATTTCCCTTTGCGGAAGGGGTTCCTTGGCTGGCCTATCGCCGGCTCTCCCCCCGTTTTGATTCCATCCCGTGATTGCTCGGCCCCTCATGACATCAATTGCACTCCGTGACATGGGGATAAAGTGGGAACCACCGATGGTCGCCTGGTTTCACGCCCACGTGTGCACGGTCGAGGGCGTGGGAGGCAACCGATGGGCACCTTCCTCAGCACGTTTCTCTCCGATTCCGCGGAACTTCCGGAGCTAGCCGATCGTGTTCGTTTGTCCGGGCCGGTGCCGCTTTCGTCGCCTTTGCCTGTCGGGGATCTTGCCGCGGACAGCATCGCGGCGACCAAGCTGATGGCCTCGTTACTGCACCTTGTCCGTTCGGAAGTGCGGGATCCGAAGGCGGACGAAGTTCCGCGGGTGGGCTCTGCGCCGCAACTGGTCGCCGGCGCCTTCCGGAGTGACCAACTATTTCGGTGGAACGGGGACCCCGCGCCAGCGTGGGCGCCCCTGTCCGGATTCTTCGCCTCGAGCGACGGTTGGGTTCGCACTCACGCCAACTATCCCCATCACGAAGCGGCTTTGCGCTCACTTCTGAGATTGGATGGCTCCGCCACCACCGAGGCTGTCGCTCGCGCAATTTCGCGCCGCAGCGCCCTCGCTCTGGAGGATGAAGCAACAGATTCTGGTGCGGTGATCAGCGCGGTTCGCAGCCCGAGCAGTTGGAGAGGACATCCTCAAGCCCAATCCCTGAAAGCAGCTCCCTTCATCAGCCTGGTGCAGCAGGCAGGAGACTCGGGCCTCCATAGCCTGGGGTCGGCCGACAGACACGCGCCCCTGGAGGGCGTTCGGGTGCTCGACTTGACCCGCGTCATAGCCGGGCCGGTGGCCACTCGCAGCCTCGCGTTCTTCGGGGCAGATGTCCTTCGCATCGACAATCCTGGCATGCCGGAACTCCCCTGGCAGTACCTCGACACCGGGCAAGGGAAGCGTTCCGCGCTCCTCGATCTCGGCTACAAACCGGATCGAGACCGCCTCGAACAGCTACTGACGGACGCCGACGTTGTTGTCTCGGGATACAGGCCGAACAGCCTCAACCAATTCGGCCTCTCGCCGGTCGAACTCCACAACCGCCATCCAGGGCTCGTTATCGGCCGGGTGAGCGCGTGGGGGCAAAGCGGACCTTGGGCCGAGCGCCGAGGATTCGACAGCATTGTCCAAGCAGCCAGCGGCATCGCCCAGATTCACGCAGACGGCACCGGCAGGCCAGGAGCTTTGCCGGCCCAAGCACTGGATCACTCCGCCGGGTACCTACTTGCCGCCGGGATCATGTCAGCACTTCGACGTCGCCACCTCGACGGGCACGGGTGGACCGTCGACATTTCATTGGCCCGGGTCGCTCACGAGCTACTCGCCCAGCCTCATTCCCCGCAGACCGAAGCCGGCCCATATGAGATCCAAACCGTGAACGCGGAAACGTTAGAAGGGACCGTCACCTGTGCCGCACCCGCGATCAGCATTAGCGGCGGTCCGAATCGCTACAGGTGGATCGGCAGCCAGTGGGGAGCGGACCAGCCGGAATGGGCCGAGTCACGATCCGCCAGCGGCGAGCGATAAGTCCCACCCGTAAGGCGCGCCATCGGCAAGTGCAGCATGGCGAAAGCCGCCCGCTGAAGGTTAGTGTCGCGCCATCCCTGTGCAGCGCACCTGTTGGCTGCTGTGGTGCCGGCCATTCCGGCACCGATCACGAACAGGTCGTATTCCTTACTTATGCCGCTCAAGCTGTAGTAATCGCATCGCGCAGTTGCTCCAGTGTTGGGGCGCCGGCTAGTCCCGTGGGGGTCTTGTAGATGCGGCAGGCCAGCCCGACCGACGCCGACGGGTCGGGAAAAAGGTCTGTTCCGTCCACCAGCATGCTCGGAGATCCCCGAAAACCGATTGTCTCTGCGTCTTCCAGATTCTCGACCAACCGCCGGGTCACAACGATGCCGGGGCATGCAGCCGCGATCAACGCCAGCCGGTCAGCAGCGATTTTCCAGTTCGGGCACCCATCGAAGTACTGCAACGTAATATCCATGCCTTCACCGTAAACGTTGCACCGCAGTGCAAGGTCAAGTGGTGAAATGGGAATATGCAGATTAGAGACCTGGCCATTGCGAGCGGCGTAACCGCACAGACGATCCGGTTTTATGAGCGGCGCAGCCTGTTGGATCACGCCGAACGTGGGGGGAACGGTTACCGCCGCTACAACGAAGCGGCCCTATCGCGCCTGCGGTTCATTCGGTCTGCCCAGACGGCTGGTCTGACATTGGCCGAAATTGGCGGCATCATCACTGTTAGAGAAGCTGGCGAGGTGCCGTGCGAACACGTCTCCAACCTCCTTTTGAAAAGACTTGCGGATGTGCACCGCCGCCAACAAGAACTCGTACTTCTTGAAACAGAGCTGCAACACATCATCGACGCGAGCCAGCATCTCGACCCAGGCGATTGCGAAGCGGGCGGTGTCTGCCACGTCATCACCCACGCTCACCAGTAGCGCGCAACGTTCACCCATGCCATGAAGCGATGCGAATTCACCGCCATCTAGCGCTGCCATTCACACAAAAGAACCGAATCTGTCACCTATGCGGTCACTGATTCCAATTCCCGCAAAGACTGCCGCTCCTTCGAACCCTCATCGGCGGATGACCGCAGGACGACGTGCCTCAGGGCACGCGCCCACCTGGCGCAGCGGGATTTGTGGAAGTACCTACCGATCCTCCGTGACGGATCGAAGCACGAATGGCTAGCGGAAGTGTGCGCTGGGCCGGCCCGCCCGGTGGGGCATCTGCTCCTGTCCCGAGTTGCAGGATTGCCAGGGATGAAACGTGAGCGTTGAAGGCAAGACCGCATGGGGACGGCCGAGCCACACCAGTACCTGACCGCGCGCATCGCCGCTGCTGTCGGCACCGAACTGAGCATCCATGGGCGCCACACTCTGCCCACGGTAACGATTGGCATCGCATTGTTTACGGACCACTCGACAATAGCCAGCCTGGTGCGCGACACCGATTTCGACCTGTTCCACGCCAAGCGATCCGGTCGCGGTCATTGGCAGCTCTACAACGACACGATGCGCTCCGAGAGCGGCCCGGTCAAGACTGGGCTTTCGCCCCTACGTCGATGGAGACCTCGGCGATCCGCTTGATCGCTGCGAGGGTTTTCGGTATGCCACCGAGGGCCTGCTGGGTGCGGTCGGTGATCTGAGCGTGCGCCTTTTCGCCGAACTTCTCCTCGAACATGGCGATCCCGTCCGGCAGGAACTCCCAGGACTCGGTGAGCATCGTCCCGGTCTCCGCGGCGGTGAAGCTGAAGCCCCAGCGCACGAAGCTGCCGCCCACCACCCAAGCGAACTCACGTCCGTGCTCTGCCGTCACCACCTCGGACCGGGTCTGCCAGGTCCGGTGTGGGAGCTCGTTGTGCCCGGTGAACCAGGCACCGACCCGACCGGCCTCGGCCTCGTCATCCCACCAGCATGACGTACAGACCGGGCTCCACTCTCCGGTGCGGGTGATGTCGGAGAGTAGGTCATAGAGAAACGCGGCCGACGCCTCGACGATGATGGACTCCTGGTGGCTGAGGGTGCTCGTCTCATTCATGCATTTACCCTAATGGAGGGGGTCATTTCTGCTGCCGCCGGCTGCCGCCGTGCCAGTCTTCTTGCTTTCCGACCGTGTCCGCGTCGACTCCGAACGCGGCCAGCTGTGGCTGCTCGCGCAGGCTGCGCTTGAGTTCGGCAAAACCCGGGAAGCGGGCCAGCCCGACCACGTGGTCCCACAACTCGACCGCCGAGTCCTCGTGTGGCAGCCGGCTGATCACCGGCCCGAAGAAGGCCGCACCGGCGGGCGGCTCGAAGTGGATGATGGGCGTGCCCACGTCTTTTCCCGTCAGCGAGAGTGCCTCGTCCGTCTCCTGCTGGATCTCGATGTCCCATGACTCGTCGTCGAGAGCTTCCGCCAGCTCGGGCGGTAGGCCCGCCTCGGCGAGGATCGGCTCCGCAAACTCACGCGTCCCGCGGAGCTCACGCACCTCACCCTCGGTCCGATGGTTGTCCGGGCCGGGGGCGGTGTCGAAGATGTGGGTCCCGAAGGCGGCGTATAGCGGCGCCATCGCCTCGCGGCCGTGCTCCGCTCGCGCGCGGGCGGCTACCCGCAGGAGCCTGAGTCCGGCGGTGTGTCCAGCTTCGTACTCGGGAGGGAAGTGCGTGTCGTAGTCGACCTGGGCATTGATCAGGCGTAACGAGATGAACCGCCAGTCCACGGTGTAGTCGCGTTGCTCCTGCACCTGCCGCACCCACTTGCTCGTCATCCAGGCGAAGGGGCAGACCGGGTCGAAGTAGAAGTTGATGTCAGCGTCCATGCGTCCACCCTAGGTCAGTGCCGCAAGCACGACCGAGATCGATTTGGCGAGGTGGACTCGATGGGTGCCTCGGGATGACGTATCGCTCAGAGTCGCATTCATTACCTTGGTGCTTACACGGTAAGTGACACGCGCTCCTCCACTTCTGGGCATGTCGAACGAACGATCGCTGCCGAACGCCACAAACACTTAGCGTCGGGTATTTGAATAGGCCACAAGCCACCCTCGGTTCTCCACCGTTCCGAGCTGTGACTCTGGGGCGGATCCTGGGGCTGCACACTGGCCCTCACCTATGCCGAGTGCTACCCGCAGCACGTGCGCACCCTAGTCCTGGTCTCCGTCACCATGACCCAGCGCAGCGACGTGCGCTGGCTCCGCCACGAGACCGGCCGCTACCTGCCCGAGAAATGACAGCGCTTCCACGAGGGAGTCCCCGCCTCCGAGCGCGACGGTGACCGCGTCGCCGCCTACGACCGCCTACTCAACCACAGCGACGACGCCACAGTGATACGCAGCGCAGCGCTGGTGCGACTGGGGAGACGCCGCCGTCTCGCTCGAACCCGGCTCGGCACCCAGCCCTCGCTTCACCGACCCACATTCCAGCTACAGTTCGCCCGCATCGTGACGCACTACTTCACGCACGGGGCCCGGCTCGAGGAAGACCAACTGCTGCGTAATGATGACCGTCTCGCCGGAATCCCCGGCGTCTTGCTCCACGGCCAGCTCGACCTCGGCGGGCCCGTCGACGTGCCCAGGTGCTGGCACAGGCCGGACCAGATGTAACCCTCCACGTGATCCGTGCAAGTGGACACCAGTGCAACAACGAGACGACCGAGCGTTACGGAGATCCCATGCACCGCAGGATATGAGGCCGGAACACTAAGCGGGCGGTCTTGAAGCGGTTCGCATCCAAGGTCGCTCTGATCGCTGGATATTTTCACTTAGGAGTGAACCACTCCTGCGCGATCTAGTGTGTCATTTAACCTAGGCGCCTCATATCGGGCGGATTCAAGTGGTGTCTGCAACACCGGTTTGATTGGTTGGGTTCGAGGTTAGCGTGGCGAGGACCTCTGCGGGCGTTCGGTAGCCGTGGCGTTTGCGGGGCCGGCGGTTGAGTTCCGCAGCGACGTTCTCGAGGATCCCGGGCCCGTGAAAGGACAGGTCTGTGCCTTTTGGAAAGTACTCGCGCAAGAGCCCGTTGGTGTTCTCGTTGCTGCCACGCTGCCAGGGCGAGTGCGGAGCGCAGAAATAGATCGGCATCCCGGTCGCCATCGTGATTTCCTGGTGTCGAGACATCTCCGCTCACTGATCCCAGGTGGTCGAACGGCGCAGCTGTTCGGGGAGGGCATTCATTGCCACGATCATCGCGTCGGCCACGGTGCGAGCGGTGTGATCCCCGGGCAAATGCAGCAGCATCACGTATCCCGTAGTCCGTTCGAGAAGGGTTCCGATCGCGGACTTCGACGAGGTCGAGCCGATGATCAGGTCGCCCTCCCAATGCCCGGGAACGGCGCGGTCCTCGATCTCCGGCGGCCGGTCGGAGATCATCACCATCTCCCGGAACCTCTGCGGCCGCGGACCCTCCGACCGCTGCGGGCGCCGTGTGACACGCCCTGACCGCAACGCGGTGGCAACTTTCAAGCGCAACGATCCGCGGCCCTGCACGTAGAGGGCCTGGTGGATCGTCTCGTGTGACACCTGCATCTCCGGATTCTCCGGATGTTCGACTTTTAGTCGGCCCGCGACCTATTCCGGGCTGAACCGATTCGTGAGCATCACGGCGACTTGTTCCCGTAACGCTAACCCGTCCAGCTTTCGGGCTCTTGGCCGCGATGTGGTCCTGGAGTTCACCGACCGGCCGGTGGTTCTCGCCAGCGCTGGAATCGGCGTCACGCCCATGGCGGGCATGCTCTCCCACCTTGTGAAGACCGGTAGCCAACGAAAGGTGGCTTTTCTCCACGCCGACAACTCAGCAAACACCTTTGCCTTGCGTAACCAAATCAGGGAAGACTTGGCAAAAATGCCCGACGCATCCCTGATCACCTGGTATGTGGAACCCACGAAATCCACGCAGACTATCGACGGCGAACTCGCCGGATTCATGGACGTCAGCACCATCGAACTGCCCACGGACGCCGAATACTACCTGTGCGGCCCGCTGGTCTTCATGCAATCCGTCCGCAGCGCGCTAATCGCCCGCGGCATACCCGCAAAAGACATCCAATACGAAGTCTTCGACCCCGACCTGTGGCTAGCCGACTTCCAATCGTAAGTTGTTCCAACCTGTCGGTCAGTGCGTGGGATGTCAGATGGATTGCCGATAGCCGAAGAACTCATGGTCGTTGTCGTACCCACCCAGACCACCGCCGACCTCGGAGAAGTCTTCGACGAATTCGATGCCCTTAATCCACTTGACCAGCTTGAAACCGAGCTGCACCTCGTTGCGCAACCGCAGCGGAGCACCGTGACCGAACGACAGCGTTTCATCATTCATGTCATAGGCCAGCATGGTCAGTTTGTAACTCATCTGCTCGATCGGTTGAGCGTCGTAGTAAATCCCACCATCAGAACCGACCGCAAAGGAGTAAAAAATCACCCACTTCGCTTCCGGCTTCGGCTTCGCGATGTCAAGAATGGTCTGCATTGAGACGCCGCCCCACTTCGCAACACCCGACCAGCCCTGAATGCAAAAGTGCTGCGTGATTTGCTCGTGGTGTGACAGCGCCCGTAATTGCTCAAGGTCCAACTCCACCGGATTATCAACGAGCCCACCGATTTGCAGCTTGTAATCCGTGAAGGTGCCAGCTTGGAGCTTCTTGTACTCCTCCGATTCCGGGAACTTACCGTTATGCCAGAAATAGGGAGAGATATCTTTCTCCGTGTACTGACCCGGCTTCGAATCGATGTGCTCGAACAACCGCTGCGCGGGACCGATCAGCGCATACCCCACCTTCTGCACCACACGCGGATGCCGGTACGTGAACGGTGTCGCCGCCACCCAGCCGACGATGATGACCACCATCGAGGCGGCGAAGATCAAAAACCCGACCCAGGAGCTGTCGTCCCGTGACGCGTACATGTGGTTGAGGTTGCGGAGGGCGCCGGTGGTCAGCACGAGGGTCACGTGGATGATGATGAACATGACGAACCAGGCGAGCACCAAGAAATGGAGTGATCGTGCGACCTGGATACTGAAGACCGAACTGATGGTCCGGAATTTGGTCGACAACGCCGGTGACATCCCGAGCCCGGTGATGAGAGCGGTCGGAGCGGCGATGAACACGGTGATGAAGTAGGCGATCAGTTGCAGACCGTTGTAGTTGACCCAGCCGTTTTCCGTCGGCCAGTCCAGCGACAGATATTGGATTGCGACCGAAATGGAATGCGGGATGACGTCCCAACTCGTGGGGACCAAGCGCATCCACTGGCCGGTGACGAAGATCAGAACGTAGAACACGATTCCGTTGAGTAACCACAACGTGTCAACGCCGAGGTGCCACCAGCGGGCGAGCCCGATGGAGTGACGACGCCCTGGCAAGCCGACGCCGTCCGGCAAGGTGATCGAATCCTGCTTCGACGTATACAGCGGATCACTCGGCACCGGCTTCTGCATACGCAACCAGTCTTTACCCGGTGTGGAGTGTCTGGACCAGTACAAACGCGGGTGATCGGCGATGATTGTGACGCCGGAGCGGATGATGAAGATCATCAGAAAAGCATTCAGGAAGTGCTGCCAGCCCAGCCATGCAGGGAAACCCACCGGCGCGTTCTCCGGAAGCTCAGACTCGCCCGGATACTGTTGAATGAAATCCTGCACGGCAGGGAGCTCGCGTATCCCCTTCGCTACCGCGATGCCGATGACCAGGAGCACCAAGCCGATCGGAATCAACCACAACAGGTTGAACCACTTGCTCTTACCAATTCGCACCCGCGGAGCGACACCGTACTGTGCTGGGAGACCGCCTGCCCAGTGTTCGTCGACCGCGGTGTAGTGCGTGCTGTCAAGCTCCGAACGGAAGCTTCGCATCCCCCCCGGCCCACGATCGGGGGCGGGAACATTCTGATCTTCCAGTCCGGACATCATGTCGTGAGCTTAGCAACCGCTAAAATGCCAGCACCAGATTGACGGGATCTCGCAACCGAGTCACTTTGTGCTCGGACGGCAACGACCGCAGCAATGGCGATTTCCGTCGCGAAACCTCGCCCCCACGTCGCCGGGGAGAGACGGTACCCGAGGTTCCAGACGGGCGCTGGAGTCATGTTCACTCCACCCGTACCGACGAACGTGCCAGCTCTCAGCGCATCATCCGATCCCCGGTCGCCCACACGAACCGCCCATTGACCAATGCCATGTTCTCGCCGGCTCTTGATGGCGTCGTCGACGATCCTTTTGGACTGCTCTCGAGTGTTGTGACGACCCACGTGCAAGTGCCGCCACGTGTCGGGATCGCTGAAGACGCCAAAAACTGATTCGAGATCGTCAGGAGTCAGAGGTGAGAATGCAAGGCGAACATCTGGCGCTAAATCTAAATTCGTCATCAAGACCATTGTTCCCAATCTCGGCGACACTGAGCTGCGGGCTGTCCGCAGGCCGGACCTCGACGGACGCAGATTCGGCGCCAAGTCACCGAGGTCCTGAAGTTTCGGGGGAGTGGCGGTTGGGAACGACCTAGGCTAGCGAGCATGACGGTCGAACAGGTTGAGCAAGGACCGCGCCAAGTCGCGCGCACTGTCGAGGTGCCGGCTTCGGCCGACGACGTCTTCGCGTTGGTGGCTGATCCGCACCGTCACGGTGAGCTGGACGGCTCGGGCACCGTCCGCGACACAGTGTCGGGTCCGCGGCGGCTCAGCCAGGGCGCACAATTCTCGGTAGCGATGAAGCAGCACGGACTCCGGTATCGCATCACCAGCACGGTGACGCGCTTCGAGGACGGTCGGCTTGTGGAATGGAGTAGCCCAGCGGGCCACCGGTGGCGCTGGGAACTCACGCCGCTCACGCCCACGTCGACGCGCGTCACTGAGACGTTCGACTACAGCACCGTCCCAGCCGTGCAGGGCAAGGTCTTTGAGTTGCTCGGCTTTCCTCGGCAGAACGCCGCCGGTATCGAAGCCACCCTGCGCCAACTTGCGCTGCGCTACGCCCGCGCTTGACGTGACGGTGCTCGCGTCCTGACTGGACGCCAAGGCCCCCGTGTGCACGGGCGTACGCCTCGCCAGATGCTGCCAGCGGTGCGGTCGGGAGGGCGCAGCGACAGGGCCGCTGGGGAGACAGCAGCACACGACGAGCTACTCCCACCCGCTGGAGTACGCAAACGAGCCGCCAGAGCCACGACGCCTTCCTTCCACGTGGCACCTTCGGCACTCGTCGTTGCGGTGATCGTTGATGTTGCGAGACGTTGATCCACAGCGAGAGGGCTTGGAGGCACGAGGGTTCACTGTCGTCGGCCGATCTTGGAGTGCCCGGCTTGAACTGGCGGATCCGCCAAATCTGTCGAACTTCCGCCTGGCGCTCTCGCGAGTTCAGGCTGCCGGACTCAGCGTTTCCGAATTGACTGTGACCTCCTCGGCCGATCTGTATGAGCTGGAAAAGACAAACAACGCCGACTACCCATTCACGTCAGCCACCCCGCACGTGCTGTTGGATGCCGACGCCACTCAAGACCTCTGGAACCGGGGTTTTCGCGTGTTTGGCGCGTACGACCGCGACGAACTGGTCTGGGCGACCCTCAACGCACATCGCGATCGCCACGTTGAGACGGAATGCACGTCGGTGTTGGCCAGTCATCGAGGCCGCGGAAGCCCTAGCTATGGCGTTGGCTATCCACTTACGTGCGGGCTCCGGCGTGCAGGGCGATCGAGTCGCCGGCGCCCACGGTAGCGGTGAAGGTTCCGTCAGCGGCGACGAAGTAGCTTGGGCCCGAGCAGGAGCCGCCCGCGCCGGGGTCGCCGTGCTGGACGTCGCAGTAGCTTCCTGCGGGCAGGGAGGTCTTGAACGTCTGGCTGATCGCGCCACCCTCGTGGTTGATCACGACGAAGCCCCCACTCCCCCGACCGAAGGCGATCGCGTTGTTGCCGTTAGACCACCAGTTCGTCACCGAGGTGCCCGTCACGGTATTGCGGAAGGCGACCATGTTCGCGATCTGCCGCCAAGCGTGCTGGCACTTCCAGCCGTCGCTGTAGCAGGCGTTGACCGTGCCGCCAGTCGGCGGGCCGGCATCCGTGTTGCTGAATTCATAGCCCGAGTACACGTTCGGCGAGCCGTAGGGCCAGGCCAGCATGAAGATGTTCGCGAGCGTGTAAGTGTTGCCGTCCTTGTAGCTGAGGGTCGAGCCGTTGCGCTCGGTGTCCCAGTTGTCCACGAAGACCCGCGCCTTGTTACTCGCGAGGTAGCCCCAGGACTCGCCCCATGTGTTCAGGTAGGCGATCTTGTCGCTGGTGAACATGCGTTTGAGGTCGAAGGCCCCACGGAATTCGTCGACATCGCCGGTCGAGGTGTATTCGCCCGGCTGGACCGCCTCGTTCCCGCCGGCGATGACCTCCTGCGCCCAGTAGACGCTCGAGTTGGTCAGCTTTGCTTTGATGGCGGAGAGGTCGGCCGCGGCCATGTGCTTGGCGCCGTCGATCCGGAAACCATCGACGCCGAGGGCGCTGAGGTGGTTGAGGTACGCCGCGATGGTGGACTGCACGTAGGTGCTCGCCGTGTCGAGATCGGCGAGGCCGACGAGCTCGCAGTTCTGCACGTTGGAGCGGTCGCTGTAGTTGGTGATCGGGGTCCGGCAGGAGTGGAAGTCCTGGTTCTGGTAGTAGCCCGGGTAGTCGTACTTGCTGTAGACGGTGCCCCCCGTGCCCGTGCCGGAACCCGCACTCATATGGTTGATCACCGCGTCGGCCACGACCTTGACACCGGCGGTGTGGCAGGTGCTGACCATGCTCGAAAAGGCGGCCTCGTTGCCGAGTCGCCCGGCGATCTTGTAGCTGACCGGCTGGTAGGAGGTCCACCACTGCGAGCCCTGGATGTGCTCCTGGGCCGGCGAGACCTCGACGAATCCATACCCCTTGGGACCGAGGGTATCCGTGCAGGCCCGGGCGACCGATGCGAAGGACCACTCGAAGAGCGTCGCCGTGACGTCCTTGGCACCCGGCGGACTCGCATCCGCCCGGGGCGTTGTCACTCCTACATCGAGGCTCAGGGTCAGGACTAGGGCCAGGCCGGCCACCGCTGCAAACAACGGACGGGTTGATCTGCGCACGATGAAACTCCTTGTCGCGCGCGCCAGCGGACCACGCCGACGCGCTCCATTGGGAACGGGCGATTGCGAGTGGGCCGCGGAAGCGGAACTCGGTAAACGAGGTACTACACCCTCGGGTCACGCTACTGCAAGCGCTTGCAATAGTGCAAGCGCATGCCGAGTTACTGTGCGCCAGCCACCTAATACTCGCCCGAGGGCTGGTGGAATCCTTCCGGAACGCCGGCGAGGCGTGCTCTCACCCTCGTCGGAAGTCGCCCGAAAGACGAGTCCGGAGGCGATGAAGCCGAAAGGCCGACCAGACAAGGACGGATTCCAGCGCTTCATCTATCCCACACCCGGCACCTACATGGCCATTGACCGCGCCAACGGGAAGCGAGTGAAACCCCAGGCCCCAGCGAGCATCACCATTCCGCAGGATGCTGGAGCACCCGCCGCGAGGAATCAGGGCCCGCGACGCTCTCTCGCCACGCCCTCTTT
The DNA here is from genome assembly GCF_004402575.1 of Cryobacterium sp. TMT2-4. Taxonomy (NCBI): domain Bacteria; kingdom Bacillati; phylum Actinomycetota; class Actinomycetes; order Micrococcales; family Microbacteriaceae; genus Cryobacterium; species Cryobacterium sp. TMT2-4. The sequence goes on along the minus strand of NZ_SOGE01000031.1, from coordinate 10,352 downwards.
CTTCCCGCCAAATCGTGGTCAGCATCAGGCGGTCGCAGGAAAGACGTTCCGGTGCCGATCACAGCGATTGGGCGGATCATGTCGTTGACGTTCGGGGATCGTGGCTTTCGTCGGTCGTTCTAAAGAGTCAACACGCCCTGGACCACTGTTGCTAGGGAGCCGATACCCGCGATGGCCAGGACCGCCTTTTTCGCGACCGACTCGTTGATGGTTGAACTGAGGAGGTTTCCGATCACGAGACCTGCCACCGCGGCTCCCACCGCGACCGCCCATCCTGCCGTCGGGAGGTCAGGCACTCCCCGTGCGAGCAGCGACAGAACGTTCAGACCTGCGAAGTAAAGCTGGACGGTGGCCAGATACTCTTTGTACTCCCAGTTGGTGGAGTTGGCATAGATGGCGATTGGCGGCCCGCCCACGACTGCGGTCACGTTCATGAATCCGGACAGGGCGCCGGCGATTCCGGTGCCCCGCGCTCCTACGAAGAGCTTGCTTTTGCGCAGGAATACCGTCGCGGCCAGAGCAGCGAGCGTCACGCCGCCGATGAGGATACCGAGCCAGCTGGCCGGCAGCGACTTTGCGATCAGGGTCCCGGGGACGATCCCGATCGCGGAAGTCACCAGCAACAGGGCCGCCACACGGATGTTCACGTCGGACCACAGCGTGATCGCACTAACTAGACATTCGCCGCAACATGCGAAAACACGATCGCGGCCAGTACGATGAGCTGACTGGTTAGCTGGATCGTAGTACGTCGGCGAGGAGCTGGGCTGGCGTCCAACTCTTCCGGCTCGCGCCGGGGTCAACATAACGAGGCCTATGGGGGCGCCGTCGGTGCTGATGAGGTGCAGTGAGGCCCCGGAGCCAGCGGCTGAACTTCAGCTGGATGCGCTGGCCGCCGCCGGGGTGCAGAAGCGAGATGTGTTCGCTGATATCCCGTCCGGGAGTGAGACCGCGATTGAGCGGCCGGGGATGACGAAGTTGCTCGAGTATGCCGATCCTGATGACACTGTCATGGTGTGGCGGGTGGATCGCTTGGGACGATCGTTGATCGATGTCCTGAATACGGTCACTCTGCTGCGCGAGCGCGGCGTGAATGTGCGGTCCATTTCGGACGGCATCGACCCAGCCACCACCAGACGGCTCATGCTGAACATGCTGGCCACTTTCGCCGAATACGAACGGGAACTCATCGTCGAGCGCGTCACCTCTGGCATCGCCGCCGCCCGTCAATCCGGCACCCGCTTCGGCCGGCCCCTCTCAGACCCAGCCGTCATCGCCGACAAACTCGTGATCGCAACCGCCGCTCGAGCGAAGGGGCGCACCACTGAAGACGCGGCCCACCTCGTGGGCTGGAGCCGAGCGACTCTCTACCGCCACCAACAAGCCTCCTCGTCCCGCGAGAGCGGCTTAATCTCAAGGACGAGCCGCTCTATTCGCACCGTGACCTTGTTGTGAACTTATTGCCCGGTTTGAAGTAGGCCTCGTAAACTGGTCATGTGGACGACTCTCGAAGTTGCCACCACGTCACACCTACGGGTTGGACGCGGTAGCTGACGGGGTGCCCTCTGTGGAATTCGACACACGCGCAACGATATGGCGCTCAGCGGCGCAGAGTAGCCGACGTATAAGGTGACCGCGATCGTGGATGTTCCGCCGCACGTCCCGTGCCTCAGCTTGTGCCTGAGCGACCGGCTTCCGCAGGTTTTCTGCCGAGCAGCTCGGCTTCGTCGTCTGGCCGTGACACCCCGCCACAGTGAGAGGCAGTCCTTCAAACGATCAAGCACACGAACCGATCGCTCGCAAACCTCTCTCGGGTATTTTTGGGCACGTCCGAGTCGTATCACCAGAAAGCGGCAGGAAATCAGGGACGGCTGTCTGGCCCCACCCCGATGGGTGGGGCCGACGACCCTGGGTTTCACAGCCCGCCTTTCTGAACATTTTTCGTGGCCGTTGGCTCGAGCAGGACGTCGGCCTGATCTTAGGTACCCGTTCGCGTCAACGGAGTCAGGAACTACGGCTGGTAGAGCTGAATTTGGTCCAGCTCGGCGAAGCCAGTGCCCTTTGTGAAGGTGATCGTGTTGGTGCCGGCCACCAGAGCGATCGTTTTCTGCGCCCAGCCGAAGCGACCCCAGTTGGGCGTGGCCGGGTACGCCACCGACGAGAGCGCTCCTCCGTTCACACTGACGGTGTGCGTGCTCGCGGCACCCGTGCCGTTGTCGTAGCGCACGTTCATTGTGTAGTTTCCGGCGGTCGCCACCTGCACCGTGAATTTCACGATGCTGGTGGCGTTGTTGATGTTGCCAACCTTGGAGCCGCCCTTAGCATCCGGCTGTGTGACAAGGCTGGTGTCGGTGAGCGACGCCAACTCGGCCTCGTACTGTTGGGCGTTGATCGGGATGGACCCGACCCGGACGTCGTTATACGTAGTCGTCAGGTTCTCGACGTTGGTCGCCTGGTAAAGCGTCTTGGCATCGGCGCTGCTATCGAAGCCCTGTGCGAAGCCGCTGAACGTTCCTCCCTCGGTGTCCGCAGAGTCGTAGGTCACTGCGTACGGCAATTGCTCCCAGGACCCGCTGCCCAGGTTGCGATTGACGACAAAGTTCTGGCCTCCGCTGATGTTGCCCGACGCATCGAGCGCCCATTTCGACGAGACCACGATCATACCGTTGGCGGTGCCAGCCGTCGGCACCCAACGTACCTCGGGGGACGAACCGATGCCGCGCCCATTCGCGAGCACGATCTTGGTACCGATGCTCGTCTCCGGTGACCAGGTCAAACCATCCGGCGACGTCTTGAAATACACCGGAGCTGTGTTGTTCTGCTGGCTCGGGCGGTTAACCACTTCGAAGGTGGCCAGGTAGCGACCATCGGGCAGCCGCGTCACAGTGATCATGCCGGGGCGATCACTCGAATTGGTCGGCGCCGAAACGTTCACCACCCCGCCCCAGGTGAGGCCGCCGTCGGTCGACCGGCGGTAGCTCACCGCCTGCAAAACGTTGTTGGCCTTCTGCCGCTCGTCGGAGAAGTAGGTGACCAGACCCCCGTTGGCGTCGACAGCGACGGATGGCTCCCAAACCGTCGAGGTGGTGGAGGTCGGGCTCGGGTCGTACGTGGCCGGCCCTCCGGTGTCAACGGTACTCACGAACGACCAGGTCACCCCGTGGTCGAGGCTCTTGTACATCACCAGGCGGCTGCTCGAGCGATCGGTGGGCATGATCATGCCCGACAGGAGCAGGGTTCCGGCCGGCATCGTGCCCAGCTGAACCGGTGTTTCGTACAGCGACGGCTGGGAGGTACGGGTGAGAGACGGGAACTGCGTGCTCGGCTTGACGGCCGCGATGCGGGTCCAAGAGGTTCCGTTGTTAGTGCTGCGATAGATCGGGTAGACCTGTACCCCGTTCTCCAGAACGAGTTGGTCGAAGGTGACCAGTTGGGTCCCGTTCGAGGTGCCGCTGTTCTTGAGAACGATCATCTTGGAATAGGTCGTGCCGGCCGCACGGCCGCCTTCGGGGTTGAACGAGGTGCCCGCCGCCGGGGAATAGACCAGCGCGCCGTTACCCGTGGTCACCGCCACCGCCGGGGTGGCTGACACGAGCGCAGCGACCATGGCTACGGCCAGGGTAGATGCAGTGGCCCACCGCCGGAAACGGCGGGGTGGTCGTGGAGTGCTGGCTAACGACGTTGTCATCATGTGGTCTTTCTCTGGAGGATTGCAGGCTCGCCCGCCTGATTTACATCGTTGTAAACTAGCGAGGCCAAACGTAGATCACCGCCACGGCCGGTGTCAAGGGTTCCGTTCTGACACGGAGCTGCCGTCGCTCCCGCACGAGCAAGCCCCGGTGAGGTACCGTCGAGGTGATATCCGGAACACAGCACGCGTGGGGAATGGGGCAACGGTGAGAGGCAACGGTTCGCCCGCGACAATGCAGGATGTCGCCCGCCTCGCCGGGGTCTCGGTCAAGACCGTCTCTAACGTGCTGTCAGGCTACGAGCACGTGAGCACCCGCATGCACGACCGGGTCATGAGCGCCGTAACCGAGCTGGACTACGAGATCAACATCTCTGCCCGCAACCTGCGGTCGGGGCGCACCAAGGTGATTGGGCTCGCCGTGCCCGACCTGAGCCAGGCGTACTTCGCTGAACTAGCGGATGCCGTCATCCGCGCCGCGAAGGCCCACGACTACACCGTGCTCATAGAGCAGACCAGCAGTGACGACGACGAGATCGCCACGGTCGCCGCGATGCGCCGCCACGCGATCGACGGCCTCATCTTCAGCCCTATCGCGCTCGGCCCCGGTGACGTCAGCGGCCTGTCCGTCGACTTCCCGGTGGTGGTCTTGGGCGACTGGGTCGAGGGCAGCCCCGCTGATCACGTCACACTGCCCAATACCGCCGCCATCCGCACGGCCACGGAGCACCTGCTCGACCTGGGCCGCAGCCGGATCGCCGTGGTCGGGGCGCATCCAGAAGGGCCCGTGGGCACCAGCGCGCTGCGATTCAACGGCTACGCGGAAGCGCTCGCGGCTCGAGGCCTCGGCATCTCTCCCGAGCTGGTCGCCGACGTGCCACTCTGGCACCGCTCCGATGGAGCGGCGGCCGTGACCCAACTTCTGGCCGCCGGCACCCGGTTCGACGGGCTGGTCTGCTTCAACGATGCCCTCGCCCTCGGCGCCATGAGCGCCCTGCAGCGGGCGGGCCTGCGGGTTCCCGAGGACGTTGCCGTGGTTGGCTTCGACGATATCGAAGACGCGCGCTTCTCCACCCCCGCCCTCACCACCATCTCCCCCGGCCGCGAAGAACTCGCCCGCCTGGCCGTGGACCGCGTACTCGCCCGCATCGCAGTGGGCGACGACGCTTCGGAGTCGGTGCATGTGGAGGTCGGCTACTCGCTCAAGGTGCGCGCGTCCACGATTCCCATCCCCGCGAGGCTTATCCCAACCACCGTGAAGACCCAGCTCCACGACTGACGGGGCCGCTTCGCGGTCTGGGACAAGAAGGTGTTGACAGCACCCAGGCGATGGCGTACCTTCAAATTTACATCGATGTAAATTGCATCGAGTGTCCACTTCCAAGAGCTTCCCGACAGCGCCGTGGGAAGCAGATAGCAGGTACCCAGTGAAGAAGCTGATGGCCGCCTTTGCGGTCTCCGCCGTCGTCGTTTCCGGTTTGTCCGGCTGCGCCGCCATCCCCGCCGCCAGCGACGGCCCCGTCGCGCTGACCTTCTGGCACGGTTACACCGAGGCCGACGGCGACGTGCTCAACGGCATCGTCGAGGACTTCAATGCGTCGCAGGACGAGGTCAAGGTCACCACCCAGACCAAGACCTGGGCCGTCATCGACGACACCCTCCTCACGGCGCTCTCCTCTGGTGAAGGCCCCCAGATTGTCGCCATGCCGGCGGAGCGCCTGCCGGTCTACGCGTCCAAGAAGGCGCTCGTCAACCTCGATGACTTCTATGCCGATGACACGAGCAACACCGCCGAGCTGAACACTGAGGCCGTCGCGATGGAAACCGTCGACGGCTCCAAGTACGGCGTCCCCACCGGTTTCGTTCCGCTGTCGGTCTTCTACGACAAGGACAAGCTGGCCGCAGCCGGCGTCACGACCTTCCCGACCACCTGGGACGACTGGGTCGTCGCGGCAAAGGCCACCACGATCGATGCCGACGGTGACGGCACTCCCGAGCAGTACGGCCTGGCCCTGCCCGACCACGGCACCGTCGGCAACGGCGTCTGGGCGAGCCTCTTCGAGGGCGGTGGCGGCTCGATCACGAACGACGATGGCACGAAGGCCACAGTGGACTCGGCCGCCAATATCGACACGCTCACCTACTGGGCGGATGCCGTTCAGAAGGATGCGATCTCGCCGACCGGGCTCGACGGCATCGATGCCGACGCCCTCTTCACCTCGGGCAAGGCCGTCATGCACATCGGCGGCCCCTGGATGACGGGCCTCGCCACCGACGCCGGCATCAACTACGGCATCGCAGCTATCCCGGCCGGCCCCGAGGCCCAAGCCGCGTCGGCGATCGGCGTCTCGATGGCCGTCACCGAGCAGGCGACCGAGGCCGAGCAGGCCGCCGCGGAGAAGTTCCTGGCCTACTTCAACGAGAAGGATGTCGCCACCCTCTGGTCGCTCGGATCCGGCTGGCCCGCGCTGCGCACCGATGTGACCTCGGAAGATGTCAGCGCGAACGCCACCGTCGCCGCCCTCACCGAATTCTCCGACACCAGCCGCGCTCTCCTGCCCGGCGTCGTCAACAGCACCGACGTGCTCACCGCCGTGGACGAAGCCACCCAGAAGGCTCTCGCCGGCGGCGACCCCGCCGAACTACTCACCGCCGCGCAGGCCGCGGTGCAGCAGGCTCTGGACAACTGAACCGGAACCCGATGACGACTCCAACTGTGCAGCGCCGCCGACCCTGGCGGCCTCCAGGCCAGCTCGGCGGCCGACGACCGCTCAACGACGGCTTCCGCCGGCGGGCCGTCGTCGTCGGGTTCCTGGCCCCTGGCTTGATCATCCTCACGGCCTTTGTGGGCTGGCCGATGCTCTCGGCCCTCCGTCTCTCCTTCACCGACGCGAGCGGCTTCGGGCAGGAAACCTGGGTCGGTCTCGCCAATTACTCGCGGGTCTTCACCGATTCGAGCATCCTGCAGTCGATCGGAAACACCGCTCTGTATGCCCTGTTGTTCACTCCGGTGGCCCTGGTGGTTGCACTGGTGCTGGCCCTCGCGATAAACAGCCCGCAGCTGCCCTTCCGCGGGTTCTTCCGCACCACGCTGTTCCTGCCGTTCATCGTGTCACTCGCCGTGGCAGCGTTCGCCTGGTCGTACCTGCTCGACCCGCAGATCGGCCTGCTGAATTACTGGCTGCAAGCCGTGGGCATCCGCATCGGCAACGTTCTGGAGGATCCGGCGCTGGCCATGCCCACCGTGGTGCTCGTGGCCGTGTGGAAGAGTTTCGGCTTCTACATGGTGATCTTTCTGGCCGGCCTGCAAGACATCCCCAAGAGTTTGTACGAAGCAGCCTCGCTCGACGGTGCAAACGGATGGCGCCGATTCACCAATGTGACCTTCCCGATGCTCAGCAACACGATGGCGTTCGTGGTGGTGATCGCCTTGATCGCCGCACTGCAGGCTTTCGATCAGATCTATGTGCTCACCGGAGGCGGGCCCTACCGGAGCACGCAAACCATCGTGATGGAGATCTACCAGTCCGGGTTCAAGGACCTCGAACTCGGGTTCGCCTCCGCACTGTCATATGTGTTGCTGGTGGCCACGCTCCTGCTGAGCCTCGTACAGTTCCTGTTCTTCGGTCGGCGTGGAGGGGACACCAGCTCATGACCAGCACCCTCAGCCGCCCGGCACTCAACGCCCCGGCATCCACCTCCCGCACCGTCCGCCGGCGGCCTCCTCGAGTCAGCCTCACGCGAGCCCTCTATTTCGTCGGTTTCTTGGTCGTGACGGCGGCGATCATGCTGCCTGTGATCATCATCGTGTTGACGGCGTTCAAGCCGGCCTCCGAGGTCAACGCCTTTCCACCCACGCTCGCGCCGGCCGAGTGGACGCTCGACAACTTTCGGGCGATCTTCTCCGAACTGCCCTTCGCGCGGCTGATCGGCAACAGCTTCATCTTCGCTGGCGGGGTCACCCTGTTTGCTTTGGTGTTCGACTCGCTCGCGGCCTACGCGTTGGCTCGCCTCGATTTTCGGGGCAGCAAGGTGCTGCTGATCGTCATCATCGCCAGCCTAATGATCCCGTTCCAGGCCACGCTCATCCCGATCTACCAGCTAGTCTCCGACCTCGGCTGGGTTAACACCTTCGCCGGGCTGATCCTGCCGCGGGCAGCGGATGCCTTCGGTATCTTCTTCCTCCGGCAGTTCTTCCTCTCCCTCCCCCGCGACCTCGACAACGCCGCCCGCATCGACGGCGCCTCCGAGTTCCGCGTGTTCAGGAGCGTGGTGCTGCCCAACGCCATTCCGGCACTGATGACCCTGGGCATCTTCACTTTCGTCAACAACTGGAACGACCTGCTCTGGCCGTTGGTGTTCACCACCGAAACGGACCACGGCACGATCACCTCTGGCCTGACCCTGTTGACCGGTCCCGGCGGCATCGTTCCGCAGGGTGTGATGATGGCCGGCGCACTCATCGCCGTGCTGCCGCTGGCGATCCTCTTCCTCTTGGTGCAGCGGCGCTTCATTGAGAGCGTCGCGAGCAGCGGCCTGAAATAGCCCACGCCGCCGCCCACTCCCACTCACCATCAGCACCGAAACGAGCACTAATGACCTGGTTTAACGACGGCCGACTGCACTTCGCAGTCGGCATCGAAGACACCTTCGTGCCGCAGGCCCGCCCGGGCGAGCGCGCCATCGACGAATACGAACTCACCGAGCACTACGCGCAGTACGCCGGCGACCTGCAACTGGCCAGCGACGTCGGCGCCGAACTGGTGCGCTGGGGAGTTCCCTGGCATCGAGTGGCCGCCGAACGAGGCCAGTGGGACTGGTCGTGGGTGGACGGCGTCATCGCGCGGTTCGCAGAACTGGGACTCCGCCCCGTCATCGACCTGCTGCACTACGGCACGCCGCTCTGGCTCGACGGCCAATTCTCCAATCCCGACTATCCCGACCACGTCACCGAATACGCCCAACGGTTCGCCGAGCGGTACGGCGAACTCGCCACCGACTACACGCCGGTCAACGAACCCGTGATCCACGCCCTGTTCTCGGGCGAGTATGCCTACTGGCCGCCGTATCTCTCCGGCCCGACCGGGATGGTGTCGATTGCCACCGCACTCGCGGAGGGATTCGTGAAAACGCAACACGCGATTTCATCAGTACTCGGCGACCGGGCCACCTTCGTGCACGTCGATGCGGGCATCCGCTACTCCGGCGCCCTGGACGCGCCCGAGCATGTCGACACCGTGACCCGGCTTCGACACCAGGGCTTCCTCGTCGAGGACCTCGTCACCGGCGCCGTAGGCCCGGACCACCCGCTGCTGGGCCAGCTCGAGCGTGGCGGCACCTCCGACTCCCTGCTCGATTGGTTTCGGGCGCACCCGGTTCGCCCCGATGTAATGGGCGTGAACTACTACCCGCTGCACTCCACCGAGGTGTTTGAGGCGGGAATCCACCACGGCGGCGGATTCGCCGACCCTCGCCCTTATGAAGACAGCGGCACGGAGGGCCTGAAAGAGGTGCTCACCACCTGGGCCGACCGTTATAGTGCTCCCGTCATGCTCACTGAGACCTGCGTCACCGGCACCGTGGCCGAACGACGCCGGTGGCTGGACGCCTCCGTTGCCGCGCTGCACGAGCTCAAGGCCGACGGCGTGAACGTGGTGGGCTACACCTGGTGGCCGCTGTTCGACATGTACGAATGGACATGGCGGCACACCCAGGCGCCCCGCGCCGAGCACCTGCTGACAATGGGCCTGCACGACCTGCTGGAAACGCCATCGGGACAGCTCGCCCGGCGACGCAACCCGGTCGCCGATTCTTTTCAACGGCACGCGACCGAAGCACGTCTCCTGGCCACGGGACTGTCGATGGATTCAGTCGACGTCGTCGCCTGACACCTGCCGCTCTCCCTCCCCCATACACCCGCTTTCCTTCCACCCACCCATTGACGAAACGGATCTGCGATGTCGCACGCCCATTTGACCCTAAACCCCCGCGCTTCCATCGGTGCCATCGATCGACGCTTGTTCGGCTCGTTCATCGAACACCTCGGCCGAGCCGTCTACGACGGCATCTACGAACCGAGCCATCCCACCGCGGATGCCCAGGGCTTTCGGCAAGACGTCATCGAGCTGGTCAAGGAGCTCGGAGTCACGACAATTCGCTACCCCGGTGGCAATTTCGTGTCGGGTTTCCGCTGGGAAGACAGCGTCGGGCCGATCGAGCAGCGCCCGGCCCGCCTCGACCTGGCGTGGCACTCCACGGAGTCGAATGAGGTGGGTCTGCACGAATTCCAGAACTGGCTCGACTCGGTCGGTAGCGACCTGATGTTGGCCGTCAACCTGGGCACCCGCGGCACCGCCGAGGCCCTCGACCTGCTGGAATACGCCAACCTCGCGCAGGGCACCGCGCTTGCGGACCAGCGTGTTAACGCCGACCCAAAACAGGGCCAGTAGTGCCGGGCGAGTTCTAGGTCTCGTCGCAACACTCCACCAAGATTTGGAGTGTGAAGATGGCCAGACGTGGGCGCAAGAGAAACCTCAACCGCGAAGACGAGTATTGGAAACTCATACTTGCCGGGATCGGACCGATCGCCGCCGCGAAGCGCGTGGGGATCGGACGCACGACCGGTCACCGTTGGCGATCTCAACGTGGTGGGATCGCGCCGCTA
>NZ_SOGE01000012.1:0-144019 GCF_004402575.1 Cryobacterium sp. TMT2-4 | reverse complement strand
GAAATGCTCCCCGAGAGCCTCTTGCTCTTCCATAAATGAGGGCTTCATGACACACACGCTACGGGCACCCACCGACATTACCCGCGGCATCCGCCCACCAAGAAACGGTCTGTGGATAACCCGATCACACCCACAATGTGGAGGAAGAAGCCCTGATCATTGATCGCGACCATTCAGGCCAAGGAAGTCCCGGAGCTGCAGTGCGCCCTCGACTTTCAGTTCGGGCTCGGCGCGGTTCAGGGTGTCGGAAGTCAGAACCAGCTTCTGGTTCAAGACCATCTCGCCGTCGCGCCTCTTCAGGCGACCGATTCCGTTCTCCCGGTAACCGACCTTTCTCGACACCGCGAGGGACGCGGGATTGTCAACGAATGCCGCTGAGGTGACCTCGGCGGCGTCCAGGTGATCGAACATGAATGCGCAGAGAGCCTGACGCATGAGCGTACCGATCCCGCGGCCGTGGTGCTTCATGCCAAGCCAGGAGCCCGTCTCCCCCGTTCTCGTGACGAGGTAGTCCCTGGTTGAGATGCTCTGGCAACCGACGATCTCACCGTCGAAGCGAACCGTGGTCTCGAGCGACCAGGCCGCCGGCGACATCTCGGCTCGTTGTGCCCAGTGGTATTGCATGAGTCGCAACCGGATCTCGCCCGGGGAACCTACGGTCCACGGGAAGAAGAACGGCATCTCCGTCGGCGCGTGGATGCCTGCCGCAGCGAGCGCATCGAGTTCGGGTAGGTCAGCGTCGCGAACGGGAGACAACGTAACGGGGCCGCAAGTGATTTTCAGCCCGAAAGGTGGCCACAGGTCTTCAATTGGTGTGGACAAGACTGCTCGCGACGGCGGATGTGTTTCGTGATTCCCCATCCCGCGATGGTACCGACTCATCGCTGACTCGCGACGGCATAATTCCTTCCGCGCACGGCCGGCGTTGTCCTTATGCTTAAGTGTGTCCAAAAAACCGTTATCGTTGCTAACGATGCGTGGAGACCATTACGGTCTTCAGCCAGCCAGCGTGGTTCGCGCTGAGCCGTAACAAGCGGAATCATTAAGTTCCGCATCAACACCAGAAGGAGTCCAAGGTGGCATCGAAACCCGCTGCAGACATTATTGAAAGTATCGGAGGGGCCGAAAACATCGTCGGCCTCACCCACTGTGCCACCCGGCTACGTTTCACGCTGAAGGATGCATCGGGGATTGACCAAGCGGCCGTCGAAGCGTTGCCTCTGGTTCTCGGCGCTGTTCCGCAGGCCGGCGATCGCTACCAGATCGTCGTCGGCGGAGCCGTAGATACCGTATACAACGACATTATGGCGCTTCCCGCAATGAAGAAGCATGCGGGCGACCACGGCACCGGCGATACCATCGCCAATGTGAAGGCCGCGGAACGCGCGAAGGGCCCGCGCGGAAAGTTCTCCGGGCTGGACACGTTCTTCGAGATCCTGTCCGACTCCTTCCGCCCGATCCTGGGTGCGCTGCTCGGCGCATCCCTGTTCATCACGTTCATGGCTCTGATGGCAACCCTCGGGGTCATCCCGTCGTGGAACGCACCAGGCGTCACCCTCGACCCGTCCTGGGCGTTCATCAACCTGATGTGGCAGGGCGTTTTCGTCTTCCTTCCGCTGATGGTCGCCTACAACGCCTCCAAGCGGCTCGGCGCTGACCCCTGGGTCGGCTTCGGCATCATGGCCGTCGTCATGCTCCCCGGCTTCAACGCGCTGGGACTCACCGACGGAGCAGAGACCGTCTTCGGCGGCAAGGCTGCAGTCGTGCAGATCTTCGGACTGCCTCTGACCGTCACCGACTACAGCTCGCAGGTGTTCCCGCCGCTGATCATGGCGGTCGTTCTCGGGTTGCTGACCAAGTATCTGAAGAAGATCATTCCGTCCAGCGTTCAGCTGATCTTCGTGCCGTTCCTCTGCATGCTCATCATGATCCCGCTGACCGCCTTCCTGATCGGCCCCATGGGCGTGTACGGCGGCGCCGCACTCGGCAACTTCCTCAAGTCGATCAACGACTTCTCGCCGTTCATCTTCGCTGTCGTCATCCCGCTGGCCTACCCGTTCATGGTTCCGCTCGGCCTGCACTGGCCGCTGAACGCAATCATGCTGCTCAACATCCAGTCCCTCGGCTATGACTTCATCCAGGGCCCCATGGGTGCGTGGAACTTCGCGTGCTTCGGTGCAACTGCCGGCGTGCTGTTCCTGTCCATCCGCGAAAAGGACCGTCAGATGAAGCAGACCGCAACGGGCGCGCTCGCGGCCGGCCTGCTAGGTGGTATTTCTGAACCCTCGCTCTATGGCATCCACCTTCGGTTCAAGCGCATCTACCCACGGATGCTCGTGGGCTGCCTCGTCGGCGGCGTCATCCTCGGCCTCGGCGGCGGCGTGAAGACCAGCGCATTCGTCTTCACCTCGCTGTTGACGATCCCCGCGTTCGACAACATTCCCCTGTACGCGGGCGCCATTACCGCGTCGTTCTTCACCGCGATGATCCTCGTGATCCTCTCCGGCTATAAGACGCCGGAGCAGAAGGCGGAATTCGCCGAGGCTCTGGCTGCGGAAACCGTAGCGAGCGACGATGCTGCAACCGACTCTGACATCGCAACCCCGGTTGTTGCCGGTGCGTCAGGCTCAGGAACAGGCGCCGGAACCGCAACCGCAACCGCCACCGCCACCGCCACGGTCCTGGCCACGATTGGTTCGCCCATCGCCGGTATCGTCGTTCCACTGACGGACGTGCCGGACCCTGTGTTCAGCAAGGGAATCGTCGGTCTAGGCGTGGGAATCGATCCGACCGAGGACACCGTGTACGCCCCTGGAGCAGGCAAGGTTCTCGTCGCTCAGGCGACCGGTCACGCCTTCGGGCTGCGACTCGACAGCGGTGTTGAAATGCTCATTCACGTGGGTATCGACACCGTGAACCTTGGCGGCAAGGGCTTCGAGGTCAAGGTGGCCGCGGGCGACCGCGTTGAAGCAGGCACCCCGCTGGTGACCTTCGACCGCAAGGTGATCGAGGATGCCGGCTACTCGCTGGTCACCCCGGTGCTCGTGACGAACCCCAAGAAGTTCGGATCGGTCGACCAGGCAGCGTCTGGCCACGTGGAGGTCGGAAGCCCTCTCATCACGGTCACCGCCAAATAAGACACCTCAGGTCAAAAGGTGGGCAGAGAATTTTCTGCCCACCTTTTTTCCTGCCGCTGACATAACCCGGCGGTAGACCATCCTCGTTCCACCGACCAGAAAACGACCGTTCATCGGCCAGTACGTTGACGGAATCGACATTCTTGTGGTCAACGAACGAGCAATTCGGCACTCAGGAGACCGCAAGCCTCATCGTGGGTTCACCGTTGGTGCGTGCGCAGGAGCGAAGGGCACGGCTCATCGGCTGCGGGTACGGAGATGGTCGTCTCCGCGCATGCGCAAGGCCACGACGAGTCCGGATGCCGCGGTCAGCGCCGCGACCACGGCGACCGCCGTAGGAATACCGAAGGCGTCGGCGAGCAGCCCGGACAGTAACGCGCCAACGGCGAAGCCTCCGTCACGCCACAGCCGGTACGCACCCACCGAGCGGGCCCTCCACTCGGGGTGGGCGACGTCGCCGATCGCGGCGAGCAGCGTCGGGTAGACCATGGCGGTGCCGGCGCCGGCGCCGAGCAGGATGGCTGCGGTCAGCCAGACCTTTGCGGCCGATCCGATCGGAGAGCCCTCCGGTGATGAGCTGCCCGGCTCCCCAAACCGCCGGGTAGACGGCGGCCAGGATGCCGATGCATTCGATACTGAGTCCGGCGGCGGCGAACAGAATGGGGAAGAGCCCCCAGGCGAGGCCGTCGTTGAGGTTGTTGACCATCCCGGCCTGGCTGATCGAAGACAGCGACCGGTCCCGGAAACTGGTGAGGGTGAACACCTCCCGATTGCTGAGGGAGCCGGCGTGGGCGTGAACAGACAGGTGGTTGACGGCCTCGACTTTGGCGTGCTGATGGGTTTCGCGCACGAAGATGACCGACAGACCGAGGCCCAGAGCGATGAAGACCGCGCCGAGCAGGAACGGGCCAGGACGAAGCCCGTATTCGCCCGCGATGTAGCCGGTGGCCGGTGCCGTCGCGGCGACTCCGAGGTACCCGGCCGCCTCGTTGAAGCCCATGGCCAGGCCGCGGCGGCTCGGGCCGACGAGGCCCATTTTCATGACCACGGTGGTCGATCAGGTCAGTCCCTGGCTGATCCCGAGGATCACGTTGGCGGCGACGATCCAGCCCCAGGTCGGGCCCAGGATGAGCAGGATCGGAACGGGGATGGCGATCAGCCAGCCTGCGACCAGCACCGGCTTTCGGCCGTAGCGGTCTGAGAAGGTGCCGGCGAAATAGTTGATGCCGGCCTTGGCGAAGCCGAAGGCGAGGATGAAGGTCAGTATGCCCGTATAGCGGTCGAGCTGAAAGACCTCGTCCGCCAGCAGCGGCAGCACAGTGCGTTCCTGGCCGAGCGTGCCGCCGACCAGCGCGTTGACCGCGACGAGCAACAGGAGCTGGGGGAAGTTCTGCCGGAGGCCCAGGACGATGCCGCGGCGCACGCCTTTGGGTTGATCTGCGGCGTTCGGGGTCTGACTCATAGTCCGTTCTCCAGCGAGGGAGCCGCTGCACGGGCCCGAATCCTATTCCAGAAAACCATTGATTATTAGATGATACTAGTGTGAAGGGAACCGAGAGGAAAAAGATGGGCGATCGAGAAAAGAAATCGGCGCTGTTCGAGCAGTTTGCCCGCGTCGGCAAGGCGCTGGGCAGCGGCAAGCGCCTTGAGCTGGTCGACCTGCTCGCCCAGGGCGAACGCACGGTGGAATCGTTGGCGAACGCGGCCGGCCTGGGTCTGACAAGCGCATCCGCCCACCTGCAAACCCTCAAACATGCGGGTCTGGTCAGCACTCGCCGGGAGGGCACCCGGATTCACTACCGACTCGCCGGGGATGACGTCGCCCGGCTCTACAGCCTGGTGCGCAGCGTCGCGCAGACCCATCTCGCAGACGTCGAATCCATCCGGATCGCCTATCTGGGTCTCGATGACTCCGAAGCGGCGGGCGACGATACGCACGAGGAAATCACCAGGGAAGAGCTTCTCGCACGCGCGACGGCCGGGACTATCACCGTGCTGGATGTGCGGCCACGGCAGGAATATAACGCTGCGCACATTCCCGGCGCCCTCTCCATCCCCCTCGAGGAACTCAGCGATCGGCTCAGTGAACTGCCGACGGACCGCGAGGTTGTCGCCTACTGCCGCGGCAAGTACTGCGTGCTTGCCTACGAGGCCATGGCCGTGCTGCGCCGGAGCGGCCGACGCGCAACGCGATTAAACGAGGGGATGTTGGAATGGCGACTGGCGAATCTGCCGATGTCCGCCGAGGCGGCCGCCGGGCGCACATCCGTCGAACTACCGGCCTGTCGGACTACCGGACTACCGGCCGGCGGCCGAGTGGGCTTTGGAACCGAATCAGGTAGCCGTCCGGATCGGTGACCAGGAACTGGCGCACACCGGCTTCCTCGTCGTCGACGCGATACCACTTCGTCTCGGGCGCCATGAACAGTGAAACGCCGGCCGCTCGCAAGGCCGACAGGATCGGATCGACGTCGGGCACGGCCACCTGAAAGTTCACGCCGCGACCCTGCGGCACCTCAAGGGGACCCGTGATCCAGTTCCTGCCGGCTCCCGCCCGTTCCAGCATCACGTGCGCGGATCCCCGCATGATGTAAGCGAAGCCGTCATCGGGGCGGTCGTAGCGAATCGTGAATCCGCACAAGTCGCACCAGAACTCGATGCTGGCTTCAAGATCCCGCACCAGAAGTTCAGGCACCAACGCTGGATCTGTCCCGGAAGTCACGTAGTCATGGTGTCATGCTCTGCTCACCCGCAGACCTACCGAGTCAGGGAAGTGCAGTCCGGTGCGGCATCGAAGGCCTGCCCGATCGCGCTTGTGCCGTCGACAGCGGCCGCGCACCGTACGCGCGCCCCGCCGGCAGCGTGAACGAGTTCGACGGAGATTTTGCGCGAAACGGCCCAAAACAGCCCGGAAACCGGCTTATTCCTTAAAATCTCCGTCGAATTCGTTCGACACCCGACCTGGCGCTCCGCCTGTGGCGCTCTCAGCTGGTGCCCGGGGGTTACTCCTTGGCGACCAGGGTGAGAACGTCGTAGGTGGCGACGACCTCATCGTTCTGGTTGTGCAGCACGGCGTCCCAGCAGACCTCGCCGTACTCTTCGGTCTCGCGCGGGGTGATCCGCTTGGCCGTCAGGGTGACCCGGATGCTGTCGCCGGGCGACACCGGGGTGACGAACCGCAGCTTCTCCAGCCCGGAGTTCGCGAGCACCGGCCCGGGGGCCGCATCCACGAACAACCCGGCCGCCCAGGACACCAGCAGGTAGCCGTGCGCGACGATCCCGGGGAAGAACGGGTTCGCCGCCGCCGCCTCGGGGTCCGTGTGCGCGTAGAACTTGTCGCCGGTGGCCTCGGCGAATGCCGTGATGTCGGCCAGAGTGACCACGCGCGGTCCGCCCTGGGTCTGGTCGCCCACCCGCAACTCGGCCAGGGACTTTCGGAACGGGTGGATGCCCGTTCGCACCGCGGCACCGGCGTGCCACTCCCCCGTGATGGCGGTCAGCATGTCGGGCGAGCCCTGGATAGCCGTGCGCTGCATGTGGTGCAGCACCGAACGGACGCCGCCGAGCTCCTCACTGCCGCCGGCCCGCCCGGGTCCGCCGTGCACGAGGTGCGGAACGGGCGATCCGTGGCCCGTGCTGCTGCGCGCATCGACCCGGTCAAGCATCAGCACCCGGCCGTGGTGCGCTGCGATCCCGAGCACGAGCGTACGCGCGATATCGGGGTGGTGAGTGGCCACGGTCGTCACCAGTGAGCCGCCGCCGCGCGCGGCCAGCGCGATGGCGTGGTCCAGGTCGGTGTACTCGATGATGGAGGCCACCGGGCCGAAGGCTTCGATCTCGTGCACGGCCGGGCTCTCCGGGTCGTGGAAGGCCAGCAGGATGGGGGCGACGAAGGCGCCGCCCGGGTCGGTTCCGGTCGGGGCGTCCGCCGAGCCCATCACGATGCGTCCGCCGCCGTCGATCAGGCGGGCGACGCTGGCGAGCACCTCGTCGCGCTGCCCTGTGCTGGCGAGGGGCCCCATGGTGACCCCCTCGGCGCGCGGGTCACCGAGGGTGACGCGGCGGGCCATCCGTTCGGAGACGGCCGCGACGACCTGGTCGCGGCGGCCCGCCGGCACGATCAGCCGGCGGATGCTGGTGCACTTCTGACCGGCCTTGCTGGTCATCTCGGTCACTACGGAGGCGACGTAGGCGTCGAACTCGGCCGTGCCGGCCGCGGCGTCCGGGCCCAGGATCGCGGCGTTGAGCGAATCGGTCTCGCTCGTGAAGCGCACGCCGCCCTCGACCACGTTCGGGTGGGACTTGAGGGTGCGGGCGGTGCCGGCCGACCCGGTGAACGCCACCAGATCGCGGTAGTCGAGGTGGTCGATCAGGTCCCTGGCGCTGCCGGAGATCAGCTGCAGGGCGCCCAGGGGCAGGATGCCGGACGCCAGGATGTGACGCACGACCGCCTCGGTCAGGTACCCGGTGGGCGTCGCGGGCTTGACGATCGTCGGCACGCCGGCGATGAACGCCGGGGCCAGCTTCTCAAGCATGCCCCAGACCGGGAAGTTGAAGGCGTTGATCTGGCAGGCGACTCCGGGGATGCGGGTGTAGATGTGCTGACCGCTGAAGGAGCCGTCGCGGGAGAGCGCCTCGACGTCGCCGTCGATGTAAACCTGACTGTTGGGCATCTCGCGCCGGCCCTTGGAGGACAGCGTGAACAGCACTCCAATGCCGCCGTCGATGTCGACCATCGAGTCGTAGCGGGTGGCGCCGGTGCGGGCGGAGAGCGCGTAGAGCTCCTCCTTGACTCCGCCCAGGTACTGTCCCAGCTTCTTGAGCAGGATGGCACGCTGGTGGAAGGTCAGTTCCCCGAGCGAGGCCTGGCCGACCGTGCGGGCGTGTTCGACCACGGCGGCCAGGTCGAGCCCGTCGCTGCTGACCCGGGCGACCTCGGCCCCGGTGCTCGCGTCGAGGACACGCTGGGCGACCACGTCGGTGTCCGGGGTCCACCAGGAGTCGAGAACGTAGCTGGGAACGACCGTGTCAGAGCTCGTGTCGGGGCCGGTGTCAGTGCTGGTGCCGTTGCTGAGAAGTGTCATCATGCGTCCTTCCAATCGAAGAAGCCGCGGCCGCTTTTGCGTCCGAGGTCACCGCGTGCGACAAGGTCGCGTAGCAGTTGCGGCGGGGCGAACCGGTCGCCGAGGGTTTCGTGCAGGTGTTCGGCGATGCCGAGGCGAACGTCGAGGCCGACGATGTCGGTCGTGCGGAGAGGCCCGACCGGATGCTTGTAGCCAAGAACCATGGCCGTGTCGATGGCCTCGGGGCTGGCCACGCCCTCCTCGACCATGCGGATCGCCTCGAGCGCAATCGCGACGCCGAGGCGGGAGCTGGCGAAGCCGGGCGAGTCCCGCACCAGGATCGGCGTCTTCCCGAGCGAGGACACCCAGTCCTGGGCGAGCCGGGCGAGCTCCGGGTCGGTGCGCTCCCCCGTGACGACCTCGATCAGGGTCGAGACCGGCACCGGGTTGAAGAAGTGCAGTCCAATGAACCGGTCCGGGCGGTCCAGCGTCTCGGCCAGATCGGTGATCGACAGCGAGGAGGTGTTGGACGCCAGCCAGGCGGTGGGGGCGAGGTGCGCCTCCACCAGGCGGAGCGCCTGCGTCTTCAGCGCCACGATCTCGGGAACGGCCTCGACGACGAGGCCGGAGCCGGCGAACGCGGCGGCATCCGTTGTCACGGTCAGCCGGTCGCCGAGCTCGGCGCGGCTCGCGGTCACGCTACCGCGGCTGAGGGATTTGTCGATGGCGGTCAGGACCCGGTCGCGGGCGGCGGCAGCCGCGTCGTCTCCCTGCTCCACGACGGTGACATGGGCCCCGGCCATTAGGAACGCGTGCGCAATGCCGGCGCCCATGCGGCCTCCGCCGAGCACGCCGACCTGGTGCGGCACTGGCACGGACTGAGCGGCTTGGGCCTTTGCGGACACGGTGCTGAGCGTCATCGCTTCTTCCTCTCCAGGAATGCGGTCATTCGGGTGAATTTCTGGTCGGACTCGAACAGGCGCGCCTGGGCCTCGTTGTCGGCCACGGGATGCTCCGCGGCGGGAACATGGAAGACCTCCTTGGCCAGCTGGGTGGCCAACGGGTCCTGCTTGGCGATCCGGTCGGCCAGCGCGTGCGCTGCCTCGAGCAGGACGTCCGACTCGTGCACCTCGGTGACCAGGTGCACCGCCAGCGCCTCGGAAGCGTTCAGGATGCGCGCGGCCAGGATGATCTCCTTGGCCACGGGTTCGCCGACCAGCGCGGCCAGCCGCCACAGCGCTCCGGCCGCCGGGATGATGCCGAGGGCCGTCTCCGGATTGCCGAGCCGGGCGGTCGTGGAGGCGATCCGGAAGTCGGCGGCGTAGGCAAGCTCGGCCCCGCCGCCGAGCGCCCAGCCGTCGATGGCGGCGATCACGGGCATCGGCAGGCGGGCGATCCGGCCGAACAGGGTCGAGTTGATCCCGTTCAGGGCGTCTTCGGCCCGGCGTTCCCGCAACTGGGCGATATCGGCCCCGGAGGCGAAGACGCCGTTCGTGCCGGACAGGATCAGGATGCGGGGTTCCTGCTCGAGGTCGGCGCAGACCAGGTGCAACTCGTCGATCATGGTCTGGTCGATGGCGTTGCGCACGGCCGGTCGGTGGAGCTGCACATGCACCCGGTCGGGCCGCTCGTCGACCAGCAGCGTCGTGAACTCGCGCGACATCTAGACGCGCTCCACCAGCAGGGAGGAACCTTGCCCGACGCCCACGCACATGGTGGCCACGCCGCGTTGGGCACCCTCGCGCTCCATGCGCCCCAACAGGGTGATCAGGATACGGGACCCGGACGACCCGAGCGGGTGCCCGAGGGCGATGGCGCCGCCGTGCCGGTTGACGATTTCCGGGTCGAGGCCGAGCCGGCGGATGCAGGCCAGAGACTGGGTCGCGAACGCCTCATTGAGTTCGACGGCGTCGACGTCACCGATGGTCAGTCCCAGGCGGTGCAGCAGCTTCTGGGTGGCGGGGACCGGGCCGAGGCCCATGGTCTCCGGGGCGACGCCGGCGCTGGCTCCGCCTACCACCCGGGCGCGGGGCGTCAGCCCCAGACGCTCGATGGCCGCCTCGCTCGCCACAACGATGGCGGAGGCCCCGTCGTTCAGGGAGCTGGCGTTGCCGGCCGTGACGATGCCGCCCGTCCGCACGACCGAGCGCAGCCCGGCGAGGCGTTCGAGCGTGGTGTCGGCTCGGGGGCCCTCGTCGATCTCGATCAGTCCGGCGCGGGTGGGAACACCCACGATCTCGGGCGTGAAGATGCCGTCACGTTGCGCCTCGAGTGCCAGCCGGTGCGAGCGGAGGGCGAACGTGTCGGCATCCGCCCGGCTGATGCCGTCGAGGGCGGCGACCTCCTCCGCCGTCTCCGACATGGAGAAGGTGGCCTTGTCGCGCGCTTGCAGGCGCGGGTTCGTGAAGCGCCAGCCGATCGAGGTGTCGACGATCTCGCCCGGCTTGGCGAACGCCTTCTCCGGCTTGGCGAGAACCCAGGGTGCGCGGGTCATCGATTCGACGCCGCCGGCGATCACGAGGTCTGCTTCGCCGGCCTTGATCATGTTGGCGGCCAGGTGCACGGCGGACAGGCCGGATGCGCAGAGCCGGTTGACCGTGATCCCCGGCACGCTGTCGGGGAGACCGGCCAGGAGCACGGCCATGCGGGCGACGTTGCGGTTGTCCTCGCCGGCCTGGTTGGCGGCGCCGAGAACGACCTCGTCAAGGAGGGTGGGATCCAGCCCGGACCGGGACACGACCGAGTTAAGCACGATGGCGGCCAGGTCGTCGGGGCGGATGCCGGCCAGCACCCCGCCGTATCGACCGATAGGAGTTCGAACACCATCAACTAGGAATGCTTCGGGCATGGCTTCATCACCTTTGATCGCCGTGTTTACTAACTGACCGTTCGTTTTGTAAAAGAATGTCATAGAAAGTCCCATCAGGGCAACACGGGAGGCCGCCATGCCGCCTCCCAAACATCTGCCGGACTGAGGCAGACTGGGTGCGTGAACGCAACGCCCAGCACCGTCCCCTCCGCTCCCGGCACCGGTCGCCGCCCCGCCGGCCGTTTTGGCCTCCGGCTCAATCTGATGCGCCCGGATCGGCCCGATCTGGCGGATCGGGTCACCTACATCGAGCTGTTCTTCGACCTGATCTTTGTGTTCGCGTTGACCCAGCTGTCGCGCCATCTCTACGAGAACCAGTCCTGGCAGGGAGCCGCCGAGTCCGTCATCCTGGTACTCGCCCTGTGGTGGATCTGGGTGCACACCACCTGGGTGACCAACCTGCTCGATCCGGCCCGCCTGCCTGTGCGCGGGGTCGTGATCGGCCTCTCTCTGGTCGGGCTGGTGGTGAGCGTCTCGATCTACGAATCATTCGGCGACCGGGGATTCCTCTTCGCCGTGGCCTACGTCACCCTGCAGCTGGGCCGAACGGCCTTCATGGCGCTCGCCCTCGCGCTCCACGATCGCGCCCTCTTCCGCGCCTTCGTGCGGATCTTCCTCTGGCTCGCCGTGGCCGGGCTCTTCTGGATTCTCGGCGGCCTGCTCCCGGCCGACTACCGGTTGCTGCTCTGGGCCACCGCACTCGGGATCGAGTTCGTTTCCGCGAAGCTCGGTTTCCCGGTGCCGGGCCTCGGCCGGGCCACTCCCGGCGACGGCGAGCTCTCCGGTCCGCACATCGCGGAGCGCAGCGCCCTGTTCGTCATCATCGCACTCGGCGAATCATTTCTGGTGACGGGCTTCGCCTTCGTCGATCAGGACGTGTCGGTGCCGGGTGTGCTCGGCCTGCTGCTGGCCTTCGTGAGTGGAGCGGCCATGTGGTGGCTGTACTTCGACCACAGCGAGTACGCGGGCAGCAAAGCCCTCGCCGATGCCGCCGACCCCGGCCGGCTCGCCCGGCTCGCGTATACCTATGTACATGCGATGCTCATCGCCGGCATTGTTCTGAGCTCGGTCGGCGTCAAGGAGATCCTGGCGCATCCGGATGACCCGGTCATTTTTTCGACGGCCGTCGCCATCACCGGCGGGCCTCTGCTGTACCTGCTGGGGCTGGCGTTGTTCCGATTCGTCGTGGCCCGGGAGGTGCTGATCTCCCATGTCACGGGAATCGCACTACTGCTGCTGGCGCTGCCCCTCGCCTTCGCCCTCTCGCCGCTCGCGTTAGGAGCGCTGGGAGCGCTCATGCTGACGACCGTCGCCTGCTGGGGGACCATCGTGCGCGTGCGGAACGGCACCGCCGAGAAGGAGGCCGGCTAGCCGAAACTGGGAGGCTTCGAGTGATCGAACCCCGGTCAGAAGAAGCCGTCGGGGGTGCCTGCAGCCTTCTCGACCGCCTCGGTGCCGATACGCGCGGCGCCGAGCTGGGCCATCGCGACGCGCAGGCCGGATTCCATCTGGGCGGCCCAGACCTCGGTCTCGCGGCTGGCGGCGTCGGCGGCATCCGCTCGGGCGATAGCCTTTTCCTTCTCGGCGCGTTCGCTGCGCACCTGCTGGATGCTCAGGGTGATGCCGTAATAGGCGGCCACCATCGAGGCAATGGGCGTGGCGAATACGGCGAGGGCGTTGATGCTCTCGCTCGACACCCCCACCAAAAGCATCACGATGAAGGCCACGGCAAGGGCTATGATTCCGACCAGGACGACCAGCGCGGTGCGCTGGCCGGACGTGGTCGTGAGGTGCGCTACGCGCTTGGGCGCGGGCTGGGCCTCGGTCGTCTGGGGCTCTTCAAGGGGCTTGAGCGTCTCGGTCTGATCGGACAGGGGCATCGACCGGGTGGGCGTGCTGGTCGAGGAGAAATCAGTCATGGTGAGGGCTCCGTCGTCAAAGTGCATCAGGGGGAAGCGGTGGGGTCATTGTCTGCTGCCGATTCGGCGCGGTCAAGGCGGGCATCCGGGTCTTCGTTGAGAAAGACCCGTTTGTAGCTTCGCCCGTCGGGGAGTTCGACGGTTCGGCCGGCGAGCTTGCCGCGGCTCAGCTTCAGGTAGATCGCCTGGGCGGTGACCCCCAGCTGCGCAGCTGCCTCGGACACGGACAGCCCAGGCAGATCGGTGGGCACGGCGCTGGGACGTGCGGACCGCTTGCGTCCGGCCGCCTGCCGGGCGGCGATCTCCGAATCGGTGCCGCTCCAGCGCCATTTCGCGGCGGCCGGTTTCAAACCGGCGGCGTCGGCGATCTCGTTCCAGTCCGCTCCCCCGCTGAGGGCGTCGCGCACACCTACCAGGGTGGCTGGGTCGGCGTCGAGCTCGAAGAGCAGGGAACGGATGGCCCGCAACCGCTCGAGCGGCGCCGAGCCCGGGGCCGTGTCGAGGGTCACCAGGCGCGACAGGGCAACCCGGGTGGATGATGCGAGAAAGTAGCCCATGGCGTCTGGGGGACTCAGACCCGGTGCAGGGATGATGGGAGGTGTGCCTCCGGGCCGGCTTCGCCGCCGATTGCCGCGGCGAGGCGTTCGCGGGCACGGGCGAGGTGTTCGTCGAGCAACTCGGCAGCCGCGGCGCCATCGCCCTCCCCGATCAGCTCGAGCAGGCGCTGGTGTTCGGCCTGGATCAACGCGGTGTCGAGCAGGTTCAGCGACTGCACCCGCACCATGCAGAGGCGTACCTCGCTAACCAGGGAACGGTACATCCTGCTGATCCGCTCGTTGCCGACGGCGTCGATCAGACTGGTGTGGAAACGCATATCGGGTTCCACGACGTCGAGGGCGGAGCCGCCAGCCACGGCCGCGATGTCGAGGTTGGCCTGCACGGCCTCCTCGGGGACGGTGCAGGTGAGGGCCAGGCGGCGCAGCACCTCGCTTTCGAGGTAGGCGCGGGCCTGGTAGATGTCGCGCACGGAGTCCGGTCCGAGCTCGGCGACGCGGGCGCTCTTGTGCGCCCCGCGCACCAGCAGTCCCTCAGCGACGAGTTTCTCGATCGCCGCCTTCGCCGTGGGGCGGGCGACGTCGTAGCTCGCGGCCATATCGGTCTCGGTCAGGGCCGTGGCGGAGGTCAATTCCCCTTCAAGGATTCGGGTTCGCAGGTCGTTCGCGATGGCATCCACGATCGACGTTGCCGTTACGCGCGCTGTCACGGGACCTGCCTTTCCTAAATTGTGTTCTCATCTTGACAGACAAAAACACAATATATATTGACTTACTTGCATACTTGCTATACAACTGATGAAGTGTCACGACGGCGTGACCACGACCTCAGTGTGGAGACCCAATCTTTCAACAGATACTCGATCCGATTCTTGGATCCCTCGTCCTGTCGGCCATCTGCGCCGCATTGCCGCTGATTCTCCTGTTCGTCCTTCTCGGCGTGTTCCGGGTCAAGGCGCACAAGGCGGCGCTGGTCAGCCTGCTCCTCTCGGTCGTGCTCGCCGTCGTCGGCTGGCAGATGCCGGTCGGCCAAGCGCTGAGCGCCACGGCCGCCGGCGTCTTCTACGGCCTCTTCCCGATTCTCTGGATTCTGGTCAACGCGTTGTGGATCTACAAGCTCACCGTGGCCACCCCCTGGTTCGAGGTGCTGGGCCGCACCATCCGCTCCATCTCCAACGACCTGCGTATCCTGGCCATCCTGATCGCCTTCTGCTTCGGCGCACTACTCGAGTCCCTCGCCGGATTCGGCGCCCCGGTTGCCATTTCCGCCGCCATGCTGATGGCCGCGGGCATGAAACCCCTCAAATCCGCCATGGTGTCGCTGCTGGCCAACACGGCCCCGGTGGCGTTCGGTGCCATGGCCGCCCCGATCATCGCCCTCAACGGCGTCACCGGCCTGCCGATCCAGGACCTCGCGTCGATGGCCGGCCGCCAGACGCCGTTCATCGCCGTGATCGTTCCGCTGATCCTCGTTTTCATCGTCGACGGCAAGCGCGGCGTCAAGCAGACCTGGCCGGTGGCCGTGGTCGCCGGACTCGTCTTCGGACTGGCCCAGTTCGTCACCGCCAACTTCTTCGCCGTCGAGCTGACGGATGTCGTGGCCGCCGTCGCCACCGTGGCCGCCGTCCTGGTCATGCTGCGCTTCTGGCAGCCGGCCGAATCCATGGGACTGAACGACGACGTCGAACTGTCCGGTGCCGAGAACCTGGTGAGCACGACCGTGGGCGCCGCGGTCCCCGCATCCGCCATGCGCAGCACCCCCACCACCGCGCTCAAGTCGGCGCGACGCTCTGCCGACAGCCCTGACCTGAACGACAACACCCGCCCGGAACCGCGCCAGGTGTGGAAGGCCATCGCCCCGTACCTGATCATCATGGGCATCTTCTCGATCGCGCAGATCCCGGCCATCAAGGCCTGGCTCAGCGTCGTGGGCAGCGTCACCTTCGCCTGGCCCGGACTGAACGTGACCGACGCCGCCGGCGACCCGGTTCCGGCCACGATGTTCAAGCTCGACCACTTCAAGGCCACCGGCACCCTGCTGCTTTTCTCCGGCCTGCTCACCATGGCGCTCTACAAGGTCTCGTTCCGCCAGGGCCTCAAGATCTACGGCGACACCCTCGTGCAGCTGCGCTGGACCATCGTCACCGTTACCGCCGTGCTCGCCCTCTCGTTCGTGATGAACCTGTCCGGCCAGACCGCCTCCCTCGGCGCCTACCTGGCCACCGCCGGCGTATTCTTCGCCGTGATCTCCCCCCTGATCGGATGGATCGGCGTGGCCCTGACCGGCTCCGACACCTCGTCCAACGCGCTCTTCGGGCAGCTGCAGGTCACCGCCGCCAACGCGACCGGCCTGTCACCTGTGCTGATGGCCGCCGCCAACTCGTCGGCCGGTGTGCTCGGCAAGATGCTCTCGCTGCAGAACCTGGCCGTGGCGGCCGCCGCCGTCGGCCTGGTGGGTGCGGAGAGCCTGCTCTTCCGCAAGCTCGTCGGATGGAGCCTGGGGCTCCTCGTGCTGATCACGGTCCTGATCGTGCTGCAGTCCACCCCGGTCCTCGGCTGGATGGTGCCGTAATGGCCCGCCGCGACACGGTGGTCACCCCCTCGGCGACCGTCTCCGGTCCCACAGCGGTGCCTGCATCCGCCGGGATGCTGAGTGCCCTCCGCGCCGCGGTGTCCGACCCGGCCCAGGTGAAGACCCGGGCGATCGACCTGCACGCCAACGCCCACGACGCCTCGCACTTCCTGCTGGTGCCGCAGGCGGTCGTCGTGGCCGCCAACGCGGACGAGGTCGGCAAGCTGCTGCGCGCCAGTCGGGCGCAGGGTGTGCCGCTCACGTTCCGCTCCGGCGGTACCAGCCTGAGCGGCCAGGCGCTCACCGACGGCGTGCTCGTCGACGTGCGCCGCAACTTCAAACAGATCGAGGTGCAGGACAACGGCGCCCGGGTGCGGGTTCAGCCCGGCGTCACCGTGCGCGCCCTGAACGCCCGCCTGGCGCAGTACGGCCGCAAATTCGGCCCGGACCCGGCGAGCGAATCCGCCTGCACCATCGGCGGCGTCGTGGCCAATAACTCCTCCGGTATGGCCTGCGGCACCGTCGACAACGCCTACCAGACCCTGGAATCGATCACGGTGGTGCTGCCCAGCGGCACCGTCGTCGACACCGGGGCGGCGGATGCCGACGCGCGCCTCCGCGCCCTCGAACCCGAGCTGCACGAGGGCCTGCTGCGCCTCGCCAAGCGGGTTGCCGGCAACCCGGCCTCCGTCTCGACCATCCGTCACCAGTTCTCGATGAAAAACACCATGGGCTACGGCCTGAACTCCCTGCTGGACTTCGACCGGCCCGTCGACATCCTGGCGCACCTGATCGTGGGCAGCGAGGGCACCCTCGGGTTCGTCGCGGAGGCGGTCTTCCGCACCGTCCCGCGGCCGACCCACACGGTCACCGGCCTGCTGGTCTTCCCGGACCTGGAGACCGCCAACGCGGCCCTGCCTGCCCTGGTGGGCACCGGGGCGGCCACCCTGGAGCTGATGGACGCCCTGTCGCTCAAGGTCGGCCAGGGCCTGGACGACGTACCCCCGGTCGTGCGCGACCTCGCGGTGCGCGACCACGCCGCCCTCCTGATGGAGTACCAGACCGACAACCCCGAATCGCTGCAGGAGCTCCAGCGCGCGGGCCTGACCATTATGCCGGGGCTCGGGCTCAGCGCCCCGGTGAAGTTCAGCGCGGACTCTGCGACCCGTGCCCAGCTGTGGCATCTGCGGAAGGGGCTCTACGCATCCGTCGCCGGCGCCCGCCCGCAGGGCACCACGGCGCTGCTCGAGGACGTCGTCGTGCCGGTGGCCGCGCTCGGCCGCACCTGCGTGGAGCTGATCCGTCTGTTCGACAAGTACAGCTACCGCAACAGCGTGATCTTCGGCCATGCCAAGGACGGCAACATCCACTTCATGCTCACCGACGGGTTCACCGGCACGACCGAGCTAGAGCGCTACAGCGCCTTCACCGAGGACATGGTGGACCTGGTGCTCGGCGAGGGCGGCTCGCTCAAGGCCGAGCACGGCACCGGCCGGGTGATGGCTCCGTATGTGCGGCGCCAGTACGGCGACGAGCTCTACGAAGTCATGCGGCAGCTCAAGGTGCTGTTCGACCCCGCCGGGATGCTCAACCCCGGCGTGCTGATGAATGACGACCCTGAGGTTCACCTTCGTGACATCAAGCTGGTGCCGCCCGTCGCCGAGGTGGTCGACAGCTGCGTCTCCTGCGGCTACTGCGAACCCGTCTGCCCCAGCCGGGATCTGACCCTGACCCCCCGCCAGCGCATCGTCACCCTGCGCGCCATCGAACAGGCCCGCCGGAGCGGCGACCTGGCTCTGGCCGCCGAGCTGGAGAAGGACTTCGTCTACGACGGCGTGGAGACCTGCGCGGTCGACGGCATGTGCCAGACCGCCTGCCCGGTCAACATCAACACCGGCACCATGATGAAGCAGATCCGGCGCGGCGAGACCGGGCCGCTGATCAACGGCGTCTGGAACACCGCGGCCAAGAACTGGGGTGCGGTCACCCGCGGCGCCGGGCTGGCCCTCACTGTGGTGCGCAAGATCCCGGCCCCGGTACTGATGGTGCCCAACAAGCTCGGCCGAGCCGTGCTCGGCACCGACACGCTGCCGCTCTACTCGAGCGAGCTGCCTGGCGGCGGCGGCGGACGCTCCCGCCCGGTGCCGGCCCTGGCGCCGGAAGCCGTCTACTTCCCGGCCTGCGTGCAGACCATGTTCGGTCCGGCCACCGCGGGCACGCCCGGGGTGCAGGTCAGCTTCGAGCAGCTCTGCGACCGGGCCGGCATCACCCTCGTCGTGCCCGCGGGCATCGACGGGCTCTGCTGCGGCACGCCGTGGTCGTCAAAGGGGCTGAAGACCGGCGAAGCAACCATGCGGGCCAAAACCCTCGCGGCGCTGCGCACGGCGACCCGGAACGGCGAGCTCGCCATCATCTGCGACGCCTCCTCCTGCACCGAGGGGCTGCGGACGACCATCGAGGGTGACCAGAACGAGCCGCGCCTGCGGGTGGTCGACGCCGTGCAGTTCGCGGCCGAACGCATCCTGCCGTCACTGCCCGAGTACCAGAAGATCGATTCGCTCGCGCTGCACCCCACGTGTTCTTCCACCCGGATGGGCATCAACGACTCCCTGCAGACCCTGGCCGGCGGGGTGGCCGAGAGGGTGCAGGTGCCGGATAACTGGGGCTGCTGCGGCTTCGCCGGGGACCGCGGCATGCTGCATCCCGAGCTGACAGAATCCGCCACCCGGGCGCAGGCGGCCGATGTCGCGACGATGGACGCCACGGCATTCGCGTCGTGCAACCGCACCTGTGAGCTCGGGCTGACCCGGGCCACCGGCAAGGAATACCGCCACGTGCTCGAGCTGCTGGAAGAGGTGACGCGGCCCGACGCCGACGATCCGGACGCCGCCGCATCCCACCTGGCATAGTCGGGCGCCGTCTGAGCTCTGCCCACTCGCGGCGCAGGTTGGAGAAACTGGCGCACGGTGTAACGTGCGCCAGTTTCCGTAGGGTGCGCCGCGAGGCACGAGGCCCTGGGGAACGTTGACTGCGGGCTACTCGGAGGCGCCGAACACGGCGACGGAGTGCGGTGCGAGGGTGACCGCGGTGGGCGTGCGAGACTGGACCGCGTCGCCGACGGCGGCGAAGGATGCCAGTAGCGCCGGGGCATCCGTCGGCACGTCACGAGCCTCCGTGCCCAGGTTGACCAGGATTTCGGTGTCGCCGCGGCAGAGCCGCAGCCACCGCTCGTTATCGTCGACGTCGACCGCGACCCGGCCGAAGCGCGGGTCCGTGATGTCCGGACGGGAACGCCGCAGCCAGCCCAGAGCCCGGTAGAAATCGAGCAGGCGCGCGTGGGCCGGTTGGGACACCTCAGCCCAGTCCAGCACCGACCGCTCGAACGTGGCCGGGTCCTGCGGGTCGGGCACCACGGCCGGGTCCCAGCCCATGCGCGCGAACTCGCCGATCCGGCCCGTGCGGACGGCCTCGCCGAGTTCGGGTTCCGGATGCGACGTGAAGAACTGCCAGGGTGTGCTCGCCCCCCACTCCTCGCCCATGAACAGCATGGGCGTGAACGGGCCGAGCAGGGTCAGGGTGGCGGCGATCGCCAGCTGCCCGGAGTCGAGGGTCGCACTGAGGCGGTCGCCCGTGGCCCGGTTGCCAATCTGGTCGTGGTTCTGGTTGTTGACGACGAGGCGCCAGGCCGGCATCCGTGCGATGTCGATCGGCCGACCGTGGGTGCGCCCGCGGAAGCTGGAGAAGGTGCCGTCGTGGAAGAACCCGTGGGTGAGCACCTTCGCGAGGGCGCTGAGCGGCTCGAAGTCGGCGTAGTAGCCGGTGGTCTCGCCGGTGACCGCCACGTGCACGGCGTGGTGGAAGTCGTCGCTCCACTGGCCGGTGAGCCCGTAGCCGCCGGCGTCCCGCGGCGTGATCAGACGCGGGTCGTTGAGGTCCGATTCGGCGATCAGGGTGAGCGGACGCCCGCGGGTGGCGCTCAACACATCGACGTCGGCGGCGAGTTCCTCGAGCAGGTGCAGGGCGTGGTCGTCCCGCAGGGCGTGCACCGCATCCAGCCTGAGTCCGTCGACGTGGTAGTCGCCCAGCCACATCAGGGCGTTGTCGATGATGTAGCGGCGCACCGGGTCGGAGTCGGCGCCGTCGAGGTTGAGAGAGGAGCCCCAGCCCGTGTCGCCCCTCTCGTTCAGGTACGGACCGAACTGCGGCAGGTAGTTGCCGCTCGGGCCGAGGTGGTTGTAGACCACGTCCTGGATGACGCCGATTCCGGCCTGGTGACAGGCGTCCACGAACCGTTGGTAGGCAGCCGGTCCGCCGTAGCCCTCGTGCACGGCGTACCAGAGCACCCCGTCGTAGCCCCAGTTGTGGGTGCCGTTGAAGGCATTGACCGGGAGCAGCTCCACGAAGTCGACGCCGATCGAGGCCAGGTGGGCCAGTCGGCCCGCCGCGGCGTCGAGGGTGCCCTCCGTTGTGAAGGTGCCGAGGTGCAGCTCATAGATCGTGCTGCCGGCCAGCTGGCGGCCGGTCCAGGCGCTGTCCTGCCAGACGTGCGCGCCGGGATCGAACGTGCGGCTCTTCGCGTGCACGCCGTTCGGCTGGTGCCGGGAGCAGGGGTCGGGGAAGGGCCCCTGACCGTCGATCAAAAAGCCGTAGTCGACGGGCTGATCGGCACGGCCCTCGGCGGGCTCGGTCAGCGGACGGGGTGCGTGCCACCATCCGTCGCCCCGCGGGGTCATCGGCACGGTCTGGTCGGCGAGTTCGACCGCCAGGGCCGATGCGCTGGGAGCCCAGACTTTGAATTCAGCGGGCATGGTCGGCACCTTCCAGGTCGGTCGTGCGGGTCGGGTCGGCGTCGTCGGCCGGCACCAGCAGGGCCACCGGGTAGCGCCCCAGCAGGGCGGCCACGCTGACGGATGCGCCGGGGTGGCGTTCCCCGGTCAGCAGATCGACGACCGGCCCGCCGGCCAAGACCACGATCGTATCTCCCCAGCCGCCCGCGGCCGCGAGCCCGAGCGGCAGCCGGGTGGCGATGGTGACCGCGCCGCCGCGGTCGAAAGCGATCACGTGGTCGGCGGCGGCGCCGAACGCGGGGACCGGACTGTGCCGGTAGAAACGTTCGGGCTGGTCGCGGCGCAGCCGGAGGGCGCGCGTGGTGACCAGAAGTTTCGCGGCGCCGGTCTCGTCGACGGGCGGCAGCCAGCCGTCCTGCACCCGGGCCAGGTAGCCGCGCCGCAGGTCGTAGTCGACCGGGCGGCGGTTGTCGGGGTCGACGAGGGAGGTGTCCCATAGCTCGCTGCCCTGGTAGACGTCGGGCACTCCGGGGGCCGTCAGCTGCACGAGCTTGTTCGAGAGCGCGTTGCTCCAGCCCGCCTGGCGCACCCGGTCGACGAACGCGGTGAGCGTCTGCGTGACTGCCGGGTCGTTGAAGGAGGCGGTCACGAGGCCGCGCATCGCCGTCTCGAACTCCGCGTTCTGGCTGGTCCAGGTGGTCGACGTTCCGGCTTCCCGAGCCGCCTTCTCCGCGTAGGCGATGAGGCGTTCCGATGTGGCCGGCCACGATCCGACGATGGCCTGCCAGAGCAGGTTCTCGAACGGGGCGTCGCCGAGGGGCGCGGTCGCGCGCAGGGTGCGCAGGGTGCTCTCCCATTCGGCCGGGATCTCGGCCAGCACCGAGATCCGGGCGCGCACATCCTCACTGCGCTTGGTGTCGTGGGTGGAAAGGGTCGTCAACGAGGCCGGAAAGGTGGCCTGACGGGTCTGCTGGCGACGGTGGAACTCGGCCAGGTCGACCGCGAACTCCCCCGGGTCGGCGCCGACCTCGTTCAGCGAGGTGAGCCGGCTGAAGCGGTAGTACGCGGTGTCCTCGACACCCTTGGCCATCACCATGCCCGAGGTCTGCTGGAAGCGCACGGCCAGCGGATGCCCCGGGTCGCCGAGCAACGGGAGCAGAGCCTCGATCGCGGGGCCGAGGTCGGGCCGGTGGCGAGCCGCCTCGACGCCAGCGTGGCGCAGCTCGTCGATGCCCACCGGGAGGTAGGAGCGGTAGACCGGGAAGCAGGCCAGGAGTTCGGTCAGGGCGTCGACCGTGGTCAGTTCGGTGGTGGCGTCGCCGCCGGGGACCAGTCGGGCCAGGCGCACGACCTCGGCCTGGAGGGTGCGGTCCGCGATGACGCGCTTCCGCGCGTGCACCAGGTCGGCCCAGTCCGCCGGCGGCGCGTCACCGGTCAGCGCCGCGGCCTCGGCCTGCAGCCGGGCCTCGAGTGCGTCGAGCGCGCCCTGCCCGGCCGGGTCGACGAGCAGCCGGTCGAAGTCGGCGAGGGCGTCGTACCCGGTCGTGCCGGCGGTGGCCCAGCTGGTCGGCAGCTGTTCGTCGCCCTCGAGGATCTTCTCGACGAGCACGTAGGCTCCGTCGGTGGCATCCCGCAACCGGTCGAGGTAACCGCCCGGGTCGGCGAGACCGTCGGGGTGGTCGACCCGCAGCCCGTGCACGAGGCCGTCCTGCACCCAGCGCACGATCTCCCGGTGGGATTCGTCGAAGACCCACGGCACCTCGACCCGGAGGCCGGCCAGGGTGTTCACGGAGAAGAACCGACGGTAGTTCAGCTGCGCGTCCGCGCGCCGCCAGTTGACGAGTTCGTAGTGCTGCCGGGCGTGCACGACGCGGGCGTCCGCGCCGCCGTCGGCGCTGCCCGGGGCGAGCGGGAACCGGTTGTCGTAGTAGTGCAGCTCGTCGCCGACCACCTGGAGGCGGTCGAGTTCGCTCATTCCGTCCGCGTCGTCGCCGAGCACGGGCAGCAGGATTCGGTCGCCGTTCGCGGCCCAGTCCACGTCGAAGGCCTCCGCGTAGCGCGAGGCGGGGCCGTGCTGGAGCAGGTTCCACCACCAGAGGTTGCGGTGCGGGGTCGCGACGCCCATGTGGTTGGGCACGATGTCCACCAAGATGCCGCGCCCGGCATCCGTCGCGGCCGCCGCCAAGCGGGTGAGCGCCTCGGCTCCGCCCCGCACCGGGTCGATGCGTGAGTGGTCGACGACGTCGTAGCCGTGGTCGGAGCCCTCTTCCGCAGCGAGCAGCGGGGACAGGTAGAGCCAGTCCGCTCCCAACTCGGTCAGGTAGTCGAGCACCCCTTCCGCGGCCGCCAGGTCGAACGCGGCCGTGATCTGCAGACGGTAGGTGGTGAGCGGAATTTTCACGGCTGGACCAGGTGCGCCGGGTCGATCACGGGGATCGTCCCCGTCATCAGCCCGGCCAGGGAGGCCGCGACGGAGTGGTCCGGCGTGGTTTCCGGAGCGTGATACGCCCGCAGCACGACGAGGGAACGCGACGTCACCATGTGCAGGGACCCGGCGGGCCGCGGAACCGCGTCGGCGCCTTCGCCCGCCGTGTCGACGACGATCTCCCACGCCGGGGCGTATTCGGCCGGGGGCAGGGTGAACTCGACATCCTCGGCGTCTGCGTTGAAGCAGACCAGGAAATTCACGTCGGTCACCATTTGGCCACGGACGTCGCGCTCCCGGATGCCGTCGCCGCTGAGGAACATGGCGACCGTGCGCGTCAGGTGCTCGTCCCAGTCCTGGGGCTGCATTTCCTGCCCGTCGGGGGTCAGCCAGACGAGGTCGCTCATCGGGTCGCCCGCGGCGCGGTGACCGGGGTGGCCGTTGAAGAAGCTGCTGCGGCGGAACGTCGGGTGTTCGCGGCGCAGCCGGGAAACGGCAGCCGTGAACTCGATCAGCGGCTGGTCCGCCTCCGACCAGTGGATCCAGCTCAGTTCATTGTCCTGGGCGTAGGTGTTGTTGTTGCCGTTCTGCGTTCGGCCGAGCTCATCGCCGTGCAGGATCATCGGCACACCCTGCGACAGGAGCAGGGTGGCAACGTAGTTGCGTTGCTGCCGGGCCCGTAATGCCAGGACCTCCGGGTCATCCGTCGGCCCCTCGACCCCGGAGTTCCAGGACCGGTTGTGCGATTCGCCGTCCTGGCCGTTCTCGCCGTTGGCGTCGTTGTGCTTCTCGTTGTAAGAGACCAGGTCGGAGAGGCTGAACCCGTCGTGCGCGGTGACGAAGTTGATCGAGGCGACGGGGCGGCGGCCCGAGTGCTCGTAGAGGTCGGCGGAACCGGTGATTCGCGACGCGAACTCGCCCAGCGTCGACGGTTCGCCGCGCCAGAAGTCACGCACGGTGTCGCGGTACTTTCCGTTCCATTCCGTCCACTGAGCCGGGAAGTTGCCGACCTGGTACCCACCGGGGCCGACGTCCCACGGCTCGGCGATGAGCTTGACCTGGGACACCACCGGGTCCTGCTGCACCAGTTCAAAAAAGGTGGAGAGCTTGTCGACGTCGTAGAGGTCCCGGGCCAGAGCCGAGGCCAGGTCGAACCGGAAGCCGTCGACGTGCATCTCGAGAACCCAGTAGCGCAGCGAGTCCATGATCAGCTGCAGCGAGTGCGGGTGACGAACGTTCAGGGTGTTGCCGGTGCCCGTGTAGTCCATGTAGTACCGCTTGTCGTCGTCCATGAGCCGGTAGTACGCCTCATTGTCGATGCCCTTGAACGAGATCGTCGGGCCGAGGTGGTTGCCCTCCGCGGTGTGGTTATAGACCACGTCGAGGATGACCTCGATACCAGCGTCGTGCAGAGAACGAACCATCCCCTTGAATTCCTGCACCTGGTTGCCAAGGTCACCGGAGGAGGAATACGCGTTGTGCGGGGCAAAGAACCCGATGGTGTTGTAACCCCAGTAGTTGTTCAGACCCTTTTCCTCGAGGGTGCCGTCGTTGACGAACTGGTGCACCGGCATCAGCTCGATCGCGGTCACGCCGAGTTTCTGCAGGTGGTCAATGACCGACGGATGCGCCACGCCGGCGTACGTGCCGCGCTGGCCCTCCGGTACCGCATCCTGCAGCTTGGTGAGGCCCTTCACGTGGGCCTCGTAGATCAGGGAGGCGCTGTAGGGCGTACGCAGGGGCCGGTCTCCCACCCAGTCGAAGAACGGGTTGACGACGACGCCGAGCATCATGTGCGGGGCGGAGTCCTCGTCGTTACGCGAATCCGGGTCACCGAAGTTGTAGGAGAACAGGGACTGGTCCCAGTCGATCGTGCCGCAGGTGGCCTTGGCATAGGGGTCGAGCAGGAGCTTGTTGGGGTTCGCCCTGCTGCCCGCGGCGGGGTTGTAGTCGCCGTGCACGCGGTAGCCGTAGCGCTGTCCCGGTTGGATCAGGGGCAGGTAGCAGTGCCAGATGAACGCGCTGGATTCGACCACGTCGATGCGGGTCTCCACGCCCTGTTCGTCGAAAAGGCAGAGCTCAACGCGGTGGGCGGCTCCGCTGAACAGGGCAAAGTTCGTGCCGCTGCCGTCGTACGTTGCTCCGAGCGGGTACGCAGTACCGGGCCAGGTTTCCAAAAGGGTGCTCCTCGTGCTACGGGTCTCGTGCTGTCGACACACCGATCGCGCCGGTATGCCCACAAGTACGCTACAGTCTGCCGGGCCCCGTCGACGCCCGATCCGTTTTCGCGGGTGACCGCTCTGGGTATCAAGCCGCTGTGAATGCGGTCGTGGTCTTCGCTCCGTCCCCGGTTCTCACGGTCACCGTCGAGGGCCGCGAGGACGCCACCGATGTGCCTCTGCACGCCGGTGGCCAGGGAGTTTTGCAGGCCCGGATGGTTCAGGCTCGCGGTGCGACGCCCCGGCCGAGGTACTGCGTACCTGCACGCTCGGCGTGGCGGCGAACGCGTACATCTCGCCGAGGCTCAGGGCGATGTGTTGTCCCGGCACGATCTCGACGAGCTCTACGACCTCACCCTCCGGGCCGGCCTGGGGACAGACGTCATCATCCTCAGCGCACTGGCCGGCGAAGACGTGGTGCCGGCGGATGTCTACCGCAGCCTCGAGCAGCTCGTCCCCGCCAGGTACGCCCTGCAGGAGGAGAGCGCCGGCACGGTGGCCGAGCTTTAGAGGCGGAGCACCGTGCCCGGTGTCGAACCAATTCGACGGAGATTTTGGCACAAGAGCGGGTTTCCGGAGTATTTCGAGCCGTACTGAGCAAAATCTCCGTCGAATCCGTTCCGTGCGCTGTGACGGGCCTCGTATTCTGGCGTTCCGCGATCACCCGCTCACGTCGTCGGCGCGGTCGGCAGCCACCAGCTCGCGCACGAGCGGTGCCACCTCAGTGCCGTAAAGCTCGATGCTGGTCATCAGCTTCTCGTGGGAGAGCGTGCCGAGGCTGTATTTGAGGTCGAAGCGGGCGAGCCCCAGCCTCACCGCCGTGGCGGCGATCTTCGTGGCCACGGTCTCGGGTGAGCCCACGAACAGGGCGCCGTCCGGGCCGGCGTCGTGTTCGAAGCGCTCCCGGGTGACCGGACCCCAACCGCGCTCGCGGCCGATCCGGTCCTGCATGGCGGCATAGTGCGGCCACATTTCCTCGCGCGCCCGGGCATCCGTCACGGCCACATATCCCGGGGAGTGCTCGCCGATCGGGCGGGTCGGCTTCTCGAACTGGGCCAGCGCACGGTGATAGAGCTGAACCAGTGGCACGAAGGCCAGCGGCGAGCCGCCGATGATGGCCAGCATCAGCGGCAGGCCGTAGTGCGCGGCGCGCACGACGGACTGGGGGCTGCCGCCCACGCCGATCCAGGTAGTGAGGGATCCGGATTCGGTGGGCGGGAACACCCGCTGGTTACGCAGGCCGGCACGGGTTTCGCCCGACCAGGTGATGGGCTCCTCCTTGAGCAACTCGGTGAAGAGGTTGAGCTTTTCCTCGAACAGAAGCTCATATTGCTCCAGCTCCAGCCCGAAAAGCGGGAACGACTCGGTGAAGGAGCCGCGACCCAGGATGACCTCGGCACGCCCGCTGGAGACCGCGTCGAGGGTGGAGAAGCGCTGGAAGACGCGCACCGGGTCGTCGGAGCTGAGAACGGTGACCGCCGACCCGAGACGGATGCTGGTGGTCTGTCCGGCGATCGCGGCCAGAACAACCTCGGGGGCGGAAACGGCGAAATCTTCCCGGTGGTGCTCACCGATCCCGAAAAAGTCCAGGCCGACCTGATCGGCCAGCACACCCTCGGCCACCACGTTGCGCAGCGTCGCCGCCTGGGACAACCGGGCCCCGAAGGCGTCAAAGGTAACGTCACCGAAGGTATCCAGCCCGAGTTCGAACTTCTTTTTCATCTGGTGCGTGCTCCTCGCCGTGGTCGGGACGTTCGACAAACTCTATGCAAATGCATTCAAAGGAAAAAACCGCGGCCGTCCCGAGAATATTCCGAGCCCGACCTGAGGTTCGGGGCGCTCCGCTAGGGATGGGGCCGCCGGCGAGCCGGCGCGAGGGGGCAGAATGGGGTCAGGCGCCACCATCCGGTCGCCCCGGCGACAGGAGATTTCCCATGACCGAACACGAACTCATTTCGCTCTGGACCCGGGCCCGCTGGCATATCATCGTGTCCCAGTTCGCTCCGACCTTCCTGCTCACGGCGCTCGTGGCCTTCCTGTCCGTCGGCCTTGCGGAGGCCGAGCTGAGCGTGCGCATCGCGGCCGCGGGCATCCTGCTGGCCTCAGGCATTCTCGGCGCGCTCGCTCAAATCGCGTCCGCGAACGAAGGGCTCGCCATCGTGGCTGACCTCTGCGCGCTGCCCGCGAGCAGCGCCCTCGGGCGCGGCGTCATCGCCTCCGCGCCGTGGATCAACGTCGTGCGCTTCCTGACCCCCGCAGTCTTCGTGGTCGTCTATATCGCCATTTTGGCGGCCCTGTTCCGACCGTTCGCGTAGCCACTCACCACCACATGCCTTCAGTATCGGAATGTGGACCCCAAGATGTGGTGACGTTGAGGCACCGGGTGTGAGGTCGAATGCACAAACCCGAAATTTCGGTCCATCACGCGCACTGGCGCTAACGCTCCCTCCGACGCAGTGCGGATCGCTGCCGCCGTCTCCAGCGCCGAGATCGGCAAGGCGCACCGCGAGGGCGAGCTACACATCCCCGACCTCGACATGCTGGCCGGCTATTGCGCCGGCTGGTCGCTCCGGGTGTTCCTCGACGAGGGACTGATTGGCTTTCTCGACAAGGTCGAGTCCACTCCCCGGGGCATTTCTCCTCGGCCATTGCGCAGATCGTCAATTTCCTCGGCACCATGCAGAACGAGTGGGCCGGAGCGCAGGAGTGCAGCTCCTTCGACTCCTACAGGGCGCCGTTCACCAACCTCACGTTCGATTGGGTCTGCCCGGAGGACCTGCGCGAGCAGGTGACCGTGATCGGCGAGGTCGAGCAGGACTTCAACCACGGCGACCTGGCCGAGGAGATGGCCGTGATCAAGCGGGCGTCTATCGACGTGATGACCGCGGTGTTTGGCACTCCTTATTTCCAGAACTTCATTCCAGGAGACCACCGGAAACATGTACAACCTGGAGGCCACACCGGCGGCACCGTGCTGCACCTGTACATGTCGGAGAAGCTCTGCACGGCCGCGGCCTGCCGCGAGCTCGTCCAGCGCTCCCTGACGACGCACCGGCTGCCGTACATCACGGTTACGCCGTCGTTCTCAATCTGCCCCCGACCACGGCTACCTGGCCGGCGAGCACCCGACCTGCACGGTCTGCGGCGGCGTCTGTGAGGTGTGGACCATCGTGATGGGCCACTTCCGCCCGGTCAGCTCGTTCAGCATCGGCAAGAAGGGCGAGCGCGAACGATCTGCAGATCGCGGGACTTGTGGCACTGTCCACCTGCGACTGGCTGCTGGCCAAGCGTCACGGCCTGCTCGACGGCGTGGTCTTTTCGGGTGGGGAGCCCACCCGGCACGCACGACCGTCGACCCGATGATCATGCCCCCCGGAGACGTCAGGGGCTCAGCGCCACGCTCACCGCCTTGGGCGTGCGGGAACACGTGCTGCAGACTGTGCGGGCCGAAGGTGCCCGCCCCGCGTTCGCGGCGCGGCTGAAAGCCCACCTGGAGCAGCTGGGCTAGACGGCGTCCCGGTAGACCCACCGGCGGTTCAGGCGCACGAACCGGCTGATCTCGTGCTGCTGCGAGGAGACGCCGCCGGACCGGCTGTGCGCCGTGAACTCCACCACCCCTTCGGTGTCGAACGGGCCGCCCTGCGCGGTCCGTTCGATCTCGAGGCGGAGCCAACGCACGTCGGCGTCGAGTTCCAGCACCTCCGGGCGGGTGAGCGGATGCCACGTCGTGAGCAGGTAGTCCGGCTCCCCCACCGCGAAGGCCGCGTACCGGGACCGCATCAGCGCCTCCGCGGTGGGCGCAAACGCGTCCCCGCGGTGGAACCGACCACAGCACGCGGAATAGAGGTTGCCGCTCAGGCAGGGGCACGGTCGAGGGCGCTGCGGGCGCTCTGCAGGAATCGAAGTCTCGGGCACCCCTCCAGTATCGGGCAGCGTTCGGGCCGCCGGAACCCGGTCGGCTCGGTCTCGTACTCGCGTTCTGCCGACCTGTTCGATCGCAGCGTCGCGGTCACCTCCCCCCGTGCCGGGTTCGTTCTGTGGCTCCCGTCGCTCGGGTGTCGGCCGGACTCGGAGCGATACTCGCGGTGCGGGCAACCGGTGGCGGGACGGTCTGGGCGAGGTGGTCGGCGACCCGGTCCCGGGCCAGGTCGGCGGCCGCCGCCAGGGTTTCGGCTCCTCGAACAGGTGTGTGGCGCCGGGCAACAGGGTACGGCCCGGTACCTGCCGGTCCGGCTCGGGTGGGGAGATGACGGTTTGGGAATGTCGGGCGAAGGAGCCTAGAGTCAGCCCACCATGAATGACATTGCGATCGGCAGATACAAGCACTACAAAGGTCACCTCTACGAGGTTCTCGGCGTGGCCCGGCACTCGGAGACCGAGGAACAGCTGGTGGTCTACACCGCCCTGTACGGAGAACGCGGGCTGTGGGTGCGCCCCCTGGCCATGTTCACGGGCACCGTCCGCGTCGAAGGCGCAGACGTTCCACGCTTCGCCCTGATCGACGGCGCGTGATCACCAGCCCCCGCAGTCGCGTCAGAGGGCCTCCGCGAGGATCCATCTGATCGATACATTTCATGCGAAAATTGGTGAGCTTTTCTGCCCCACATAACCAGAGTAGGCCCCGACCGAAGTCGAGGCCTGTTCCATATTTTCGGTACGTTGTGCTACTCGGTGGATCCGAGGGGATTCGAACCCCTGACCCCCTGCATGCCATGCAGGTGCGCTACCAGCTGCGCCACGGACCCAGAATGTGTTTCGCAACTTGCCCGAAACAACTTCTCTAGGCTACTACATGATTAGCCTGCTGCTGACCACCGCTACTCGGCGGCCTTGTGGGCAGGCAGTGCGATGGGAATGACGGGGCAGTCTTTCCACAGACGTTCGAGCGAGTAGTACCCGCGCTCTTCCTCGTGGAAAATGTGCACGACGAGATCGCCGAAGTCGACGAGGACCCAGCGCCCCTCGGCACGGCCTTCGCGACGCAACGGTTTGTGGCCGGCCTCGGTCATCTTGTCTTCGATCTCACCGGCGATGGCCACCACGTTGCGCTCGGAGCGGCCCGTGACGATCAGGAAGATGTCGGTGAGAGGCAGGGGATTGGATACGTCGATTGCGACGAGGTCCTCCCCCGCTTTCGAGTCTGCGGCGGCGGTGGCCACCTGGAGGAGCTCGAGAGCATGGGCAGAAGCGGTCATCGAATGAATCCCTGAGTTAGTGAAGGCGAAATGGATGGCATTAGAAAATCTTGAGGACGTAGCCGGCCACGATCAGGGCCAGCACGCCGAAAGCGAGCACGCCTGCGGTAACGGTCAGGACGGCCGGGACGGTCAACCCGCGCTTTCTCGGTGGAGCCATGACACCCCGGGTCGAAGCGTGCGTGCTGACGGCGCGGCTCGCACTGACCGGGGCGACGTCGCTATGGTGTCCACCCTCGTCGAGCTGGTCGAGCATCTGGTCCATGTCCGACGAGTCGAAGACGTTCGGCAGGGCTCCGGTGGAACCGAGGCTGCGGGGTAGATCGATCGACCCGGTGACCATAATCTCGCCGGTGCGCATGAGCGGGCCCGACGAAGATCCGTGGTGCGGGATGGACGGCAGGATCAGGGCGTTGGTCGTGGTCGGAATGCCGCCGGCGCTGATGCCGCGAGCCACGATCTGGTCGAACGGTTCGAGCTGTGTCACGCCGGGAACGTGGTCGTCAACCTCGTCGCGGGCCAGCGACCAGTGTCCGACCGGCGGGTGGAGCACTCCGGGTCGGGACTTGACCTTCGTGCGCGGGGAGGCCTCAATCAGGAACTCGACGGGCGGCGCCACCTTGGCGGGGGCCACCGGAACGTGCAGCGCGTCGATGGCGAAGGGGTGCGCAGCCGTCTCGGGGACAGGTGCGGGTGCGATCGGGGCAGCGGGGAGCGCCGTCTCGGTGTGGGAGTGGTGCTTCAGCAGGAATTCGCCGGAATCGCCGGTCTGCGCGGTCTGAAGCGCGCGCAGCTCACGACGGGTCAGGGTGTTGTGGTCCTGTGCGTGGAGAACGCTACGCGCGCCGTCGACGGCGCGAGGCGCGAACGCGGTCGGTGCGGCGGGATACTGCTGGGCGGCATGCTGCTTTGCGGAAAGGGCATCCGTCGAAGGAACCGGTGCCTGATCCACCGGTGCCGGTTCGAGCGGCGCCGGAGGCGCAGGAACGGCGGATTCGCCGGCGACGACCTGCTCGTTCCGACTAGCCAATTCGCGGGCTTGTCGCCGCGTCAGTGGCTGTGGGTCATTACCCAACGTCATGCCACACTCCGATACAGATGATGCTTTGAGATGTACTGGACAACCCCATCGGGGACCAGATACCAGACCGGGAATCCCCGATTCACACGTTCCCGGCAGTCCGTGGACGAGATGGCCAGAGCCGGAACCTCCAATAAGCTTACGTCCTGGTTGGGCAATCCCGAAATACTGAGCTCGTGTCCCGGACGACTCACAGCCACGAAATGGGCCAGATCCCAGAGCTCCTGAACATCTTTCCAGCCCAGGATCTGCCCCATCGCGTCGGCACCCGTGATGAAGAAGAGCTCCGCGTCCGGGCGTTCGGCGTGCAGATCCCGCAGGGTGTCGATCGTGTACGTGGGCCCGGTTCGGTCGATGTCGACCCGGCTGACGGTGAACCGGGGATTGGAGGCGGTGGCGATGACCGTCATGAGATACCGATGCTCGCTCTCGGTCACATCTGCCTTCTGCCACGGCTGACCGGTGGGAACGAAAATGACCGTATCAAGGTCGAAGCTCTGAGCCACCTCGCTGGCGGCCACAAGGTGCCCGTGGTGAATGGGGTCGAACGTGCCGCCCATCACGCCGATGCGCGGTGGGCGGGCCCCGGGATTATGGATGGTGACGCTTCCGATTAGTGGTCGCTGCGCGCGCCGCCGTGGGCGTCGGAGTAAGCCTTCGCCTTGGCCTGGTGGCGGTTGGCGACATCCCGGTAGGACCAGACGACGAAGCCGAGCGCGGCGAAGACCACGAGGGCGATCACTCCGTAGAGGAAGATCGGCATCGGCAAATCGACGAGC
Source organism: Cryobacterium sp. TMT2-4 (assembly GCF_004402575.1). Taxonomy (NCBI): domain Bacteria; kingdom Bacillati; phylum Actinomycetota; class Actinomycetes; order Micrococcales; family Microbacteriaceae; genus Cryobacterium; species Cryobacterium sp. TMT2-4. Next base: position 111,419 of record NZ_SOGE01000012.1, on the reverse strand, counting down.
CCGGCCTCAGCCAGCACAACGGTCAGGAACGACATGGGATTCTCCATTCAGGGACTCACAAGGCACAGCGATACGCCATGGCCAACAGTCTAGCGGGGGCTATGCGCGCACCTGGCCGGAGCCACGCACGATCCACTTGGTGCTGGTGAGCTCGGGCAGACCCATCGGCCCGCGAGCGTGCAGTTTCTGAGTGGAAATGCCCACCTCGGCTCCGAAACCGAACTCGCCGCCATCGGTGAACCGGGTCGAGGCATTGACCATGACCGCCGCGGAATCCACTTCTCCGAGAAACCGGTCGGCGTTCACGATGTCGTTTGTGATGATCGACTCCGTGTGCCCGGTCGAGTAGCGACGGATGTGCGCAATGGCGTCGTCGAGGGAGTCGACGACCGCCACGGCCAGTTCGAGGCCCATGTACTCGGTGGACCAGTCCTCCTCCGTGGCCGGCACCGCCGCGGGGAAGATCTCGCGCACGCGGTCGTCGCCGTGCAGGGTAACGCCGGACTCCGTCAGCTTCGCCAGAACGGCCGGCAGGAGCCGCGCGGCCGCGGCCTCGTGCACGAGCAGAGTCTCGAGGGCGTTGCAGACACTGGGCCGGTGCACCTTCGAGTTGTGCACGATGTCGACCGCCCACTCCGGATTCGCCGACTCGTCGACGAAGATGTGCACGACGCCGGCCCCGGTCTCGATCACGGGCACGGTCGACTGGGTGACGACGGCCCGAATCAGGCCGGCGCTCCCCCGCGGGATCAGCACGTCGACAAGGCCGCGGGCCTGCATCAGTTCGGTGGCACCGGTACGGCCGAACGGGTCGATGGTCTGCACACATGCCTCGGGCAGGCCGACCTGCCTGATCGCCGCCTGGAGTAGGGTGACGAGCACCCGGTTGGTGTTCTCGGCGGCCGATCCGCCCCGCAGGACGACGGCGTTGCCACTCTTCAGAGCGATGGCGGCTATGTCCACGGTGACGTTCGGGCGGGCCTCGTAGATGACGCCGACGACACCGAAGGGTACACGCACCTGGCTGATTCGTACGCCGTTGGGCAGGCTGGAGCCGCGCACAACCTCCCCAACGGGATCGGTGAGCAGGCTGATCTCGAGCACGGCGTCGGCGAGGGCGTTAATGCGCGCCTCGTCGAGGCTGAGGCGGTCGAGCATGCCCTCGGAGAGGCCATTGTGCGTGCCGGCGGCCAGATCCAGGGTGTTGGCGGCCAGAATCTCCGCAGCGCTCCCCCGCAGGGCGGCGGCGATCCCGTGCAACGCCTGGTTCTTCAACCCGGTCGACGTCGTGGCCAGAGTTCGGGCGGCGGTTCGGGCGGCTTCGAGGATCGGAGTGATCTGAGGTGAGTCGGTCTGCAGCATCCCGGTAGTTTAGGCCAGAGCGGGTTCGAACCAGGTTCCGACCGGGTCGCCGCGGAGTGCCTCGGCAACCAGACCAGTCGATGTGAGCAGCACGGCAGTGCCGGCCTCCGCCGCGATCCGTGCGGCCGACACCTTGGTGTCGGCACCCCCGGTACCCACGCCGGAGCGGCTGCCGCTGAGCTCGACACCGAGCATGGGATCGCCGCAGGGGACGTGATCGATGCGTTCCGCGCCCGGCAGGTGCGGCGCGCGCGTATAGAGGGCGTCGACGTCGCTGAGCAGGACCAGCAGGTCGGCGTGGATGAGCGTGGCGACCAGGGCGGCCAACCGGTCGTTGTCGCCGAACCGGATCTCGTGGGTGGCGACCGTGTCGTTCTCGTTGACGATCGGCAGGATGCGCAGACCGAGCAGGCGATCCATCGCCCGGTGCGCGTTGCCTCGATGCGAGGGGTTTTCCAGGTCACCGGCAGTGAGCAGCACCTGGCCGGCGACGATGTCGTACCGGTCGAGGCTGTCCTGGTAGCGGAAGATGAGCAGGTTCTGGCCCACGGATGCCGCGGCCTGCTGGGTGGCCAGGTCGGTGGGGCGCTCGTCGAGTTGCAGGTAGGGCATGCCGGTGGCGATGGCCCCGGAGGAGACGAGGACGATCTCCACTCCGCGCCCGTGCGCTTCGGCAAGGGCATCGACGAGCGGGATGATCTGTGCGATGTTCGCGCCGCTGATCGAGGAGGAGCCGACCTTCACAACGATGCGCGCGGCCGACGCGACCTCGTGTCGGCCGAGTGCGCTCACAGAAGCGCTCGGCCGGGCGCGGTGGGCATCGGCTCGAACCAGGTGCCACAGGAGCCGCCGCGGAGGGCCTCTGCGGCCAGGCTCGTCTCAGTGACGAGAACGGCCGTTCCGGCGGAGGCGGCCAGGCGGGCCGCCTTCACCTTGGTATCCGCCCCGCCGGTGCCCACGGCGCCGGCACCCTTGTTCGCCCCGAACTCCATGCCGTCCAGTTCCTGGTCGAACCCGATAAAGTCGATCGGTTCCGCACCGGGCAGGTGCGGGGGCTTGGTGTAGAGCGCGTCGACGTCGCTGAGCAAGAGCAGTAGGTCGGCGCGGATGAGCACCGAGAGCATGGCGGCGAGCCGGTCGTTGTCGCCGAATCGCAGCCCATAGGTCGCGACCGTGTCGTTCTCGTTCACGACGGGCATGATGCGCAGGTCCAGCAGCCGGTTCACCGCGCGGCGGGTATTGCTGCGGTGCGGCTCGTTGAGTAGGTCACCCTCTGTCAGCAGCACCTGCCCCGCGGCAATGCCATAGCGGTCCAGAGTCTCCTGGTAACGGGCCGTGAGCACGTTCTGACCCACGGATGCCGCGGCCTGCTGGGTGGCTAGGTCGGCCGGCCGCTCGTCGAGGTTGAGGTAGTCCATGCCGCTGGCGACGGCGCCGCTCGACACCAGGACGACCTCCACGCCGCGATTGTGGGCCTGGGCCAGGACCTCGATCAGAGGTGCGATCTGCTCGGAGTTGTCGCCGCTGATCGACGAGGAGCCGACCTTCACGACGATGCGCCGGGCGGCGGCTACCTGGGCGCGGGAGCGGTGACTCATTCGGCCCCGCTCTCCTTACGCGGCGACACCGGGACTGAACCGTCGCCCGTGAGAGTGTCGCCGTTGTACTCTTCCTCGCCGGTCGACCACATGCCGGCCTCGCGTTCTCGGATCAGTTCGGCGCGTGCGGCTGCCTTGGCGTCCATCCGGCCGAAGTACTCCTCTCGGCGCTCGTTGCTGGTGCGTCGCTTGGAGTCGTCAAGGCGGGTGTCGGTGCCACGCGGTGCCGTGATCAGTTCGGCCGTGGAGGTGAGGGTGGGCTCCCAGTCGAAGACCACGCCGTTGCCGGGCCCGATGATGACCGTCGAGCCGGCGATCGCGCCGGCCTTGAACAGTTCGTTCTCGATGCCGAGCTTGGCCAGGCGGTCGGCCAGGAAGCCGACGGCCTCGTCGTTCTTGAAGTCCGTCTGCTGCACCCAGCGCTCGGGCTTGGTGCCGATGATGCGGTAGATGTTGCCGAACGACCCACCCTCGACCTTGACGACGAAGCCGCTGTCGTCGACGGCCTTCGGGCGGATCACGATGCGCGGCTTGACGGCCTGCGCCGCGGCGGCCTCGACCCGGCCGGCCTCGACGGTCTCGGCCAGCGCGTAGTTGAGCTGCTTGAGACCCTCATGGCTGACGGTCGAGATCTCGAACACGCGGTAACCGCGCGCCTCGAGGTCGGGCTTGACGAACTCCGCGAGCTCCCGGCCCTCGGGAACGTCGATCTTGTTCAGGGCGATCAGCTGGGGGCGGTCGAGGAGCGGCTTCTGGCCGTCGGGCACCGGGTAGGCGGCCAGTTCGCCGAGAATGACGTCGAGGTCGCTGAGCGGGTCACGGTCAGGGTCGAGTGTGGCGCAGTCGAGGATGTGCAGCAACGCCGTACACCGTTCCACGTGACGAAGGAATTCGAGGCCGAGGCCCTTTCCCTCGCTGGCGCCCTCGATCAGTCCGGGCACGTCGGCGACGGTGTAGCGCACCTCGCCGGCATCCACGACGCCGAGGTTGGGGTGCAGGGTCGTGAACGGGTAATCCGCGATCTTGGGCCGGGCCGCCGAGATGGCCGCGATCAGGCTGGACTTGCCGGCCGAGGGGTAGCCGACGAGCGCGACATCCGCGACGGTCTTGAGTTCAAGCTGGATGTCGCCTTCCCAGCCGTAGGTGCCGAGCAGGGCGAAGCCGGGGGCTTTGCGTTTGAGCGAGGCCAGGGCCGCGTTGCCGAGCCCGCCCTGACCGCCAGGCGCCACGACGATGCGGAAGCCCGGCTCGGTCATGTCGGCGAGTTCGTTGCCCTCGGCGTCTTTGACCACGGTGCCGAGCGGGACGGCCAGCTCCATCAGCTCGCTGCCGAAGCCGGCGCGGTGGTCACCCATGCCGGGGCCGCCGTTCGCGGAACTGCGGTGCGGGGACCGATGGTAACCGAGGAGGGTCGTCACGTTCGGGTCAGCGACGAGCACGATGTCACCACCGCTTCCGCCGTTGCCGCCGTCAGGGCCGGCGAGCGGCTTGAACTTCTCACGCTTGACGGAGACACAGCCGTTCCCTCCGTTGCCTGCTCGCAGGTGGAGAGTGACGTGGTCAACAAACGTGGCCATGGGGGTGCCCCTTTCAGGTGGCAAAAAGCTCAGTGGTGCGTAAATCATTGGTGCTATGCATCTTGTCGTGCGGGTGCCGTGAAACACGCAAAGGGCGAGCCGAAGCCCGCCCTCACGCTTACCGATGTGAAATGCCTAAGCGGCAGCCACCACGATGTTGACGACCTTGCGGCCGCCCTTGGCGCCGAACTCAACCGAGCCGGGCTCGAGAGCGAAGAGCGTGTCGTCGCCACCACGGCCGACGTTGACGCCGGGGTGGAAGTGGGTGCCGCGCTGACGGACGATGATCTCGCCCGCGCTGACAACCTGACCGCCGAAGCGCTTCACGCCGAGGCGCTGGGCGTTGGAGTCGCGACCGTTGCGAGTGGAACTCGCGCCTTTTTTATGTGCCATCTGTTCTGCTCCTCAGGGCCTAGGCGATGCCGGTAACCTGAACGCGAGTGAGCTCCTGACGGTGCCCCTGACGCTTCTTGTACCCGGTCTTGTTCTTGAACTTCTGGATGACGATCTTCGGACCGCGGAGATCGTTCAAAACCTCGGCCGTAACCGTTATCTTGGCCAGTGACTGGGAGTCAGAGGTGATCGTGTCGCCGTCGACGAGAAGCACTGCGGCCAGCTCGACGTTGCCGTCCTTATTGGCTTTGATTCGGTCCATCGTGACGATGGTCCCGACCTCTACCTTTTCCTGCCGCCCACCGGCGCGCACAACTGCGTAAACCACGTTACGTACCTATCTCTGGGGAGCCGTGAGGCCCCGTGATGGAAAGTTACTGCCTTAAACACGCCAAGTCGGCCCGTCGCTCTCAGAAAACCACGGTGATCGCGGGGGCAAAGGCCCGTCGCACACCAAAAGTCAACGTTAGCCGATCCTGCTGCGACGGTCAAACCGAGGCCGGATCATAGAATCGGGTAATGACCGTCTTGATCGACAAGCCGATGTGGCCCGCGCATGGCACCGTCTGGTCCCATCTTGTCAGCGATTCGTCACTGGCCGAACTGCACGCTTTCGCGGCCCGCAACGGAATCCCCCGCCGCGGCTTCGACCTGGACCACTACGACGTACCCGCCCACCGTTATGACGCCCTCGTGGCCTCGGGGGCGCATCCGGTGGACAATCGGGAACTGGTTCTCCGGCTCCGCGCAAGCGGCCTGCGTGTGCGCGGGCGGGACCGATCGGGCAGCGGCTCTCTCCCAGAGTCCTGATCGGGGCCCGAAGCGCTGCCTCGCCGGTTGAAAGAGATCGGGAGACCGGCGACGCCCAGCCCCGTGGGCTGTGCGCCACCGGTCTCCCGATCGACTCGATTCGTTCCTGCAGTGATTCTCGTTACTGCTGGGAATCCGGGGCCGTGGTCATGATCGGCTGGGCCGACCCGGTGGATCCGCCGGCCGTCGTCACCCGCCGGCTGCGCGAACGCCCCTGGCCCGGCTGCTTGGGCTCGGGCAGGGCGTCCAGCACCGAGTCCAGCAGCTGGTCGGTGACCTGCTTGCTGACCGTGCGGCGGCTACGGGAGGACTTCTTGACCGGGATGTCCAGGATGGCGACGGGCTCGTCGTCGTCGGGCGCTGCGGCCTCGTGCGCGGCAGGCGCCTCGACCGGGGTCTGCTGCGCGTCCTGCACCGGGGTTTCCGGGGTCACGATGGGCGCTGCGTCCCGCTGGCGGGGCGTGGAGGACGCCCTACGGCTGCGGCGTGCCGACGGTGCAGACGTCTCGGCCGCGACTGCCTCATTCACGGCCTCCTCGATCGGGTTGGCCTCGGCGGCCGGGTTGGCTGATGCGGCGGTCGCCGCGTCGACAGATGACCCGTCGGCTGAGGCCGCGGGGGCGGCCGCCTTCTCCGCGGGAACCGATTCCGGCATCGCCTCAGGCAGGGCAATGATCGGGATCGAGCCGGTCAGGGCGCGCGGGATGGTGCGGGCGGCGATCAGGGCGAGGGCGTGCTTGGCATCCTCGGTGATGCCGTGGGTGCCGTGTCCGGACTTGCCGGCATCGGCCTGAGACGCGTGCACGGCTGCGGAGTTGGTACCGTTTCCGTTTCCGTTTCCGTTTCCGTTTCCGTTTCCGCCGCGGTGCCCGTTGTCGCCGCCGGAATTGGTGCCCGACTTGCTGCGCGGGCGACGCTCCATGGCCGGCTGAGCCGTCTGGCGGTGCTTGAGTACCGGGTCATGGTGGATGACGATGCCTCGGCCGGCGCAGGCTTCACAGTTCTCGCTAAATGATTCCAGGAGTCCGAGACCGAGCTTTTTGCGGGTCATCTGCACAAGCCCGAGCGAGGTGACCTCGGCGACCTGATGCTTGGTGCGGTCGCGGCTCAGGCATTCGAGCATGCGGCGCAGCACGAGGTCGCGGTTGGTTTCGAGGACCATGTCGATGAAGTCGACGACGATGATGCCGCCGATGTCGCGCAGACGCAGCTGGCGAACGATCTCTTCGGCAGCCTCGAGGTTGTTCTTCGTGACGGTCTCCTCGAGGTTTCCACCAGAGCCGACGAACTTGCCGGTGTTGACATCGACGACGGTCATGGCCTCGGTGCGGTCGATCACGAGGGAGCCACCGGACGGTAGCCAGACCTTGCGGTCGAGGGCCTTCTCGATCTGCTCCGAAATGCGGTACTCGTCGAAGGCGTCGTTCTCGCCCTCGTAGCGCTCCACGCGCTCCACCAGGTCCGGTGCGACCTGGCGCAGGTAGGCCTCGATGACCTCACGGGATTCCTCGCCGGAGATGACCATCTTCTGAAAGTCCTCGTTGAAGACATCCCGCACGATCTTGATCAGAAGGTCCGGTTCGCTGTGCAGCAGGGCCGGTGCCTGCACCGTGTCGACCTGCTTGGCGATGGACGCCCACTGCGAGGTGAGCCGGTTGACGTCGAGCGTGAGCTGCTCGTCGGTGGCACCCTCGGCCGCGGTGCGCACGATGACTCCCACGTTCTCGGGCAGAACCTCCTTGAGGATCTTCTTCAAGCGCGCCCGCTCGGTGTCGGGCAACTTGCGGCTGATCCCGTTCATCGAGCCGTTCGGCACGTAGACGAGGTAGCGGCCGGGCAGTGACACCTGGCTGGTGAGTCGCGCACCCTTGTGCCCGATCGGGTCCTTCGTGACCTGCACGAGCACCTTGTCGCCCGGCTTGAGCGCGAGCTCGATGCGCCGAGCCTGGCTGCTGTTGCCGGAGTTCTCGGCGGCAGCCTCCCAGTCGACCTCACCCGAGTACAGCACGGCGTTGCGGCCGCGTCCGATGTCGACGAAGGCTGCTTCCATGCTCGGCAGCACGTTCTGCACCTTGCCCAGGTAGACGTTTCCGATCAGCGAGGCATCCTGATTCTTGGCGACGTAGTGCTCGACCAGCACACCGTCTTCCAGCACCCCGATCTGAATCTTGTTCTGCTTGGCCCGCACGACCATGACCCGGTCGACGGATTCGCGGCGGGCGAGGAACTCGGCCTCGGTGATCACCGGGCGACGGCGCCCGGCATCGCGGCCGTCACGGCGGCGCTGCTTCTTGGCCTCGAGGCGGGTCGACCCCTTGATCCGCTGGGGTTCGGTGATGAGTTCGGGTTCGCGGGGCGTACGCACGCGAACAACGGTGTTCGCGGGGTCGTCGGATCCGGACCGGTTCTCGTCGCCGGTGCGCCGACGGGCGCGACGACGAACGGTCGACGACTCGTCGCCCTCGTCGTCATGGTCCTGACGGATGTCCTGGCCGGTGTCCTGGCGCTGGTCCTGGCGCGCGGTGTCGCGGCGCGCTCCGGTGCGGGCCGGTTGCGGCACGATGACCGGGGCCTGGAACACCAGCGAGGTGGACGGGCGGCGAACCACATCGGCGGTCGGGGTGGGCGGCGGCGTCGGTTCCACGGCAGCGTCCTGTTCTGAGTCGGGGGTTTCGCCGAACGGAGCGGCGGCTGCCGGCTCGGTCACGGCGTCGTCGGTGTGGACGCGGGGTGTCTGCGCTGCTGAAAGCGGCTCGCGCGTTGCCGCAGCGACGTTCTGTGCGGCGTCATTGTGCTGCGCACTGTTGTTCTCAGGCGCGGCCTCCGGAACGGCCACCGGGGTGGCAGCCCTCCGCGAGGTGCGGCGGGTGCCGAATAAACCCTTGCGTTTTTTGATGTTTTCGTTGTCTTCCACCATCACTGGCGCGCTCCTTGACCAGTGTGGGCGACCGCGCCACCCATCCGGCTACTCTCTCGTGCGAGGATCACGCTTGCGCGAAACCCTCGGAAATCCTCGTCGTTCGCAACCGGCTCTTGGCTCTGGCTGCTAATACCTTTGGTCGTGGGACCAATGAATCTGGGCCTTTACGGCCCATTAAGACTTGTATGGCGTCAACTTGAGCGCGGCCCAAGCGACTGTTCCGATTATCGCATGCATTCTCAGGAACACATGCGAGGCACATGACATAATCCAATCGTGCCCCACAACCCGCCCGTCAAGCGCCCCATCGGGCTCGCCATCTTCTTCATCATCGGTGGTTTGATCGCCCTCACCGCGGCTTTCCTCCTGACCGTCGACAAGTTCGCGATCCTCGAGGACCCGCAGGCCCAGCTTTCCTGCAACTTCAGTGTGCTGGTGGGCTGCAGCACCAACCTGGGATCGTGGCAGGGTGCCATCTTCGGTTTCCCCAACCCGGTGATCGGCTTGATGGCCTGGCCGGTCGTCATCGCGATCGGCGCCGCGATCCTGGCCGGGGCGCGGTTAGCCCGCTGGTTCTGGATCGCGCTGAACGTGGGCGTCACCGGCGCCCTCGCGTTCGTGATCTGGCTGATGGCGCAGAGCTTCTTCGAGCTCGACGTGCTCTGCCCGTGGTGCATGGTGACCTGGACGGTCACGATCCCAATGTTCCTAGCCGTGACGCTGCACAACCTCACGGCGGGCAACCTCCCAGCGGGGCCGCGCGTGCGGCGCCTGGCATCCGTCGCCTCCTCCTGGATCATCGTGATCACGATCGTCTGCTATCTGATCGCCGCCGTCATCGCCCAGGTCGAGATGGACTTCCTGAACCGCCTGTAATGGCGACCCTGCCCCCGTCCGGTTGAGACCCGGTGGTCGAGCTCCGGTGACGTGGCGGCCGGAGGTTGCCGCTCCGGGCATCCGTGGCGGTTGCTAACCTCGGAGATTTTTGCGACACGCCGCTCACGGCGCCACAACCGGTGTGTCTCAAAAATTTCCGCGTTTATGTGACGACGGATGCGTGCTGCGCGCCCCGCGACGGCTGTTCCCTTTCCACCACAATGCGCGTTTGATCAAGTTATCCACAGGGCGCTGACGGGTGCCGATCTGGGGCATGGAATGTCAGTGGCTGCCCGTAACGTTTTTCTCATGGAGTCCCCATACAGTGAGCAGCTAGAACGCCTGGGTCGTCACTTCGACGCCATCCGGGAGACCCAGGCGGACGCCGCCCTGGGTCGACGCCCACCTGGCCGAACAGGTCGATCAGGCCCGCCGGTTCGCCGAAGCCCTGGCCCGCGACGCGGCCCAGGCAGCCAAAGACAAGGCCAGGGAGGGACCCCGGCCGGGGCGGGGGGTTACACAACCACCGGGTTTCGACCGGCAGAGCCATCGGCCGGCTCAGCCAGCACCGCGGCTCAGCGCGTGGTTACGGTTCCGCCGAGAGAGGCGACCGCCCGCAGCAGTCGGGGACCCTCGGCGACCCAGGCCACGAGCATCACGACCAGGGATGCGGCGAAGATCCAGAATCCGGTCCAGCCGTCGTCGCTCTGCGCCGCGTACATGTGGTTCAGGTTGCGCAGGGCACCGGTGGCGAACACCAGCGTGACGTGGATCACGATGAATGCAAGGAAAAAGACCATCACGCCCACGTGCACGGCCCTGGTCGGGCGCAGCGGGATCAGTTCTCCAAGCCGGCGCGACGTGCAGAGCGGTGACAGACGGATGCCCGAGACCAAGGCGAGCGGCGCGGCCACGAACACGATGCTGAAGTAGCTCAGAGTTTGTAGCGCGTTGTAGTTCACCCAGCCGTCGGTGATCGGCCAGTCCAGTGAGGCGTACTGGAGGGCGGCCGAGAGTGCGTTCGGAATGATGTCCCAGCTGACCGGCACGATGCGCACCCACTGACCGGTGACGAACAGCAGCACGTAGAAGACGATCCCGTTGAGTACCCAAAGGGCATCCACCGCGAGGTGCAGCCAGAGGTTGATGCTCAACCGGCGGGGGGCACGTCGGGTTCGAAAAAGGCCGGTGTTGCGCCGGGTCCAGAACATGCTCGGGCGCCCGGCCGTGCGGATCTGCCAACCCGAACGCACGATGAAGAGCAGGAAGAAAACATTCAGGCCGTGCTGCCACGCCAGCCACGCGGGGAAGCCGACGGGGGCCCACGACGGCAACGGCGAGGCCCCCGGGAAGTCGACCAGGAACTCCTGCGCCATCGGCAGGGAACGGATGCCCCGGGCGGCGAGCACGACGGCGACCAGCAGGATGATCGCCAGCGGGATTGCCCAGACCAGATTGAACCAGGGGTTCCGGGCATGCGGCATGGTGAGGCTTTCTAGTCAGACGAATCAAAGAGGATGTCGGCACATGCTCAGCGGGGCTCTGCCATCATCGGCCATTCTGCGACAGCGGTGCGCTTGGTGCACAAAGCAACGACATCTGGTACCGACGAGAACAGCCGCCTCCAAGCATCCGGTCAGTGGTTGTTCCCCGGTCGGTACGGTTCAGTCGAACCAGAGGGCCAGTTCGCGGTCGGCCGACTCGGGCGAGTCGGAGCCGTGCACGAGGTTCTGCTGCTCCTTGGTGCCCCAGTCTCGGCCGAAGTCGCCGCGAATGGTGCCGGGAGCCGCGGTGGTCGGGTCGGTTGTGCCGGCCAGGGAGCGGAAGCCCTCGATCACGCGTTCGCCGGCGATGCGCAGCACGAGGATCGGACCGCTTTCCATGAACTCCACGAGAGGTTCGAAGAACGGCTTGCCCTGGTGCTCGGCGTAATGCTCGGCCAGCAGGGACCTGTCGGCCTGCACGAGCTTCGCGTCGACGAGGGAGTACCCCTTCTGCTCAATGCGACGCAGGATCTCGCCGGAGAGGTTGCGGGCAACGCCATCCGGTTTGACCAATACGAGCGTTTCCTGGACCTGGGTGCTCATGAGTTCTCCTTCTCGTTGTTCTCGTTGTTGGGAAAGTTCTGGTTCTGGTTGTCGATCCGGGAGCCGGCGATCATGCAGTACGTCCACATGGCGGCGAACATGCCGCCGACGAAGAACATGGCCGGATTGAGGAAGCCGGCGGCCACCATGATCAGCTGGAGGATCCAGCCGACCACGTAGGCCCACTCGTAACGGAGCAGCGCGAGCACGGCGACCATGGCCAGCCCCAGCACGGCTCCCCCGCCGAGGGCGAGCCACGGCGGCAACGCCTGCAGACCGAAGATCACCAGGGCGGCGAGGGCAACCACGATGACCTCGAAGCCGAGCACGATCGTCGCGAGCGTGCGCTTCACCGAGCGGGGAGCGGACGTCATTTCGCCAGCCATTCCCGTGCGTCGGCCAGAATGATGGCTTCGCCGACGAGGGTGATCGACCCGGTCACGATCACAGCCCGCTTGGGCGACTCGAGGGCCCAGTCCCTGGCGGAGTCGAGGGCCTGCGCGAGGTCGTCGAACCGGACGGTTGTCTCCTCGCTGCCGAGGTCGGCGATCAGATCGGCGAGGTCGTCGACGCCGATCGCGCGCTCGGACTGCGACTGTGTGACGTGGAACCGCACCACCTTGGACTGCAGCGCGGTGATGATGCCGGTCGCATCCTTGTCGGTGAGGATGCCCACCACGGCCACAATCTCGTCGAAGTCGAAGTAGTCGGCCAGTGCAGTGCTGAGGGCGGCCGCTCCGTGCGGATTGTGCGCGGCATCCACCAGGACGGTCGGTGCGATTCCGATCAGTTGCAGGCGTCCGGGCGAGGTGACCTGCGCGAGGCCCTCCTCGACCAGGTCATGCGAGAGCGCCGTGGTGCCGGCCCCGAGGAAGGACTCGACGGCGGCGATCGCGACGGCCGCATTCTGCGCCTGGTGCGTGCCGTACAGCGGCAGGAACAGGTCCGAGTAGGTGCCGGCGAGGCCGCGCACCGAGATGAGCTGCCCGCCCACGGCGACCTGGTTTTTGAGCAGGACGAAATCCTCGCCCTCACTGGCCAGGGTCGATTCGGTCAGCTCGGCGGCCCGCTCGAGTTCGGCCTGCGCCGCCTCGCCCTGCCGGGCGGAGACCACGGCGGCGGACGGCTTGATGATGCCGGCCTTGGTGCGGGCGATCTCGGCGATCGTGTTGCCGAGGCGGAGCGTGTGGTCGAGGGCGATGGGCGTGAACACGGCCACCTGCCCGTCGGCGACGTTGGTGGAATCCCACTCGCCGCCCATGCCGACCTCGATCACGGCGACGTCGACGGGGGCGTCGGCGAAGCAGGCGAAGGCCAGCACGGTGAGCGCCTCGAAGAAGGTGAGCACGTCGTCGCCTGCCGCCTCGAGCTCCGCGTCGACCATGGCCAGGAAGGGTTCGATGTCGGCCCAGTTCGCGGCCAGGGCCTCATCGGTGATGAACTCCCCGTCGATCACGATGCGCTCGTTGAGCCGCACCAGGTGCGGGCTCGTCATCAGTCCGGTGCGCAGCCCGTAGGCGCGCACGATGCTCTCGGTGATGCGGCTCGTGCTGGTCTTGCCGTTGGTGCCGGTGATATGGATCACCGGGTAGACGGTCTGAGGGTCACCCAGCAGTTCGAGCGCCCGCCGGGTCGGGGCCAGACGCGGCTTCGGCGCACCCTCGCCCACGCGGGCGAGGAGGGCGGCGAAGACGGCGTCCCCGGCCTCACGGCCGGCGTCGGAGGACTGGCGCGGCCTCTTCGATCCGGGCTCCTTCGATCCGGGCTTCTTCGATCCGGGCTTCTTGGGTTCAGACATGGACGAGTCCGTTCTCTCGGGCGACGGCGACCAGGACGGTCCCCCGGTTGGCATAGTGACCAGCCTCGTAAAGCACGTAGTGCTCGACGGGGAAGCCGACCAGGCTCTGCAGCCATTCGGACGGCAGACCGTGCGCCAGGCTGTCATCGGACACCTCGGTGGCCACATGGGTGGCGAACCGGAGGGTCAGGGTCTCCGCAGCGACGTCGACGCCGGCCGCAAGGGCGAAGGTCGCGGCGTCCTCGGCGGAGTAGAAGACGAGGTCGAGACGGATGCGGTCGCTCACTTCGAATCCGGCCGACTTGCGGGTGTCCTGCACGGCGCGGATCAGGTCGCGGGCGAAGCCCTCCGCCTCGAGTTCCGGGGTGGTCTGCGTCTCCAGCAGCACGAAACCGCCGCCCGCCAGGAGCGCCAGAGCCGGGGCATCCGCCGCCGTGTCGTCAGCGACGGCGGAACCGTCGGCCGGACCGGTCTGCAGCACGAGTTCGTACTCCCCCGCGGCGAGCGGGGTGCCGCCGGCGGTGACTACGCCGTCGGTTTCGCTCCAGTCGCCGGCGCGGGCGGCCTTGATGACCTGCTGCACCTGCTTGCCGAGTCGCGGGCCGGCTGCCCGGGCGTTCACGGTGAGCCGGGAGGTGATGCCGTAGGCGCTCGCGCTGTCGTCGGCCAGTTCGACCAAACGCACGCTCTTCACATTCAGCTCGTCGCGCAGGATGCCCTCGAACGGGGCCAGGGCCGCCGTGTCGGTGGTGACCACGGTCAGAGTGGCCAGCGGCAGACGCACGCGCAGCCCGGACTGCTTGCGCAGTGACAGCACGGTGGAGCTGATGGTGCGCACCTGGTCCATCGCGGTGACGAGAACGGCATCGGCCGGGAACAATTCGGCGTCGGGCCAGTCGGTCAGGTGCACGCTGCGACCGCCGGTGAGGCCCTGCCAGATACGCTCGGTGACGAGCGGGAGCATCGGGGCGGCCACCCGCGTCACCGTTTCGAGCACGGTGTAGAGCGTGTCGAAAGCCTCGTTTCCGGTGGATGAGACCGTCGAGACCGAGACAGAGGCCCCGGCGCCAGCCCAGAACCGGTCGCGCGAGCGGCGAACGTACCAGTTGGTGAGCACGTCGGCGAAGTCCCGGATTCGAGCGGTCGCCTGGGTGCTGTCGAGGTTCTCGAGGTCGGCAGTGACCTCCACGATTAGATCGCGGGTCTTGGCCAGCAGGTAGCGGTCGAGCACGTCGGTCGAGTCGGTGCGCCAGGTGGCGTCGTAGCCGTTCTCGCCGGACGCGTTGGCGTAGAGGGAGAAGAAGTACCAGGTGCTCCAGAGCGGGAGCATAACCTGGCGGGTACCCTCGCGGATGCCCTCCTCGGTGACGATCAGGTTGCCACCGCGCAGCACGGAGGAGCTCATCAGGAACCAGCGCATGGCATCCGAGCCGTCCCGGTCGAACACCTCGTTCACGTCGGGATAGTTGCGCAGCGACTTGGACATCTTCTGGCCGTCGTTGCCGAGCACGATGCCGTGGCTGACCACGTTCTTGAAGGCCGGACGGTCGAACAGGGCGGTGGAGAGCGTGTGCAGCATGTAGAACCAGCCGCGGGTCTGGCCGATGTACTCCACGATGAAGTCGGCCGGGTTGTGGCTGTCGAACCAGTCGGCGTTCTCGAACGGGTAGTGCACCTGCGCGAACGGCATCGAGCCGGAGTCGAACCAGACGTCGAGCACATCCGTGATGCGCCGCATGGTGGACCGCCCGGTGGGGTCGTCGGGGTTGGGTCGGGTGAGCGCGTCGATATAGGGGCGGTGAAGGTCGGTGGGGCGCACGCCGAAGTCCGCCTCGAGCTCGTCGAGCGAGCCGTAGACGTCGACGCGCGGATAGTCGGGATTGTCGCTCTTCCAGACTGGGATGGGCGAACCCCAGTACCGGTTGCGGCTGATCGACCAGTCGCGGGCGTTGCCGATCCACTTGCCGAACTGGCCGTCCTTGACGTTCTCCGGCACCCAATTGATGTCCTGGTTCAGGTCCACCAGACGCTCGCGGAAGTCCGTGACGCGCACGAACCAGCTCGACACGGCCTTGTAGATCAGCGGGTTGCGGCAGCGCCAGCAGTGCGGGTAGGAGTGCTCGTAGCTGGCCTGGCGCAGCAGGCGCCCCTCATTCTTGATCAGCTGGGTGAGCGGCTTGTTCGCGTCGCTCCAGAGCTGGCCGGCGACCTCGGGCACGTCGGAGAGGAACTTGCCGCCCGCGTCGAGGGAGATGATCACCGGGATGCCGGCGGCCATGGAGATCTTCTGGTCCTCCTCGCCGTAGGCGGGCGCCTGGTGCACGATGCCGGTTCCGTCGGCGGTGGTGACGTAGTCGGCCACGACGACGGTCCAGGCGTTCTCGGTGCCCCAGACCGCGGTGTCGGCGTAGTAGTCGAAGAGGCGGTCGTAGCTGACGCCCTCCAGGGCGCTGCCGAGAACCGTGCGGGAGATCGCCGCGGTCGCCTCTGCCGCCGAGTCGTAGCCGAGGTCCTTGGCGTAGTTGCCGACCAGGTCGATCGCGATCAGGTATTCGGCGCCGAAAACCTCGGTGGTTGCGACGCATGCCGCGGCATCCGCCCCGGAAACGGCCTCCCGCAGCACGGTGGCGTCCGGGGTGCCGTTCGGCCCGGCCGGCACGACGGCATAGACGATCTCCGGGCCCACGGCGAGCGCCAGGTTCGTCGGGAGGGTCCAGGGGGTGGTCGTCCAGGCCAGGGCGCGCACGGCGGTCAGCCCGAGGGCTTCGGCCTTGGCGCCGACCAGCGGGAAGGTGACCGTGACGGTCTGGTCCTGGCGCATCTTGTAGACGTCGTCGTCCATGCGCAGTTCGTGGTTGGACAGCGGTGTCTGGTCGCGCCAACAGTACGGCAGCACCCGGTAGCCCTCGTAGGCCAGGCCCTTGTCGTGCAGGCGCTTGAAGGCCCAGATCACGGACTCCATGAAGGTGATGTCGAGCGTCTTGTAGTCGTTCTCGAAGTCGACCCAGCGCGCCTGGCGGGTGACGTACTCCTCCCACACCTTGGTGTACTTGAGCACGGAGCTGCGGGCGACGGCGTTGAAGGCCCCGATGCCCATCTTCTCGATCTCGCTCTTGTCGGTGATGCCGAGCTCGCGTTCGGCTTCGAGCTCGGCCGGCAAGCCGTGCGTGTCCCAGCCGAACCGGCGGTGCACCTGCTTGCCGCGCATAGTCTGGAAGCGCGGGAAGAGGTCCTTCGCGTACCCGGTCAGCAGGTGGCCGTAGTGCGGCAGCCCGTTGGCGAACGGCGGGCCGTCATAGAAGACCCACTCGGGGGCATCCGCACGGTTGTCGATCGACGCCTGGAAGGTGCCGTCGGCTTTCCAGAACGCGAGCACCTCGGTTTCGATCTGGGGAAAGTTCGGTGAGGGCACGATGCCGCCGGGTTGGGCGGGAGAAGCGGACTGCTGGCCTTTGGGGTACGTCATGTCTCTCCTGGACGAGTCGGGCAGGTTGTGTCATTCACAGATCTGCCCCTGTTCCACGAGGACGCCGACTCCGAACGGGATTCGCCGCGGTACCACCTCGCTTGTCTCCCGGAGCCGAGGCTTCGGAAAACCGCTTGTTCTGAGGCTGTGACGGGCCCGACCCGTTCGGTTCTACTGAGAACCACCGCGAGGGTGGTTGCCGTTCTTCCGAAGACTCACCGGTGATAGCCGGATCACGGTCCTACTTGGAAAGTCTACCCTGCGCCTACCCCCGGGTGTACAGCGCGCGGTGCCCGCACACGTCTGCTCAGCGAACAGCTCTCCTGTGTTCTACGATGGTCCTCAATCATTTTATTTGTGGACCCCGTCCAACACGTGCCCGAGGCCTCTAATCTTGCGGGTCCAGCAGGTGCACACTCGGCCCATCGGGCGCCGCGGAAAGAGACCCATAATGCACACTTCGGGGTACACCCATCGCACAGCGCGCACCCTGACCGGGCTGGTCGGCCTCGCCGCCACCGGCATCCTGCTCACCGGCTGCGCCACCGCTGAGTCCCCCGAAGCCACCCGGCCTCTCACCGGCGGCACGTTGACCTACGCATCCGGCGACGCCGAGCCCACCTGCCTGGACCCGCACGTGGGCGGCAACTACCCGCAGGCCCTGGTCAGCACGCAGTACCTTGAGTCGCTTGTATCCCGCAACGCGGACGGTGAGATCATCCCCTGGCTGGCAGATTCGTGGACCGAGAGCGCCGACGGGCTGGCCTGGGACTTCACGCTCGCCGCCGGCGTGAGTTTCACCGACGGCACCCCGCTCGACGCCGCCGCCGTGCAGGCGAATATCGCGCACATCCAAGACCCGGAAACGGCCTCGTCGACCGGCTACCTCGCTCTGGGGAAGGTCACCGGCACCGACGCGGTCTCCACCAACGTTGTGCGCCTTACGCTCAGCGAACCCGACAGCGCCCTGCTCGAATCCCTGTCACAGCCGTGGCTGGCGATCGAATCGCCCACCGCGCTGGCCCGGAGCCAGGACGAGAACTGCGCCTCCCCGGTCGGCACCGGCCCCTTCCAGGTCGAGAAGTGGGTACAGCAGGAATCGATCACCCTGGTGCGGAACGAGAAGTACAACTCCCCGCCCGCGGATGCCGCGCACACCGGGCCTGCCTACCTCGACTCCATCGTCTGGCGCTTCATCCCCGACTCCGCGTCCCGCTACGCGGCTCTGCAGTCCGGCGACGCCGACGTGATCGACAACGCCCAGCCCGACACCATCGTGCAGGCCGAGAAGAGCGACACCATCGTGCACCTCGACGCCCCTCGCCCGGGTGCCTCGAACCGAATCGAACTGAACTCCGGCCGCGCGCCCTTCAACGACCCGCTCGTGCGGGAGGCGTTCATCCGCTCGGCGAATGTCGACGACGCCGTCACCAGCCTCTTCCGGGGCACGGCCGAGCGCTCCTACTCCGCCCTCTCCAGCGTCGAACCCCTCGCCGTGTCGGGCCCGGACCTGTTCGCGTACGACCCCGAGGCCGCCTCGGACCTCCTCGATTCCGCCGGCTGGACCGAGCGTGATTCCAACGGTTACCGGGTGAAAGACGGCGAGCGCCTCACGGTCGACTTCCCGGTGAGTACGAACCAGTCCATTCCGGCGGAGCAGTCCCTGTTCGAGCAGATCCAGGCCACCGCGAAGAAGACCGGCTTCGAGGTTCTGCTCAGCCCGATGGACCTCTCCAGTTGGTACACCGCGCTGGGCGAGAACGACTACGACGCCGTCAGCGCGCCGTACACGAAGGTCGGACCCGACGTTCTGCGCATCCTCTTCCACTCCGACGGGATCACCCCGGCACCCAGCGGCTACTTCGCCAACCACGCCCAGGTGAACGACCCGGCCATCGACGCCCTACTCACCCAGGCCGGCCAGGTGACGGATGCCGATGAACGCGCCGCCCTCTACGCCGACGCGCAGAACCAGGTGCTCGCGGGCTTCTACATCCTGCCGCTCTTCGACCAGCAGAACCAATACCTGCTCGGCACCGATGTGGTGGGCGCGCGGGCGCTGCCGACCGTGTCGACGCCCACGTTCTACGATGCGTGGCTGAAGTAGCGCGGGCAGCCCGGGTCGTCCTGGCCCGCCTGGGAGGGGCGGTGCTGGTGCTCTGGATGGTGGCCACGCTCACCTTTTTCGCCATCCGTCTGATTCCCGGAGACCCGGCCGAGGCCATCCTGGGTGGCCCCGGCTCGCAGACCTCCCCGGAGGCGCTCGCCGCGGTGCGGGCGGAATACGGGCTCGACCAGCCCGTGCTCGTGCAGTACCTGGCACAGTTGGCTCGCCTGGCCACCGGGGATCTTGGCCGCTCCTACTCACTGGACCAGGACGTCGCCCCGCTCCTGGTCGGCCAGCTCGGCGGCACCCTGCTGCTGGCCGTGCTCGCCCTCGCTGTGGCCTGGCTGCTCGCCCTCGGGCTGGCCACCTGGTCGACCCGCGGCGGGCGCGTCGCCTGGTACCTGGGCTCCGGTCTGGAGATCGTGGCTGCCGCGCTCCCTCACTTCTGGCTCGCGACGGCGCTGATCGTGTTGTTCAGCGTCTGGCTGGGCTGGCTGCCGCCGATCAGTACCTCCGGGGTTTCCGGGCTGGTGCTGCCGGTGCTCACCCTCGCCGTGCCGCTGGCCGGGTTCCTTGGCCAGATCATGCGGGAGTCCCTGCTCACCGCGCTGGAATCCCCATTCGTGCTCTCCGCCCGCGCCCGGGGCGAGAGCGAACGCGGGGTGCGCTGGGTGCACGTGATCCGGCACGCGTCACTGCCGGCGATCAGCCTCTCCGGCTGGGCATTCGGCTCCCTGATCAGCGGGGCAGTGGTGGTCGAGACCATCTTCGCCCGGCCGGGCCTCGGCCGCACGCTTCTGAACGCGGTGACCGTGCGCGACGTGCCGGTCGTGGTTGGTGCTGTGCTGATCGTGGCCGTCGGGTACATCCTGATGACCCTGTTCACCGATTTGGCCCAGCGCATCGCCGACCCGAGGCTGCGGGCACGATGAGCGACCTCGAGATCCAGGCCGGGCTGGGCCGGTCGCCGCGCACCGGCGCGCCCCAGTCGCCGCGCGCGCCCCGCACGCGCCGGTTCGGCGTGGCCGAGGTCCTGGCGGGCCTGTTCGCGCTGTTCCTGGTCACGGCGGCACTGTTCCCCGCGCTCGTAGCGCCCGGCGACCCGCTCGGGATCGACCCGCTGTCCGCGTTTCAGACCCCCTCACCCGCGCACTGGTTCGGCACCGACGAGTCCGGCCGGGACATCTATACCCGGGTCAGCCACGGCACCGGCAGCTCCCTGCTGATCGGCACCCTCGCCACCGTGATCGGCCTCGGCCTGGGCCTCGTGCTCGGCACCCTGGCCGGTATGCTCGGCCCGGTCGTGGACTTCACCGTGAACCGGTTCCTCGAGGTGCTGTTCGCGTTCCCCGGCCTGCTGCTGGCCCTGCTCTTCATCCTGATCTTCGGGCCGGGCGTTGCCACGGCGACCATCGCCGTGGGCCTGGCGACCGCTCCCGGCTACGCCCGCATCATCCGCGGCCAGCTCTTGTCGGTGCGGTCATCGGCCTTCGTCGAGGCGGCGACCGTGCTCGGGCGCAGCCCCGTCCAGGTCCTGATGCGCCACATCCTGCCGAACACGCTCGCGCCGCTGTTCGTGCTCGGCACCCTCGGCATCGGTCAGGCCATCGTCTGGGCGTCGGCGCTGAGCTACCTCGGCCTGGGCTCGGCGCCGCCCGCCGCGGAGTGGGGCGCGATGCTCTCCGCCGGGCGCACCTACATCGGCTCGGCCTGGTGGATGAGCTTCTTCCCCGGGCTGTTCATCGTGCTGACGGCGGTGTCGGCCACGGCGCTCGGTCGCGGCATCGAGCGACGGGTGAGGCGCGCGTGAGTGACGAGAGCGGCGTGGGCGCTTCGGTGGGCGCGCCAGGCGAGGGTGACGGCGGGGTTGCCCCGGCCGTGCGGGTGCAGAACCTCGTCGTGGGCTTCGGACCGCAAAATGATACCGACCCGGTGCTGAACGGCGTCTCGTTCGAGGTGGCCCCCGGGGAATGCCTGGCCCTGGTGGGAGAGTCAGGCTCGGGCAAGAGCGTCACCGCGCGCAGCCTGCTCGGCCTGGCCGGCGACAACGCCTGGGTGCGCGCCGACGAGCTGAGCCTCGCAGGCTCCGACG
This sequence comes from Cryobacterium sp. TMT2-4, assembly GCF_004402575.1. Classification (NCBI taxonomy): domain Bacteria; kingdom Bacillati; phylum Actinomycetota; class Actinomycetes; order Micrococcales; family Microbacteriaceae; genus Cryobacterium; species Cryobacterium sp. TMT2-4. The sequence continues at coordinate 90,333 of NZ_SOGE01000012.1, read as the reverse complement.
TGCGCGGACTCTCCGAGCAGAGTTGGCGCCGGCGGCGCGGCCGCGACGTGGGCCTGGTGCTGCAGGATGCCCTGGTGTCGCTGGACCCGCTGCGCCCGGTGGGCCGGGAGATCGCCGACTCGCTGCGACTGCACACCCGCCTCGGTGCAGCGGCGCGCCACGCCCGGGTGCTCGAGGTGCTGGCCCGGGTGGGCCTGTCCGACGCCGGCAACTCTGTGCGGAAGCGCGCGGGCGAACTCTCCGGCGGCCAGCGCCAGCGCGCCCTGATCGCGGCCGCGATCGCCCTGGACCCGCCACTGCTGATCGCCGACGAGCCCACGACGGCGCTCGACGTCACGGTGCAGGCACAAATCCTGGAGCTGCTGACGGGTCTGAAACGCGCCGGCACCGGCATCCTGCTGATCAGCCACGACCTGGCCGTCGTCGGCCGCATCGCCGACCGGATCGCTGTGCTGAGCGAGGGACGGATCGTGGAACAGGGACCGGCGCACGCAATTCTGACCCGGCCGGAGCATCCGGTCACCCGGCAGATGCTCGCCGCGATCCCGGTCGACAAGCCGCGCGGGCTGCGCCTCAGCCCGCGGGCCGCGGCCCCGGTGTCGCCCGCCGCCGCGCCCTTTCTCGCTCTCTCAGATCGTGCCGACCCTGTCGCTCCCCGCAACACGGTGCTGGAGGCCACCGGCCTGGTCAAGCGCTTCACCCGGCCCGACGGCACCGAGCAGCTCGCGGTCGACGGGGTCTCGTTCCGGCTCGAACGCGGCACGACGCTCGGCATCGTCGGCGAGTCCGGCTCCGGCAAAACCACGACGGCCCGCCTCGCGCTGGCGCTGACCCGGCCGGACGCCGGCGAGGTGCGGGTGCTCGGGCAGCCGTTCAGCGCCGCCTCGGAGAAGGAACGGCGGCTCCTGCGGCCCCGGCTTGGTGCGGTCTATCAGGATGCGCTCAGCTCCTTCGACCCGCGGCTGAGCGTCGAGCAGGTGCTCCGGGACGCGGTCGGCGGCGGGCGCACCGGGCGCGGCGCGGCATCCGCCTCGGCTGCCACTGCTGCCACTGCCGCCACTGCCGCCACTGCGGCCACTGCCTCGGCTGCCGACCGGCTGCGCGTGCTGGCGCTGCTCGACGCGGTGGGTCTGCCGCAGGGGCTGCTTGGCCGGCGGCCGCTGTCCCTCTCCGGCGGGCAGCGGCAGCGGGTGAGCATCGCCCGGGCGCTGGCGTCGGGGCCGCAGATCCTGATCTGCGACGAGCCCGTGTCGTCCCTCGACGTGACCGTGCAGGCCCAGGTGCTCGACCTCCTCGACGAGCTGCAGCGGAACCTGGGCCTCAGCCTGCTGTTCATCTCCCACGACCTCGGGGTGATCCAGCACGTCAGCGACCAGGTCGCCGTAATGTTGGACGGCCGTATCGTCGAAACCGGCGCAACGGCCCGGGTCTTCGCCGCGCCGGAGCATCCGTACACGCAGACCCTGCTCGGCGCGGTCCCCCGGATCGGGTTCTGACCCTCGAGCAACTCCGTACCGAACGAATTCGACGGAGATTTTGCCCGAAACGCCTTGTTTAAACCTGGCAACCGGCTCCCAGAGCAAAATCTCCGTCGAATTGGTTAGACCACCGCCTGATACGGGGGCTCACCCCTTTAGTTGACGTGCAGCACCACCGGCGGCTCGACCTCGCCGCGCCATGCCTCGATGCCCTCCTTGATCGCGAACCCGGCGATCACGAGGGCGGCGAGCGAGTCCGCCCAGGCCCAGCCGAGGAGCGCGTTGGCCGCCAGCCCGAGCAGCATCGACCCGGACAGCCACGCGCAGAGCAGCAGCTGCCGGGCGTCGGCGATCACGCTGGCACTGCCGAGCTCCGCGCCGGTCCGGCGCTCCACGCCTGCCACCCCGGGCATGATCACGAGGCTGAGGCACGCGATGACGATGCCCAGTGGGCTGGGCGCCGCCTCGACAACCCCGGCGAAGCTCAGGCCGGCGGCCAGGATCACGTACCCGGCGAGGGTGAAGAACGCGATCGCGATGGCGCGGAGGGCCGGTTTCTGCCAGCGCTCAGGATCGCGACGGGAGAACTGCCACGCGATGACCGCGGCGGAGAGCACCTCGATGACGGAGTCCAGGCCGAAGGCGATCAGGGCGGTCGAGGATGCCGCGGCGCCCGCCACGATCGAGGCGACGGCCTCGAGCACGTTGTAGCCGATCGTGAAACCCACGATCCAGCGCACCGTGCGGCGCAGCACCGTGCGACGGGCCTCGGACAGTGTTCCCGGGTCATCCATGGCACCCCTTCCCGCTCCAATCCTGCCACTCATGGCGAGGCCCGGCCGGGCGCTGCAGGCGCTCCGGCAGCCTGGTGACGGCCGGAGTCGGCGGACGACGGGGCATCCGGTAAGTTGGATAAGGCCCAATACTCAGGCACTTCACCAACGACACGGTGCCGCACAGATCGAATCGGAGAAACATGACCGCCGCCAACGTTCCGGAAAAACCGGCCCTTGAAGGCCTCGAAACCAAGTGGGGCGGCTCGTGGGAAGAGGCCGGCACCTACCGTTTCGACCGTGACTCGGCCACGCGGGAGCGTATCTTCTCCATCGATACCCCGCCGCCGACCGCTTCCGGCTCCCTGCACATCGGCCACGTCTTCTCTTACACCCACACGGATGTCATCGCCCGCTTCCAGCGGATGCGCGGCAAGAGCGTCTTCTACCCGATGGGCTGGGACGACAACGGCCTGCCCACCGAGCGGCGCGTGCAAAACTACTACGGCGTGCGCTGCGATCCGTCGCTGCCCTACGCCACCGAGTTCACCGCCCCGTTCGAGGGCGGAGACGGCAAAAGCACCAAAGCCGCCGACCAGCTGCCGATCAGCCGCCGCAACTTCATCGAGCTGTGCGAGCGCCTCACCATCGAGGACGAGAAGCAGTTCGAGGCCGTTTGGCGCATGCTGGGCCTGAGCGTCGACTGGGCCCAGACCTACCGCACGATCGGCAATGACTCCCTGGTCACCTCCCAGTCCGCCTTCATCGGTAACGTCGAGCGCGGTGAGGCCTACCAGGCCATGGCCCCCACCCTCTGGGACGTCACCTTCCGCACCGCGGTCGCCCAGGCCGAGCTCGAAGACAAGGAGATGCCGGCGTTCTACCACCGGGTCGCCTTCGCCAAGCCCGATGGCGGCGCCATCGAGATCGAGACCACCCGCCCGGAACTGCTGCCGGCCTGTGTCGCGCTCGTGGCGCATCCGGACGATGAGCGCTACCAGGCGCTGTTCGGCACGACCGTGCGCACCCCCCTCTTCGACGTGGAAGTGCCGATCCTGGCCCACCACCTCGCGCAGAAGGACAAGGGCAGTGGCATCGCCATGATCTGCACGTTCGGCGACGTCACCGATGTGATCTGGTGGCGTGAACTCGACCTTCCGAACCGCGCCATCATGGGCTTTGACGGCCGCATCATCGCCGAGGCGCCCGAGGCGATCACAAGCGAGGCCGGACAGGCCGCGTACGCGCAGCTGGCCGGCAAGACCGTCTTCTCCGCCAAGGCAGCCGTGGTCGACTTGCTCCGCATCGGCGGCGACCTGATCGGCGAGCCCCGCGCGATCGTGCACCCGGTCAAGTTCTTCGAGAAGGGCGACAAACCGCTCGAGATCGTGTCGACCCGTCAGTGGTATATCCGCAACGGCGCTCGGGACGAGGAGCTGCGCGCCCGCCTGTTCACGCACGGTACCGACCTGCAGTGGCACCCGGAGTTCATGCGTGTGCGCTACGAGAACTGGGTCAACGGCCTCACCGGCGACTGGCTCGTCTCCCGCCAGCGCTTCTTCGGCGTTCCGCTGCCGATCTGGTACCCGCTGGATGCCGACGCGAACCCGCTCTTCGACCAGCCCATCGTCGCCACCCGCGAGACGCTCCCGGTCGACCCGTCCTCCGACACCGCCCCGGGCTTTGCCGCCGAGCAGCGCGGCCAGGCGAACGGCTTCGTCGGCGAGGTCGACGTGATGGACACCTGGGCGACCTCCTCCCTGACCCCGCAGCTGGCGGGCGGCTGGGAGCGCGACCCCGCACTGTTCGATCTCGTCTACCCGTACTCGCTGCGCCCGCAGGGCCAGGACATCATCCGCACCTGGCTGTTCTCCACCCTGCTGCGCTCCGAGCTGGAACACGGCGTCTCGCCGTGGCAGCACGCAGCCCTGTCCGGCTTCATCGTCGACCCCGACCGTAAGAAGATGTCCAAGTCCAAGGGCAATGTGGTCACCCCGGCAGACATGCTCGAGCAGCACGGTTCGGATGCCGTGCGCTACTGGGCCGCGTCGTCGCGCCTCGGCACCGACGCGGCCTTCGACCCCAAGAACCCGACCCAGATCAAAATCGGCCGTCGCCTGGCGATCAAGATCCTGAACGCGTCAAAGTTCATCCTTGCCTTCGACGGCGCCGCCGACGCCCCCGTGACCGAGCCGCTCGACCAGAGCATGCTCGCTCGACTCAGCGTCGTCGTCGGCCACGCCACCGCCGCGATCGAGGGCTACGACCACGCACGTGCGCTGGAACTCACCGAGAGCTTCTTCTGGACGTTCTGCGACGACTACCTCGAACTGGTCAAAGAGCGCGCGTACGGCGAAGCGGGAGCCGGCCAGGCTTCGGCCGTCGCCGCCCTGCGCACCGCCCTGGCCACCCAGCTGCGCCTCTTCGCCCCGTTCGTGCCGTTCGCGACCGAGGAAGCCTGGTCCTGGTCCAACGAGGGGTCCATCCACCGTACCCCCTGGCCCGTTCAGACCGAGCTCGGCGGAGGGCAGGGCGGCAACGTGGCCCTGCTGGACCTGTGCAGCCGGGCGCTGACCGGCATCCGCCGCGCGAAAACGGATGCCAAGGCATCCCAGAAATCCGCCGTTGTTTCTGCTGTAATTAGCGGTACGGCTGCAGAGATTGCCCTGCTCAGGCAGGCTGCAGCCGATCTGAGGGCCGTTGGCCGCATCTCGGAGTTGGTTTTTATTGAGGGCAGCGAATTGGCTGTCACTGACATCGTGCTCGCCACGGTGCTGGAGAACTAGGAGAACCGAATGTCAATCAAGGTACGCGCGCTCGGCGACAAGGACTTCTTCTCATGGCTGGGACTCTTCGAGGGCTACAGCGAGTTCTACAAGAGCGAACTGACTGATCAGAAAGCGCTCCAGGTCTGGAGCTGGATCATCGACAAGAACGAGTCTCTCGCCGGTGCCGTGGCTGTCGACGAGGACGGCGAGTTCGTCGGCTTCGCCCATTACCGCGAGGTCCCGAGCACCCTGACCGCCACTCGCGGACTGTTCCTGGACGACCTGTTCGTGTCGCCGGACTCCCGCAGCACGGGCGTCGGCCGGGCCCTGATCGAGTTCGCCAAGGAGTGCGCCGCGGCGGACCGTCTCACGACCGTGCAGTGGCTGACCGCCGCCGACAACGAGACCGCGCAGCGCCTGTACGACGATGTGGCCACCCGCACGGACTGGGTCACCTACGAGATCGAGCTGTAAGTGAAGATGGGAACCCGCTGGCCTCTGGGTCACCCGGCGCCGGCCGGGCTGCCTCATGTGGTGGAAATCGCCATCCGTGCGGTCGAAGAGGACCTCACCGCGCTGGCGGAGGACTCCAGCGCCTGGCGCTGGACACTGACCTGGCTCGAGGGCAACCCCGTGCTCGAGCTCGACAACGGCACGATCATCCGCTATGACCCGGGCGAGGACAGTGCCACGATCACGCAGCCGTCGATCGTGCTCGACGACGAAGACGACTGGATCTAACCTCTGCTGACCGGCATTCCGGTACTCCGCGGGGCCGCTCCGCACCCCGTGGTCGTGCGTCAGCGTGAGAGTCGTTCGACGCCTGCTGCCTCCGATGACAGGGACTGCTCCCAGCGGAACAGGGCGGCTACCCCCAGGCCGCCGGCGATGCTGACCGCCGCGAGGGCGGCGTCCCCCGGCGTTGCCGCGGCGCGACACTGCTGCAGCAGCCTCAGTACCAGCAGGGCTCCGCTGGCGCCGAACGGATGCCCGAGGGCCAGCGCTCCGCCCTCGCGGTTGGCGTGCTCCTCCGCAACGCCGAGCAGATCGAGGGATGCGAGCACCTGCGCCGCGAACGCCTCGTTGAACTCGATCCGAGCCAGGTCGGCCCCGGTCAGGCCCTGCCGGAGCAGCACGAGGCGCGCGGCCTCGGCGCCGGCGATGCCGAGGAAGTTCGGGTCCGTGCCGGTGACCGCGGCGTCGACGAAGGATAACCAGCCGGTCAGTCCGAGTTCGCGTGCCCGCCGGCGGCTGGTGACCAGGACCACGACGGCGCCATCGGCATCCGCGCAGGAGTTGCCGGCGGTGACCGTTCCTCCCGGCCGGAAGACCGGCGCGAACCGGGCCAGCAGGGTCTCAGTCAGACCCGGGCGGGGACCCTCGTCGACGAAAACCGGGCCGGTCTCTGTCGGCAGCGGCACGATCTCGGGGGCTGGCACGGCGGCAGCCGTGGCGGCCAGCCGGTGACTGCGGAGGGCGAAGGCATCCTGCCGCTGCCGGGAGATGCCGTAGCGGTCGGCCACGTTCTCGGCGGCGACGCCCATGTCGGGGTCGCCGATCGAATCGGGGGCGAAACGCACGCGATCGAAGAAGTCCGGCTGCCCGGCGCTCGAGGTGAGCCGGTGCGCACGCAGCGGGGCCGTGCTGCAACTCTCGACTCCCCCGGCAAGGTAGAGGTCGCCGGCGCCGGCGGCAACCAACCGGCAGGCCAGCACGATGGCCTCAAGGCCGGAGCCGCACTGCCGGTCGATCGTGAGGCCAGGGACGGAATCCGGCAGACCGGCCGTCAGCGCGGCGAGGCGGGCAACATTGCCGCCGCCGCCCGCCGCGTTGCCGATGATGACGTCGTCGATGGCAGCCGGGGACACCCCGCCGCCGGACACCACGGCGTTCAGCACGGGGGCCAGCAGGTCTTCGGCACGGGTGTGCGCGAACACCCCGTTGCGGCGGCCGAAGGCGGTGCGGCGGGCAAGAACGATCACGGGTTCCCGGGCATCGTCGGTTGGCGGGCCGGCGTGCGAATCGACGGTGTCGGCGCTGGGAGCAGCGGAGCCGTCGGCACCGACCGCGTCCGGCCGGATTGGGTCAGCGGAGCGGGCGCACACGACGGTCACCCTCCTCGATCCAGCGGCGCAGCATCACCCGGCTGAGTTTACCGGCCGAGGTGAGCGGCAGTTCCGCCAGGGCGTAGTAGGCGCGGGGCCGGTGGGGCGCGGCGAGCAGAGCCGCGACGTATGACCGGATGCGCGCGGCATCCGTCTCGGAGCCCGCGATCACGGCGGCCACCACGCGGGTCCCGCGAACGGGGTCCGGCAGACCGGTGACGACGGCCGCCTCCACGCCGGGAAGGCCGCGCAAAGCCGCTTCGACCTGCTGCGGGTAGACGTTGTGCCCGGACGTGACGATGAGGTCGGCGCGGCGGCCGAGGTGGTGCAGCACGGCCGCCGGGTCGAGGAAGCCGATGTCGCCGACCGTGCACCAGTCGACCTCGCGGCGGAACGCCTCGCCGTCGTCGCCCCAGGCGTACCCGCCGCCCACCAGAAGGCTGCGCACGAAGATGGTGCCCGGGGTGCCGGTCGGCAGGGCGCGTCCCGCGTCGTCCTGGATGCGCACCTCCACGCCGGGCAGAGCCCGCCCGACGGCGGTCGCCGAGATCGGCGACACCTCGCCGGGACGCAGCACGGATGCCGTCACGAAGCTCAGTTCGGCCGCCCCGTAGTACTCGAACACGCTGGCGTCCGGCGCCCAGAGGCGCAGCATCGACAGGGTTCCCGGGTCGAGTTTGGCCCCCGCACTCACGATGCCGGTGAGCCCCCTGCCGGTGGGGGGCCTGCCGTCCGTGCCGACGGACAGCGCGTGCGCGGCGATCACACGCAGCACGGTCGGCGCCGCCACGATCCGGGTGATCTGCTCGACAGTGACACAGGCGACAGCGGCGGCGGCGGAGAAGCGGTGCAGAGCGAAGAAGGCGGAGCCGGTGTGCAGCGATTCGGCGAAAGCGTAGAGGCTGAGGCTGGCAGAGAGCGGGCCGGGCGCCAGTGTGCGGTCGTGCCGAGTCAGGCCGAAGAACTCGGTGCCCAGCGCGAACGAGCGCTGCCAGGAGGCTCGGCTGCGCGTGAATGCCTTGGGTACGGAGGTCGTGCCGGAGGTGAACCCGTAGAGGAAGTCCCTGTCGGGTGGACCGTCGCGCAGCTCCGTGCCGAGCAGGGGCGCGCCGGCGGCGACCCGTCCGTCCAACCCTGCGGTCCTCGCCAGGCGGCTCTCGACCACCCTGCGCTGCGCCTCCGGCCAGTCAGGGTTGAGAATCGCAGAGCAGCGGCCTTCGGCGACGCCCGCGGCGAAGGCAACGGCGAACGCGGTGCCGTGGGGCAGGCAGACGCTGGAGATCCGGGGCGTCGCGGGCAGGATCGCCGCCGCCGCATCGCGGAGCTCGGCGAAGCTGATTCGGTCGGCGCCGACCGCGACGGCGGTGGCGTCGGGCTGAACCTGGGCCCAGTGTTGGAGTCGGTCGAGGAACGGCACGGGCTACTTCCTGGCGACGATCTCGCCGTGTGGGATACCGCACCAGCCATCGGGGTCGCCGGCCCACTGCAGCCATGCGGCTTGCATCATCCGAAGGTCGGCGAGGTCGGCCGCGCCCACCTCGATGGCGTGTGCCGCGAAGTCGGACTCGATCACCCGCTCGGCCCAGGATTGCCCCCACCACTCGCGTTCGACATCCGAGGCGAAGCACCAAAGGGATGCCGAACTCGCCACGTCGGTGAACCCGGCCTTGCGCGCCCAGGCTTTGAGAGCGCGCCCGGCGTCGGGGTCGCCGCCGTTCCAGTACTGCACGTCGCGGAAGGCGCTCTCCCACAGCTGCAGGCCCTGAAGCTTCGGGTAGTACATCACTCCCCCGGAATCGACGTCGCGGGCGGCGAGGATTCCGCCCGGTCTCAGCACGCGCCGGAACTCCCGCAGCGCGGCGACGGGGTTGGCGAGGTGCTGGAGCACCTGGTGCGCGTGCACGATGTCGAAGCTCGCGTCGGCGAAGCCGAGCGCGTAGGCGTCACCCACCCGGAACGACACGTTCCGCACCCCCTCATCGAAGGCCAGCCCGGCTGCGCGCAGCACAATCTGCTCCGACGCATCGATGCCGGTGACCTGACCGGGATACAGCCGGCGTGCCAGGTCGACCGTGACCGTGCCCGAACCGCAGCCCACGTCGAGCAGGGTCAGCCCGGCATCCAGGTGTGGGATCAGGTAGGCCGCCGAGTTGGCCACCGTGCGCCAGGTATGCGAGCGCAGCACGCTCTCGTGATGCCCGTGCGTGTACTGCTCCCGGGGCGCGGTCTCGGGGCGTGCCGGCTCGTCGATCATGAACCGATCCTAGGCGTGCGGGGGAATACTCCGACAGACGAAATGTGGATGTGACAGGGTGAAGAAATGAACCCCTTCGCCAGCATCAGCACGCTTCCGTTCGAGCTGCCCCCGTTCGCGCTGATTGCGGAGGAGCACTACCGGCCGGCGTTCCTGGACGGTATGTCCGAGCAGTTGGCCGAGATTGCGGCGATCTGCGCGAGCGCGGATGCCCCCACCTTCGACAACACGATGGTTCCGCTCGAGCGCAGCGGACCGTTGCTGACCCGGGTGGCCGAGGTGTTCTTCAACCGGAGTTCGTCGGACTCCAGCGACTTTACCAACGCCCTCGAGGAGGAACTGGCCCCGCTCCTCGCGGCGCACGCGGACGCCATCCGTCTGGACCCTGGCCTGTTCACCCGGATCGCCGCTCTGCAGGAGCAGCGGGACCGGTTGGACCTGGAGCCGGAGGAGCGCTACCTGATCGAGCGGTACTTCACCGAGTTCACGCTCGCGGGCGCGGGCCTCGGCGACGACGACAAGGCCCGGCTGCGTAACTACAATAAGCGGCTCTCCACGGTCACCACCCGGTTCGAGAAGAACCTGCTCGCCGACACCATCGATCTGGCACTCGTGCTCGACGACGTGAGCGAGCTGGATGGCCTCACCCCCGGTCAGATCTCCGCCGCGGCCGAGGCCGCCCACGAGCGCGGCCTGACCGGCCGTTACGTGATCACTCTGGTGCTGGCTACCTCGCACCCCTACTTGGCACAGCTGACGAACCGGGGTGTGCGGGAACGGCTGCTGGCCGCCTCACGGTCCCGGGGCATCCGTGGCGGGCAGTTCGACAACCGCGCCCTCGTGCTGGAGATCTCGCGGCTGCGTGCCGAGCGAGCCCGGCTGCTCGGATTCGACAGCCACGCGGCCGGCGTGACCGCGGACCAGACGGCGAAGACCCCGGAGGCGGTCGCCGACATGCTCGGGCGCCTCGCGCCGGCGGCAGCCCGGAATGCGCGCGTCGAGCAGGCCGACCTGCAGGAGCAGATCGATGCGGACGGCGGGGACTTCGAGCTCGCCGCCTGGGACTGGGCCTTCTACACGGAGAGGGTGCGGCGAGCCCGCTACGACGTGGACACCGCGGCCATGCGCCCCTACTTCGAGTTCGAACGGGTGCTGCAGGACGGCGTGTTCTACGCGGCCAATCGGCTCTACGGCGTCACCTTCACCGAGCGACCCGACCTCGTCGCCTGGCACCCCGGCGCGCGTGTGTTCGAGGTCGCCGAGGCCGACGGCTCGCCCGTGGGCCTGTACATCATCGACGTCTACACCCGCGACTCCAAGCGGGGCGGCGCCTGGATGAACGCCCTGGGCTCCCAGTCGACGCTTATAGGTACCCCCACGATCGTCTGCAACAACCTGAACGTTCCCCGGCCGGCGACGGGCGAGCCCACCCTGCTCAGTTTCGACGAGGTCGTCACCCTGTTCCACGAGTTCGGGCACGCCCTGCACGGCCTGTTCGCGCGGGTCACCTACCCGAAATTCGCCGGCACCAATGTGTACCGCGACTTTGTGGAGTTCCCCAGCCAGGTCAACGAGATGTGGATGCTGTGGCCCGACGTGCTCGCGAACTATGCTCGTCACCACGAGACCGGGGAGCCCATGCCCCAGGACCTCGTCGACCGCATCCACGCCTCGTCCACCTTCAACGAGGGCTTCTCCACCAGCGAGTACCTTGCGGCGGCCCTGCTCGACCAGGCCTGGCACCGCATCGAAGCCGACGACAGGGTGACGGATGTCGCCGCGTTCGAGGCATCCGCCCTCGCCGCCGTGGGGCTCGACAATCCTGCCGTGCCGACCCGCTATTCCAGCACCTACTTCGCGCACACCTTTGCCGGCGGCTACGACGCCGGCTACTACTCCTACATCTGGAGTGAGGTGCTGGACGCCGACACCGGCGAGTGGTTCGCAGAGAACGGCGGGCTCACCCGGGCCAACGGAGACCGTTTCCGGTCGCGGCTGCTGAGCGTGGGCGGCAGCACAGACCCGCTCGCCGCCTACCGCCATTTCCGCGGTCGTGACGCCGACATTCAGCCGCTGCTCGACCGTCGCGGCCTGAACTAGCACCGTCCGGCACTGCCCGGCCCTGCCCGGCCCTGCCCGGCGCCCTAACGCCCCGCCCCTGAACCAATTCGACGGAGATTTTACGGAAACCGGCCGCATTCGGCCCGTGTGGGCCCGATTTCGGCAAAATCTCCGTCGAATTCGTTAGGGGGCAGCGACGGCAGTTGGGTGAGAGCGCCCGGAGGGCATCCAGCCGAGCCAGAGCATGACCACGCCGCCGATGACCAGCCCCCGAACGCGGAGCCGATGCCCAACACCGAAACGCCCGACGCGGTGACCAGGACGAGGCAGGCCGCCCCGGAGGCAGCCGTGGCGATCCACCGCTTCGGGCCGTCAGGATGCGCGTCGGGGCCGGCCATCGGCGCGGTCGTGATTGCCGTCAGGGTGATGCCGAGCGCACCGACGACCGATCCGACCGCGTTCGCCAGACCGGAGCCGACCAGATCGCGCAGGGCGGAGGCTGGTAGCCGAACGTCGATGATCGCGGCCACGACCATGGTCGCCGGCACCATCCACGCGCGCGCCGGCTTGCCCGCGGCGAGCCAGACCAGAACAACCGGCACCGCGAGCAGCGGCTGCTGCACAGCTGCCGTCACCGGGGCCGGGCAGATCGGGAACAGGATGCCGGCAAGCATCGCACTGGCGATCGGCTTCGGGATATAGCACGCCGTCGATGCCGACCAGCAGGCAGGGCGCCAACAGCACGGGTGCCGTCTGCGAATCGGTCGCGCCCACGGCCTGCAGCCCGGCGATGACGAGCACGAATGAACCCGCGAATCCGGTGACCGCCGCAACGACGCCGACGAAGGCGGGCTGGTACACGGCGGCCCCCGGGCCCAGTTCGGTCGGGTGCCGAAGCGGGGTGAGGCCGGACGCTGAACCTAGGCGGACTTGTCGACGCGGCGGGCCTTGTGCAGCACGATCGTGGGCTCGGCGTTATCGAGCACGGCGGCCCGGGTGACCACGACGCGCGCCACCTCGGAGCTCGACGGCACCTCGAACATGATCGGTCCGAGCACTTCTTCCATGATCGCTCGCAGGCCACGCGCACCGGTCTTGCGCAGGACCGCGAGGTCGGCGATGGCCTCCAACGCCGGCTGTTCGAACTCGAGCTCGACGCCGTCGAGCTGGAACATGCGCTGGTACTGCCGCACGAGGGCGTTCTTCGGGACGGTCAAAATCTGCATCAGGGCCACCTGGTCGAGCTGGGTGACGGTGGTGACCACGGGCAGACGGCCGATGAACTCGGGGATCAGGCCGAATTTGTGCAGGTCTTCCGGGAGCACCTCACTGAACAGGTTGACGTCGTCACCCTTGCTGTGAAGCGGAGCGCCGAACCCGATGCCCTTCTTGCCGGCCCGGGTCGAAATGATGTCATCCAGGCCCGCGAACGCGCCGGCCACGATGAACAGCACATTCGTGGTGTCGATCTGAATGAATTCCTGGTGCGGATGCTTGCGCCCACCCTGCGGCGGAACCGAGGCCACAGTGCCCTCGAGAATCTTCAACAGGGCCTGCTGCACACCCTCGCCGGACACGTCGCGGGTGATCGAGGGATTCTCGGCCTTGCGCGCGATCTTGTCGATCTCGTCGATGTAAATGATGCCGGTCTCGGCGCGCTTGACGTCGTAGTCGGCGGCCTGGATCAACTTGAGGAGGATGTTCTCCACGTCTTCACCGACATAGCCGGCCTCGGTGAGAGCCGTCGCATCCGCCACGGCGAATGGAACGTTGAGGCGTTTTGCCAGCGTCTGGGCGAGGTAGGTCTTTCCGCAGCCGGTAGGGCCGATCAACAGAATATTGGACTTGGCGATTTCTACGTCGTCGTGGATGGCGTCGGCGGCGGTGAGGGTGGCGCGGGAGCGTACGCGCTTGTAATGGTTGTAGACGGCAACGGCGAGGGCGCGCTTTGCGGCTTCCTGCCCGATGACGTATTCCTCGAGGAAGCCGAAGATCTCCTTCGGCTTGGGCAATTCGAATTCGCCGGCACCGTCTTCAGCGGTGGCTTCGGCCAAACGCTCCTCGATGATCTCGTTGCACAACTCGACGCACTCGTCGCAGATGTAGACACCGGGGCCCGCAATGAGCTGCTGCACCTGCTTCTGGCTCTTTCCGCAGAAAGAGCATTTCAACAGGTCAGCGCTTTCGCCTATTCGGGCCATCCGTCAGCCTCCTCCATTGACAACTGCATCGAGCCTAGCCTGTGCCTGTGCGGCACGGGTGCAGGCTGACCGCATCTGTCGAATAACGTTCAGGCACCGTTCTGCCCGAACTCTCCGATATGCGAAACGCGACGGATGCCCGGCTCCGTTGAGCCGGACATCCGTCGCGTTCACGGTTTCGCTCTTCTACTTGACGAGCGTGGGCACGTTTTTGCGGCTGGTCAGGATCTGGTCGATCAGGCCGTACTCGAGGGCCTCGGCCGAGCCGAGGATCTTGTCGCGGTCGATATCCTTGTGAACCTGCTCCGCGCTGCGGTTGGAGTGGTGAGCGATGGTGAATTCGAGCCACTCCCGCATCCGCTGAATCTCAGCTGCCTGGATCTCGATGTCGGAGGCCTGACCTCCGCCCTGTCCGCCGGCCGAGGGCTGGTGGATGAGGATGCGGGCGTTGGGAAGGGCGAGGCGCTTCCCGGGTGTGCCGCCGGCAAGCAGCACGGCCGCAGCGGATGCCGCCTGGCCGAGGCAGACCGTCTGGATGTGCGGACGAATGTACTGCATCGTGTCGTAGATCGCCGTCATCGCGGTGAAGGAGCCACCCGGTGAGTTGATGTACATCACGATGTCCCGGTCCGGGTCCTGGCTCTCGAGCACCAGGAGCTGGGCCATGACGTCATCGGCGGACGCGTCGTCCACCTGCACGCCGAGAAAGATGATGCGGTCCTCGAAGAGCTTCGCGTAGGGGTCCTGGCGCTTGTAGCCGTAGGCCGTGCGCTCTTCAAACGTGGGAAGGATGTATCGGGCCTCGGGAGCCTGCGAAGCGCGGCCCCCGGCCTGGTGACCAAAATTCGTGAATTCCATGTCGTCTCGCCCGTCCTACTTCTTGTTCACTGAGTCGTCGGTGCCGCCGCCGCCGACCACTTCCGACGCGGAGCCGCGCAGGTGGTCGACAAAACCATAGGCCACGGCCTCGTGAGCGGTGAACCAGTTGTCGCGGTCGTTGTCAATGAGGATCTGCTCGACCGACTTGCCGGTCTGCTCTGCCGTGAGTTCGGCCATCCGCTTCTTCATATCCAGGATGACCTTCGCCTGCGTCTGGATGTCGGCGGCCGTGCCACCGAATCCGCCGGACGGCTGGTGCAACAGGACCCGGGCGTTGGGTGTGATGTACCGCTTGCCCTTGGTTCCAGAGGACAACAGGAACTGCCCCATCGAGGCAGCGAGTCCGATGCCGACGGTGACGATGTCGTTCGGAACGAACCTCATCGTGTCGTAGATGGCCATGCCCGCCGTGATTGAGCCGCCGGGCGAGTTGATGTACAGGAAGATATCCCGCTCCGAGTCCTCTGCGGCCAGCAGCAGGATTTTGGCACAAATCTCGTTGGCGTTCTCATCCCGGACCTCTGAACCCAGCCAGATGATGCGGTCTTTCAGCAGTCGGTCAAAAACGCCCGGTGTAGGTGTCATATCGGCCATGTCGCGCTCCGTTTCACTTGTCGCTTCAGATTGAATCTATAGGAGCCAACGCTCCGGAACGGCTGTGTTCGCCCTCGGCAGATAACGCGCCGCCCACGCATCAGTCGCTCCGAACCAATTCGACGGAGATTCTGCTCTCCTGGCCCCGAAAACCGTGCATAACGGCCCTTAACCCGAAAATCTCCGTCGAATTGGTCCAGGGCGGGAGAGCTGAGGGCAAGGGACGAGAGCGGGGGCGGCAGGGCAGAAACGCGGAACGGGTCGGATGTCTGTGACATCCGACCCGAACGCCCGCGTGAGCGGTCGTCGTGCTACTTCTTGGCGGCGGCCTTCTTCTTCGCCGCGGTGGCCTTGGCCTTGGCTGCCTTCGCTGCCGTGGCCTTGGCGGCCTTGATGGCCTCGACCTCGGCGTCGACCTCGGCCTCGACCTCGGCGGCGTCGGAGTCGTCCTCCTCGATCTCCTCTTCCTCGTCCTCGCCGGACGCCTCGTCGGCGACCGCGACGAACTCGGACAGGTCGACGGCGTTACCGTTGGAGTCAACGACCTCGGCCTTGCCCAGCGCGATGGCGAGGGCCTTGTTGCGGGCAACCTCGGCCACCATCGACGGGATCTGACCGTTGCCGCTCAGCGCCTGGACGAATTCGCTCGGGTCCATGCCGTACTGGGCTGCGCCCTGGATCAGGTACTGAGTGAGCTCGTCCTGGCTGACCTGGACCTTCTCGGCCTCGGCGATGGTGTCGAGCAGGATCTGCTGACGGAAGGTCTTCTCGCTGGCCTCGGTGACCTCGGCGCGGTGCTCGGCGTCTTCGAGGCGGTTCTCGCCCTCGAGGTGGCGACGCACCTCGTCCTCGATGATCGCGGTCGGAATCGGAACCTCGACCGACTCGAGCAGCTGCTCGACGAGCTTCTCGCGGGCCTGGGTGCCTTGGCCGAAGACCTTGGAGCGCTCGACCTGGCCCTTGAGGCTCTCGGTCAGTTCGGCGATGGTGTCGAACTCGCTGGCGATCTGCGCGAAGTCGTCGTCGGCGGTGGGAAGCTCGCGCTCCTTGACGGCGCCGACGGTGACGGTGATCTCGGCGGTCTCGCCCTCGTGGTCCCCACCCATGAGGTTGGAATTGAAGGTGGTGGTCTCACCGGCGCTGAGAGAGTCGAGCGCCTCGTCGATGCCGTCGATGAGGTCGCCGGATCCGACCTCGTAGGAGATGCCGGTGGCGTTGTCGACCTCGACGCTGTTGATGGCGGCGATCAGGTCGATCTGCACGAAGTCGCCCGTGGTGGCGGGACGATCGACGGTGACGAGAGTGCCGAAGCGGCTGCGCAGGTTGTCGAGTTCCTCGGTGACCTCTGCATCGGACACCTCGACGGCGTCGACGGTGAGCTTCAGCCCGGAGTAGTTCGGCAGGTCGATCTCGGGGCGCACGTCGACCTCGATGGCCAGTTCCAGGTCTCCGGAGAAGTCCTTGTCGCTGGGCCAGGCGACGATGTCTGCCTCGGGGCGGCCCAGGGGGCGCAGCTTGTGCTCGGTCACGGCCGAGCGGTAGAAACCGTCGAGGCTCTCGTTGACCGCATGCTCGAGCACGGCGGACTTGCCGACACGCTGGTCGATGATGGCCGGCGGGACCTTGCCCTTGCGGAAGCCGGGGATGTTGATGTCCTCGGCGATGTGGCCGTAGGCGTGGGTGATGCTGGGCTTCAGCTCCTCGGGAGCCACCGAGATGGTGACCTTCGCGCGAGTGGGGCTCAGTTGTTCTACCGTGGACTTCACGTGGCAATCTCCTGTGTTCGACCGATGTATTTAGGGGGTGTTGGTCGGGGCGACAGGATTCGAACCTGCGACCTCTCGGCCCCAAACCGAGCGCTCTACCAAGCTGAGCTACGCCCCGGACAATTTCTCAACCCGGTGATGGCATCCGCTTGGCGCGCAGAGTTCGCGCAATTCGCGGAATGACCTCGCTAAGTCTACTGCACGGTCCGGATGCCGCGGGTCGAGGCGTGCAGCTGGCGACCGTCGACGTGTACTACGCTTAGTGAGTGCGCGGGGGACTGCGCCCGGGGGATGTAGCTCAATGGTAGAGCCTCAGTTTTCCAAACTGATGGCGCGGGTTCGATTCCCGTCATCCCCTCCACACAACATCCTGGACGGATCGTCTCACACGGCTCAGTCGAGTCCGAGCCCGTTCAGCGTCGTGCGCAACGTCGCCGCCGAGTGCTCGAACAGCTCCTGCTCCTTCTCGCTGAAGGGAACCTCGATCACGCGCGAGACGCCCTCGGCGTTGATCACGCTCGGCACCGACAGCGCCACGTCGCTGACGCCCCGGTAGTCGGTGAGCACCGAGCTGACCGGAAGCACGGCGCCCTCGTCGCGCAGCACGGCCTCGACGATCCGGGCGCCCGAAAGCCCGATCGCGTAGTTCGTGGCGCCCTTGCCGGCGATGACCGTATACGCCGCGGTCTTCACGCTCTCGGTGATCGCGTCGAATTCCGCCTCCGAGAACGGCACCAGACCCTTAGGCGAGATGTCGTCCTGCACCCACTCGGCCAGGGAGATCGGGCCAATCCGGGCCTGGGACCAGAGCGGGAACTCCGAGTCGCCGTGCTCTCCGACGATCACGGCGTGCACATTGGCGATCGCGACGCCGACCCGGTGCGCGAGCATCCAGCGCAGCCGGGAGGAGTCGAGCACCGTGCCCGACCCGAAGACGCGCGTGGCCGGCAGCCCGCTGAACTGGCGGGCAGCATAGGCAAGCACGTCGCAGGGGTTGGTGACGAGCATATAGACGGCGTCCGGGGCTCGCTCGACCAGCTGGGGCATCAGCTCCCGCAGGATCCCGACATTGACGCCGGCCATCTCGAGCCGGGACTGACCGGGGTGCTGTCTGGCCCCGGCCGTGATCACGACCATGTTCGCCCCCGCGATGGCGTCGAGGTCGCTGCCGCCGGCCACGCAGGAAGCACCCGTGAACTGGGTGCCGTGGGCCAGGTCGAGAACCTCGGCCTCCACCTTGGGCCCGTTGATGTCGTAGAGCACGACTTCCCGCGCGGACTGCCGGATCAGTGCGGCGTAGGCCAGGGACGACCCGACGGCCCCGGCTCCGATGATGGCCAGCTTGGAATTCGCGATCTCGCTCATAAGCTCATTCTGCACCCCTGACCGGGCCGGATCCGAGTATCCGGATATCCGTGGCTGAGTCAGTGCCGCAGGTAGGTGAGCACGGCCAGCACCCGGCGGTGGTCGGAGCCCGAGTCGTCGAGGCCAAGCTTCTGGAAGATCGAGGTGACGTTCTTCTCGACCGCGCCGACGCCGATCACGAGCTTCGCGGCGATGCCGGCGTTGGTGCGCCCCTCCGCCATCAGCCCGAGCACGTCACGCTCACGCGGGGTGAGGGCCGCGACCGGGTCGGTGCGGCGGGCCAGCAACTCGCGCACGACCTGCGGGTCGAGCACGGTGCCGCCCGCGCTGATCCGGGTCACGGCGTCCCGCAGCTCGTCGAGCGACGCCACCCGGTCCTTGAGCAGGTAGCCCAGTCCCCCGTTGCCGGCGGCGAGAAGTTCATGCGCGTAGGTGCCCTCCACATACTGGCTGAGCAGCAGGATGCCCACCGACGGCAACCTGCGGCGCAGTTCCAGCGCGGCGCGCACGCCCTCGTCCCGGAAGGTGGGCGGCATCCGCACATCCAGCACGGCGATGTCGGGCCGCAGCGCGTCTACCTCGGCCAGGAGGGAATCCGCGTCGCCGTAGGACGCGACGGTCACAAACCCGGCCTCGTCGAACAGGCGGATCAGACCTTCTCTGAGCAGCACCGAGTCCTCGGCCAGCACGAGCCGCAGGGGTGGGGCGGAGGGAGCGGCGAGAATGGCTGAAGCGAGGTCGGTCATCCGTTCAGGATACGGCGACCGCTCGCGCCGGCCGGGCCGCGGGCAGTGGGATGTGTGCCCCGATCGCGGTCGGGCCACCCTCGGGGCTCCGCACCGACAACACCCCGCGAAGGCCGTGCAGGCGTTCGTCGAGTCCTTGCAGGCCGTGGGCATCGGTCAGCCGGGCCCCGCCGATGCCGTCGTCGATCACCCAGATGTCGAGCCAGATGACGCTGGCGGCCCCCGTGCTGGCAGGGCTGCCGGTGCTCCCATCGTCGGGGACGGCGCGCAGGGCCAGGTGCAGACGGATGTCCGTGGCCCGCGAGTGCTTGGCGGCGTTGGTGAGCAACTCCGCGCCGACGAAATACGCGCTCCGCTCGATTTCGCTGGGCAGCCGCAGCGCCGGGTCGACCTGCAGCTCGAGCCGCACAGGGATGGTGCTACGGGCGGCCAGGGACTCGAGGCCGGCGAGGAGACCGCGGTCCTGCAGGAGGGGCGGCACCAGACCGCGGGACAGCGCCCGCAGCTCCTCGAGGGTGTCGTGAGCCTGCTCCCGGGCCTCCACGATCAGGGTGCGCGCGGCATCCGGGTCGGTATCGAGCTTGCGCTCGGCGCTGGCGAGGTCCATCTGCAGGCGCACCAGGCGCTGCTGCGGACCATCGTGGATGTCCCGTTCCAGGCGTCGCAGGGACTGGTCTTCCGCGGCGACGGCCGCCCCGCGCGACGCGCTGAGGTCGGCGACCTCACGCTGCAGGGCCTCGGACCGCCAGGCGCCCAGCATGCCGCGGGCCGCGAACTGGTGCAGCCGGGTGAACGCGTGGGTGATGTACGGCAGGGTCAGCAGAAAGAGGATGCCCAGGACGAGCTGGAGGAGGCTTTCGGCCAGGAGCGGGTCGATCGGGAGCGTGGTGCCCGGCAGAATCCAGTTCAGGATGATCGCGTGCAGGTCGTCGTTCCGGTCCTCGGGGAGGAAGCGGCCCCAGATCCAGTAGCTGACGCCGCCGAAGCCCACCGACAGCCAGACTACGGTGACGATCCAGCTGACAAGCCCGACCACGAAGTTCACGACCATGCCGTGCAGCAGGTAGAGCCAGTAGTGCCCGTTGACGAGCGGGCCGAGCAGGGCGCGGAGGGTGGTGGCCGGCTCCCCCGGCGTCGCCCACCGCGGCGGGGTGATGGCAGGCTGGCCGGCCCAGCGCAGGCGGGCGAGTTCGACCAGACCGATGCCGCGGGCGAGGTAGAGGGACGCCACGACGACGACGATCCCAACGACGGCGGCGAGCAGGCCGATGCCGGTGAAGAATACGGTGCTCAGAACGGTGAGGGCGATCACGACCACCGGCAGGGTCAGCAGAAGAAAGAGCAGCTCCTGCGGCACGCGCCGCCAGAGCGCGCGATAGCCGGCGCGTGCGGGGGTTTCGGTCGGTGCGGTCATGGTGTCCTCCAGTATGTCTGTCGGTACTCAGCCTGATCGCCGGGTCGAGTAGACGACATCCCGCTGCCAACCGGATCTCGCCGGGGGTAACCCCCCAAGTCAGAGGGTGGTGTGGGTGAAGCGGCCGGCGAGCAGGGTGGCGGCCACGGGCATCCGTCGCAGGTCGGGCACTGAGGCGACGAACGGGTCGATCTCGCACACCGCGAGGTCGGCGACGTCTCCCGCCAGAACGCGGTGCCGGCCGCGCGCGGACGCGGCGAGCGCGGCCTGCCGGGAGATGGCTTGCTCGGCGTGCCAGGGTTCGCGGCTGCCGCGAGTGCGCCCGACGGCGGCGGCGATGCTCACCCACGGGTCCAGCGGAGCGACCGGGGCGTCGGACCCGAGCGCGAGCGTGACCCCGGCGTTCAGCAGGCTCTTCAGCACGAAGGCCCGGTCGGTGCGTCCCACCCAGTAGCGGTCGGCGACGTCCCGGTCGTCGAGGGCGTGCTCGGGCTGCACGCTCGCTACCACGCCGAGCCGGGCGAAACGGGCGACGTCCTCCCTCGTGAGCAGCTGCGCGTGCTCGATGCTGCCGGCGCAGCCGAGCTGCTCGAAGGCGTCGAGGGCCAGCGCGTTGGCCCGGTCGCCGATGGCGTGCACGGCGGGGCGGATGCCCGCGGCCACGGCCCGGCCCAGGTGCGCGAGCAGCTCCTCCGGCGGCACGGTGAGCATCCCGCGTGACCCGGGCTGGCCCTCCAGGCCGGGGTACTCGTCGACGCAGTACGCGGTGCGGGTGTTCAGCGAGCCGTCGGTGATCACCTTGCAGGATCCCACCGTGAGCAGCCCGCCGGTGCCGTCGATGCCGGCCCCACTCCGCAGACCGAGTGCGATGGCGCGCTCCAAATGCTGGGTGTAGATACCGAACTCCACCCGCAGCGAGTCGGTGCCGCCCTGGATGCGCCGCAGCCAGGTGGCGAGGTTCCAGTCCATCTCCATGTCGACGATGCCCACGACCCCGCGAGCCGCCGCGGCCCGGGCCGCGCTGTCGGCCCAGCCGTCCATCACGACATCGGGCACCTCGGCGAGCGTGCGCACCACGGCGAAGCAGTCCTCCTCACGGAGCAGCCCGGTCGGGTGCTCCGTGTGGCCGTGGCGGGCGAGCGCGGCCGAGTTCAGCCAGCATGAGTGTAGGTCACCGCTGATCAACACGGTCGGAACGGTGCCGGCGGCGGCGTCCAGCAGGGGCCGGCTCGGGGCATCCGGCCACAGAGCGTCGCGAAACCCGAACCCGACCAGGGTCTCCCCCCTCGAAACGCCGGGCACCCGTTCGGCCACCAGGTCGGCCGCGGCGGCGGCACTGTCGGTGCCGGACAGATCCAGCCGCTGATTCGTCTGCGCCCACTGGCTGAAGTGCACGTGGTTGTCCCAGAGGCCCGGAATCAGCCAGCGTTCTTCCAGATCGACCGAACGGATGCCCGCAGCCGACTGACTCAGATACCCGAGCCGGCGCACCCGGCCGTCGACGATCAGCGTGTCGACGATCTCGTCGCTTCCCGGCAGCCGGCCGTTCCGCAAGACGAGCGGAGGGGCCGACGCTGTTGCCGGAGCGGGCGTGGACACGCTCACCGGTCGACCCCGTGCACCCGGCGCATTTCGGCTGCCAGGCCCGGGCTCGCATAGGGACCGTCTCCCTCGAGTTCACCCAGAATGCGCGCCACGGTCTCGGCCGGCTTGTTCTGGCTGAGCTTGCACTTGGCGGTGAGGCGGTTCACCCTGAGCCGGAAGCCGACCGTACCGGCCGCAATACGGGCGGCGTAGGCGGCGTTGGCCTCGGTGCCGGACAGGCGACGCGGTTCAGGCATCCGCTCCTCGAAGTGGTCGACCAGGCGGTCCAGCACCCGCAGGTTCTCCTCGTCGCTGAGTAGTTCGGGTGTGCCGTTCAGGTGCGCGGCGACGAAGTTCCAGGTGGGAACGGCGGGCGCCGCGTCGTACCAGCCGGGCGAGATGTAGCCGTGGGGTCCCTGGATGATCACCAGCAGCTCGTGCCGGCCGAGTTCGTGCAGGGCCTCGTCGGGGCGTCCGACGTGGCTGACCAGCACGATTCCGTCGGTCTCGTCGGCCTCCTCGTCGAGCAGTACCGGGTAGTGCGAGGCCACCAGACCGGACTCGGTGTGGCTGATCAGCGTGGCCCATGGGTTCTCCCGGATGAGACGGCGGATCTCGGCCGGGTCGCCCTGCTCAAAAATGGGGTTGTGTCTCATCGGTGTCCCGTTCTGGTCGTGGGTTCAGATCAGGTGAAGCAGATCAGGGCGAGCAGGTCAGGCCTGGCATTTCGGGCACCAGTAGAGCTTGCGTGCGGCCATCTCCTCAACGGTGATGTGGGTGCCGCAGACCCGGCAGGGCAGCCCCTCGCGCTTGTACACCCAGTGCCGGTCGGCCCGTCGCCTCAGGGCTCGCCCATAAGCCGCGTCGCCGAGGCCGTCCATGGTCATCATCTGCCCGGTCGACACGCCGATCTTCAGCAGGTGCGCCCAGTCTCGCCAGAGCGCACGGGACTGCTCGTCGCTGAGCGACTTGCCCGGCGCATACGGGTTCAGGCGCGCACGGAAGAGCAACTCGGCCCGGTAGACGTTGCCGATGCCGCTGACCACCAACTGGTCCATCAAAAGGCGCCCGATCGGGGTGGGCTTCTTCCGCACCACCGTGACGAAGCGGTCCTCGGCGGCGCGGCTGTCGTCGAGCATCGGGTCCGGCCCGAGACGGTCCATCGCCACGTGCACCTCCTGAGAGTCGAGCACCACGCAAGCCGTGGGCCCGCGCAGGTCCGCAACGACGTCGTCGGCCAGCAGACGCACCCGCACCTGGCCGATGGGTGCGGGCGGGAAGCCGTCGGGCTCGACGCTGACCTTCTCGTCTTCCGCCATCCGCAGCCGGGTCAGCCGGGGCGCGCCGATGCTCTGCAGCGAGTCCTCCCCCGCCAGGCCCTGCATGACGTCACCCGCGTCGCGCCTGACGGTCCGGCGCCTGCGACCCTTGATGGCGGCGTCCGTACCGTGCGCTTGGATGTCCCCGGCAAAGTCCCAGGCGCCGTAGAGCCCCAGGTGCACGCGCAGCCAGAGCCCGTTGTCGAATTCGAGGAACATCTGCTTGCCGACGGCACGGGCATCCGTCATGATGTGGCCGTCGAGCATCGCCGCGCCGTCCACGAAGCGGCCCTGCGGCGACGACAGTCGGATGCTTTTACCCACGAAGTTGCGGGCGAACTGGCGCGCAATGCGGTGGACGGAATGACCCTCAGGCACGGCTAGTCGGCGAGACGCGTGCCGTTGATGGTGCAGTGCGCCTCGTACTCCGCCAGCTGCAGGATGCGGCGGCAGTGGCGTTCGTCGCCGGGGAACGGCTCCGAGATAAAGGCGTCGATGAAGTCGATGGCGTCCTCGATGCTGTGCTGCCTGGCACCGATGGAGATGACGTTCGCGTCGTTGTGCTCGCGGGCGAGCCTGGCGGTACTGAGGCTCCAGACCAGCGCGGCGCGCACGCCCTTCACCTTGTTAGCGGCCATCTGCTCGCCGTTGCCCGAGCCGCCGAAGACGACGCCGAGCGCGTCGACGCCGACGGACAGGTCGGCGACGACGGCCTCGGCCGCCCGGATGCAGAAACCGGGGTAGTCGTCGAGGGCGTCGTAGACCTCCGGCCCGTGGTCCACGACTTCGTGACCGGCAAGGGCGAGGTGCGTGACCAGCTGGTGGCTGAAGTCGAGGCCGGCGTGGTCAGTGGCGATGTGGATGCGCATGCAACCGATTATATTTACTCGGCTTACTCGGCTGGTACCGTCGCAGCCGCGGCGAAGATCGGCTCGCGGGTGCGGGAGCGCTTCAGCTCGAAGAAACCGTCGTACCCGGCAACGGCCACCACACCGTCCCAAAGCTTGAGCGCCACATCTCCGCTCGGCGCGGGCGAGATGACCGGGCCGAAGAAGGCCACGTCGTTCACGGCGATGACGGGGGTGCCGACATCCTGGCCCACCCGCTCCATGGCGTCGAAGTGGCTGGCGCGCATCTGCACGTCGTAGTGGTCGCTGTCGGCCCACTCCGCGAACGATGCCGGCAGGCCCACCTCGGCGAGCGCGGCGGGAATGACCTCGTCGGGGTTTGTGCTGCCACCGAGGTGGATGCGGGCGCCCAGGGCATCGTAGAGCGCCTTGACCGTTTTCTGGCCGTGCAGTTCCTGTGCGGCAGCAACCAGGCGGGTGTACTTGAGAGCCCGGGGGAAGAACGCGCGGTACTCCTCGGACACGTCCTGGTCCTCGTTCAGGACGGCGAGGCTCATCACCTTCCACTCGACGTCGAAACCGCGCAGGGCGGAGACCTCCTCCACCCAGCGGGAGGTCATCCAGGCCCAGGGGCAGGAGGGGTCGAACCAGAACTTCACAGAGTCAGCCATGGGGCCCAGCCTAAGTGTCTCCCGGCTGGGAAAGCGCCGACGGAGACCGAACGTAAACCCCTGTCCAGAGACGGTATCCTCGGCAAAATGTCTGGTTGTTGCCCATTTCCGACTAAAATTATTCGTTATGCCCGAAAGCGGGCCCCTTTTTTTCGCAGCAACATGATCTCTACGAGAGAAGTTCCCATGCCCAGAACCAGCTCACTTTCCGGTGCCGACGGCACGGCGGTGAAGACCAAGAATCCGCTCCTGCAGCGCCGCTTGAAGGTGTCGCACGTGAACGTGGTCGATCAGTCAAGGCTGAAGAAAGCCCTCGGCGGAACCATCGTGGGAAACACGATGGAGTGGTACGACGTCGGCGTGTTCGGCTACCTCATCACGACCATGGGTCCGGTGTTCCTGCCCGAGTCCGACCCGACCGTGCAGACCCTGTTCCTGCTCGGCACCTTCGCCGCGACGTTCATCGCCCGTCCGCTGGGTGGTGTGTTCTTCGGCTGGCTCGGGGACAAGATCGGCCGCCAGAAGGTGCTGTCGATGACCCTGATCCTGATGGCGGCATCCACTTTCGCCGTGGGCCTGCTGCCCGGCTACGCCCAGGTGGGCATGCTCGCCGCCGCGCTGCTGGTCTTCACCAAACTCGTGCAGGGCTTCTCCACCGGCGGTGAGTACGCCGGTGCGACCACCTTCGTGAGCGAGCACTCGCCCGACAAGCACCGCGGCTTCTTCGCCAGCCTGCTCGATATGGGCAGCTACCTCGGCTTCGCCATCGGCGCCGCGCTCGTGTCCATCCTGCAGGTCACCCTCGGGCAGCCCGTCATGGAAGACTGGGGTTGGCGCATCCCATTCCTGATCGCCGGACCGCTCGGCCTGATCGCCATCTGGTTCCGTCTGAAGATCGAGGAATCCCCCACCTTCCAGGCCACCCTGGACGCGAAGGAACTGGCCGCGACCGACCCGTCGTTCTCCGACGAGTCCGCCCCGTCCAACAGCCCGGTCAGCATTTTCAAGAACCACTGGCGCGGCATCATCGTCGCCATGATCCTTGTCGCCGCGGCCAACACGCTCGGCTACGCGCTCACCTCATACATGCCGACCTACCTCACCGCCACCAAGGGCTACGACGAGCTGCACGGGACACTGCTCACCATCCCGATCCTCGTTATCATGGCGCTCTGCATCCCCCTGGCCGGCCGCCTGTCCGACAAGATCGGTCGTCGTCCCGTGCTCTGGATGGGTTCGCTCAGCGCCGTAGTGCTCTCCATCCCCGCCTTCATGCTGATCGGCGTCGGCGAGATCTGGACGACGCTGCTCGGCCTGGCTCTGATCGCCCTGCCCGTCACGTTCTACGTCTCCAACCTCGCCTCGGCCCTGCCGGCGCTGTTCCCGACCGAAAGCCGTTACGGTGCCATGGGCATCGCGTACAACTTCTCGGTGGCCATCTTCGGTGGCACGACGCCGTTCATCATCGCGGCGCTGATCGCCACGACCGAGAACGACATGATGCCGGCTTACTACCTGATGGGGACATCCGTCATCGGTGGAATCGCGATCTTCTTCCTGCGCGAGTCTGCCGGGCGTCCGCTGATCGGCTCGATGCCCAGCGTGGACTCGGTCTTCGAGGCCCGCGAACTGGTAGCCACGCAGGATGACAACCCTGCCCTGGACACCGACGAGATGCCGTTCGACGAGACCTATGAGCCGCCGACCTCGTCGATGGATCTCTCATCGCTCGCGACGGAGCCGGAAACCGAGCCGGAGCCGCTGAAGGTCTAGCGACACCCTGCTGCATCGACCGGTGGCCCGTCGTTCGGAGACCCTGGTCTCGGCGCGCCGGGCCACCGGTCTGTGTGTTGTGTGCACCGGGCCGGGCCATCGCGGGGGCCATCGTAGAATTGTTCGATGACCACGACGCCTCCGACCGAGCCCGCTCCCGGGGCCGTGTCCACCCTCAGCATCGACCCTGCCGAGATGGCGATCGCCCTGCGCGTGCTCGCCTCGCTCAGCGAGATCGACCCCGAAGACCCCGATTTCGTCACCGTGCGGCAGGCCACCGCCAAGATGTTCAAGTCCGTCAAGATGGTGCGACGCGGCGAGAAGCGGCAGGCGATTGCGGATGCCGACCGGGAGGTCATCGCCGCGACCGCGACCGGCGCCGCCACCCGCATCGACGACGAGACCATTGGCGCCCAGCTGCGCCTGGGCACCGACCGGGCGTCGGCCGGCGAGTTGCTCGTGCCGCGGGCCTGCTACATCTGCAAACAGAAGTACACCCTCGTCGACGCCTTCTACCACCAGCTCTGCCCTGCCTGCGCGACGATGAGCCATGAGAAGCGGGATGCCCGCACCGACCTGACCGGCAGGCGCGCCCTACTCACGGGCGGCCGCGCCAAGATCGGCATGTACATCGCCCTGCGCCTGCTGCGCGACGGCGCCCACACCACCATCACCACCCGGTTCCCGCGCGACGCGGTGCGCCGCTTCAGCGCCATGCCGGACTCGGCCGACTGGCTGCACCGTCTCCGCATCGTCGGGATCGACCTGCGCGACCCGGCCCAGGTGATCGGCCTGGCCGACTCCGTCGCCGCGGCCGGGCCGCTGGACATCCTGATCAACAACGCCGCCCAGACCGTGCGCCGCTCCCCCGGCTCCTACTCGATGCTGGTCGAGGCCGAGCAGTCGCCGCTGCCGGAGGGCGTCATCCCGGAGATCGTCACGTTCGGGCACACCAGTGACGCGCACCCGACCGCGCTCGCGGCATCCGTCACCAGCCACCCGATCCTGGCCGCAGCAGCCGGAGCGAGTGGCGCACTCACGGCCGACGACCTGACCGCCCTGGCGCTCGCACCGGGCTCCTCGTCTCTCGCGCGTCTCGCCGCCGGCAACGCGATCGACGCCGGCGGGCTCGTGCCCGACCTGCACTCCCAAAACAGCTGGACCGCGAACGTGGAAGACGTCGACCCGCTGGAGATGCTGGAGGTGCAGCTGTGCAACACCACGGCCCCGTTCCTGCTGGTGAGCCGTCTGCGTGGCTCGCTCGCGGCATCCGACGCCCGCCGCACCTACATTGTGAACGTGTCGGCGATGGAGGGCGTGTTCGGCCGCGGCTACAAGGGGCCCGGCCACCCGCACACGAACATGGCCAAAGCCGCGCTGAACATGCTCACCCGCACGAGCGCGAAGGAAATGCTGTCCGACGGCATCCTGATGACCAGCGTCGACACCGGCTGGATCACCGACGAGCGGCCGCACCCCACCAAGATCCGCCTCGCCGAGGAGGGCTTCCACGCCCCACTCGACCTGGTCGACGGCGCGGCGAGGGTCTACGACCCGATTGTGCGCGGCGAGGGCGGCGAGGACCTCTGCGGCGTCTTCCTCAAGGACTACAAGCCCGGCGCCTGGTAGCCGGGGCAGGTCGTCGGCGGGGTCGGCCTGCGAGTCGGCGGGTCAAGTCGGCGGGGTCGGCCTGCGAGTCGGCGGGTCGAGTCGGCGAGTCGAGTCGGCGAGTCACGTCGGCGCGCTGGACAGCCAGCAGGACAGCCGGCAGGCCCCTCACCAATTCGACGGAGATTTTGAGGTTTGCGCACCCGGGCGGCCGGTTGCGGCCTGGTTTCGGCAGAATCTCCGTCGAATTGGTTCGGGCGGGCGACATGGTGCGGGCCATTTTGGTGCGGCGAGCGGATGCCGCTGCGTGCCGGCACCGGGATCGCGCCCCGCCGAACCGCACCTCAGTCAGGAGCCGGCGGGGTCCAGACCCAGGGGGTCGTCGTCGTGATGGCCTGAAAGCCCAGCCGCAGCAGGATCGGTTTGCTATCGTCGGAGGCATCCACTTGCAGGTAGCGCACACCGCGTTGGTGCGCGAGCCGCGCGCGGTATGCCACCAGCGCCCGGTAGATGCCGCGGCCCCGCCAGGCGGCCAGGGTCGACCCACCCCAGAGTCCCGCGAAATCAGTGCCGCGGGTGAACTCGAGCCGGCACGAGGAGACGAGCTCGCCGCCGTGCACGCCGCCGGCCTCGGCGACGAACACGAGCACGTCGCCCGGGGCCTCACGCACACCGGCCTCCAGCTGGTCGGCCAGCCAGGCGTAGTCCTCGTCCCAGACCTGCGACTGCAGCGCGGCGATGCGCTCGAAGTCGGCCCGGGTGTCGACCTGCCTGATCGTGACGCCGACCGGCAGCACCGGCACGGCGTTCAGGCGTTCGGTCTCGGCGACGACGACCGTCTCCAGCTCCTCGGCCACGAAGCCGGCCACAAGCAGGCGGTCCGGCAGATCGGCTGGCAGGTCGTGGCCGCGGGTCTTCCACTCGAAGGCCTCGCCGCGGGCAGCGAAGAAATCGCGGTGCTCCGCGATCAGGGCGTCGAGCGCCGCGCCGGTCGCACCCACGTCGCGAGCGGTCTCGACGAGCCCCTGGTGCCGTCCCAAGATCCGCAGAACCGGGCCCGACAGTTCGTAACGGATGCCCGTGGGCCGGTCGGTCGGAACCCAGAGCCGAAGCTGTGCGTCGTAGGCATCACGGAGCGCGTCTCGGGTTGTCATTGTGGATAACCCTAGAGCCGCCCAGAACGAATTCGACGGAGATTTTGCGCGAAACGGCTCCACGGAGGCCTTAATCCGCCCTTTTCCGCAGAATCTCCGTCGAATTGACTCCACGCCCGACACCGGACGCGGGACACCAGACACCGGATGACGGGTGAGCGCACGCACACGGCCGGGCGACGCCTCCGCTCACCTGCCGGGGCGACGGTCCCTGCTCGCCGCCAATGCAGCCCCCGCCTGTGCGGCCGGGTGACTGCGAGGGGTTCGGCATCGGGCGCGAGCACGAAGCCGTTTCAGAGCCGAGAACCGGCGATCGGAGCGGAGGTCGCCGGGTCATCCGAAACTTTGTGCGCCCACGCCTCTTAGCAGGCGCTCATGCCGCGCGCTCCCACGTCAGCAAACTCACGGTACCGGTCGTCCGTCGCGGCCCACGGGTCGGTGCTTACCCTCGTGCAGACACCATATTCCTTGGCTAGGCTGATTGTCGGTGCGCGGCGCCACAAGCGTCGGCGCGCGTGCAGACCGCGAAACCGAGATGGAGAAACCGTTGCCCGGAGAGAACCTCACCAGGATCGAAGCCCAGGAGCGCGCCGCGCTCATCACCGTTCAGAGCTACGAGGTCACCCTCGACCTCACGACCGGACCGGAAACGTTCGGCAGCGAGACCACGGTGCACTTCACCGCGACGCCCGGCGCGTCGACCTTCATCGACGCGATCACCCGCACCGTGCACTCGGTGACGCTGAACGGCGCCGCGCTCGACCCCTCACTCGTCAGTGACGGCATCCGGATTCAGCTCGACGGCCTAGCCGCCGAGAATACGCTCACCGTCGTCGCCGACGCCGAGTACACGAACACCGGCGAGGGCCTGCACCGCTTCGTCGACCCGGTCGACAACGAGGTCTACCTGTACAGCCAGTTCGAGGTGCCCGACTCCCGCCGCGTCTTCGCCGTGTTCGAGCAGCCCGACCTCAAGGCCACGTTCGCCTTCACCGTCACCGCCCCCGGCGCCTGGGAAGTCATCTCCAACTCCGTCACGCCCGAGCCGACGGATGCCGGCAGCGGCCACAAGACCTGGGCGTTCGCCCCCACCCACACCATCTCCAGCTACATCACTGCCCTCGTCGCCGGCCCTTACGCAGTCGTGCGCAGCGAGCTGACCTCCAACGACGCCCGCGTCATCCCGCTCGGGCTCTTCTGCCGTAAAAGCCTGTTCGAGTTCCTCGACGCGGATTACCTGTTCGAGAAGACCCGCCAGGGCTTCGCATACTTCGAGGGCAAGTTCAACTACCCGTACCCGTTCGACAAGTACGACCAGATGTTCGTGCCGGAATTCAACGCGGGCGCCATGGAGAACGCCGGCGCGGTCACCTTCACGGAGACGTACGTGTTCCGGTCCAAGGTCACCGACGCCATCAAGGAACGCCGCGTCGTCACCGTGCTGCACGAACTGGCGCACATGTGGTTCGGCGACCTCGTCACCATGAAGTGGTGGAACGACCTGTGGCTGAACGAGTCGTTCGCCGAGTGGGCGTCGACCATGGCAACCGCCGAGGCCACCGAGTGGACCGAAGCGTGGACCACCTTCGCCGTGATGGAGAAGAGCTGGGCCTACAAGCAGGACCAGCTGCCCTCCACCCACCCGATCACCGCCACGATCAACGACCTCGAAGACGTGCAGGTCAACTTCGATGGCATCACCTACGCCAAGGGCGGCTCCGTGCTCAAGCAGCTCGTGGCCTGGGTCGGCCGCGATGAATTCTTCGCCGGCGTCGCCGCGTACTTCCAGAAGCACCAGTGGGGCAACACCGAGCTGACCGACCTGATGGCCCTGCTCGAAGCCTCCAGCGGCCGCGATCTCACCGAGTGGACGAAGCTGTGGCTCGAGACCGCGGGCGTGAACACGCTGCGTCCCGAGATCGTCGTGGACAAGTCCGGCGCCATCACCGGCTTCACGGTGCTGCAGACCGCCGCGGCCGACTACCCCACCATCCGCCCGCACCGCCTCGCCATCGGCTTTTACGACCGGGTGGACGGCGCCCTGGTGCGCACTCACCGGATCGAGATCGACGTCGACGGCGAGCAGACGGATGTCCCGTCACTGCTCGGCCGCCAACAACCCGACCTCGTTCTGCTCAATGACGATGACCTGGCCTACGCCAAGATCCGCCTCGACCCGGAATCGCAGGAGGTGGCCCTCGAGAACCTCTCCGCGATCGAGAGCCCCCTCGCCCGCGCCATCATCTGGGGCGCGGTCTGGGACGCCACCCGCGACGCCGAGACCTCGGCGCGCGACTTCATCACGCTTGTGCTCGGCAACGTCGCGACGGAATCCGAGTCCACCACGCTGCGCACCGTGCTCGGCCAGGTTGTGCTCGCCGCCTCGTACTACGTCGCCGAGGAATTCCGTACGAGTACAGTCAAGGAGGTCGGTGACGCGCTCTGGTCCCTCGCCCGCCACGCCGACGCCGGCAGCGACGAGCAATTCCAGTTCGTGAAGTTCTTCGCCGCCATCGCGACCACCGACAGCCAGCTGGCATCCGTTGCCGCGCTGCGTGGTGGCACGGCGCCGCTCGACGGCCTCGAGATCGACACCGACCTCTCCTGGGAGCTGCTCATCGCCCTCGTAGCCGGCGGCAAGGCCGACGCGGTCGAGATCGACGCAGCACTGGCCGCGGACAACACCGCGACCGGCGCCCAGTCGGCCGCGCAGGCCCGCGCCGCCATCCCCACCCTGGAGGGCAAGCAGGCCGCCTGGTCATCTCTGATCGACGTGGACACCGCGCCGAACACCATCGTGCGGGTCACGGCAGCCGGTTTCCTGAGGGCCAACGACACCACGTTGCTGGAGCCGTTCGTCGAGCAGTACTTCGCCATGTTGCAGCCGGTTTGGGCCGCCCGCAGCTTCTCCATCGCGGAAAAGCTGGTGCTCGGCCTATACCCGGCGCCGCTGGCTGACCGGGCGCTCGTCACCGCGACGCGAAAGTGGCTCGACGCCAACCCGGAGCCGCTCGCGCTGCGTCGCCTGGTGATCGAGAACCTGGCCGGGGTCGAACGCGCCCTCGCCGCCCAGGCGCGCGACGCGGAATAGCCGCGCCGAGGCATCCGCCCGCCCGCGCCGTTCGTGCCCCACGCCGCATCCGCCCTCGCCCCCGTCCCCACCCCCGCTCCCACCCTCGCCCTCGCCCCTAATAAATTCGACGGAGATTCTGCTCCCCGAGCCGCACAAAACCGGTTCAGCTCGTCGCCTGGGTAGAAATCTCCGTCGAATTCGTTCGGGCGGGTGGCAGGGGTCAACAGGGTGCGGCTGGGTGCGGAGCCGCGGCCTCAGGACTTGGACAGGACGCGGCTCTGTAGACTCGGATCGTTATGGACTTTGACGCAATCTGGCTTGAACTGATTCAATTTTTCAAAATCGACCTGTGGCTCAGGGTCATCAATATCGTCGTCATCATTGTGGCCGCGCTGGTCATCCGGTGGGTGTTGCGCTTCGTGATCGACCGCGTCGTGCAACAGATCGTCACGGGGGTCAAGAAGACCCAGAACGTGGAGGACACGCAGGCGCTGAGCGTTTCGCCGCTAGCCGCCGTGCGCGTCGTGCAGCGCACCCGCACCCTCGGTTCGGTGCTCTCGAATATCATCAACGTGACCCTGTTGATCGTGACGATCCTGCTGATCGTCAACATCATCAACAATGAAATCCTGGGCTCTTTCGCCCTGCTGACGGCCGCGCTCGGCGCCGGTCTCGGTTTCGGCGCGCAGAACATCGTCAAGGACATCCTGAACGGGCTGTTCATGGTCGTGGAGGACCAGATCGGCGTGGGCGACATCGTCGACGTGGGCTTCGCTTCCGGGGTCGTGGAGACCGTCGGCATCCGTGTCACCCAGGTGCGTGACATCGACGGCACTCTGTGGTTCGTGCGCAACGGTGAGATCCTGCGCGTCGGCAACATGTCCCAGGGCTGGGCGCGCGTGATCATCGACCTCGCCATCCCCTACTCGTCCGATGTCGAGGCGGTGCAGAACGAGTTGCTGCGCGTCGCGAAGGCGCTCGCCTCCAGCCGCAAGTGGCGGTCGGTGATATTGGAGAAGCCGGAGATCTGGGGACTCGAGTCGATCTCCGCCGAGGCCCTCGTCGTGCGCCTCGTCGTCAAGACCCGGGTGGCGGCGAAGTGGGACTTCGCCCGCGACCTGCGCCTGCACCTGAAGAAGGCGCTGGACGGGCTCGGCATCGGTCTGACTCCGCTCAACAGCGTGGTCATGGCCGGCACGGATGGCACGGTCGCCGCCGGCTCCGACCCCGGCTCCGAGGGAACGCCCGACGCGGCCGCGGAAGCAGCCGCGGCCATGCCGGACCTCACCACCGGCCCGTTCACCGCCCCGATCCCGGTGCGGAAGAAAAAGGCTCCCCGCGCACCCCGCCGACCCAAGAACGCCGCGACCGCGCTGCCCCAGGAGGCCCACCCACGCGCAGCGTCAGCGGATGTTTCCGGTACAGACCCGGCTGTGCCCACGGCCCCGACACCCAAAACCGCGGCACCCAAGGCCCCGACACCCAAGACCGAGGCACCCACGCACACGGCACCAGATCCGGAGACTCACGATGACGAATGATGCCGGCGCCCCCACTCCTGCCACGCCCGGTGCGGTCCACCTGCGCGCGGGCGAGAACGGCACCGCGATCGGCGCCACGTTCTACGAGCAGGTCGGCGGTAGGCCGTTCTTCGAGAATCTGGTGAACGAGTTCTATCGCGGCGTCGCCACCGACCCGGTACTGAAGCCGATGTACCCCGAAGACGACCTGGGCCCGGCCGCCGAGCGTCTGACCATGTTCCTCGAGCAGTTCTGGGGTGGCCCGACCACCTACAGCGAGCAGCGCGGCCACCCGCGGCTGCGCCAACGGCACCAGCCCTTCAAGGTGAACCCGGATTCCCGCGACCGCTGGCTGAACCACATGCGCGCCGCCGTCGACAAGGCCGCTCTTGCACCGCTGCAGCGCGACCAGCTCTGGGACTACCTCGAGCGCGCGGCCTTCGCAATGCTCAATACCTTCGACGAGTAGCAGCGCACCCGCTCTCGGCGCACCGTTGGGACGCAGGCGCACGTTCTACCGTGCGCCCGCTTCTGCAATCTGCGCCGCGAGACACAGACCGACCGAACCAGGCCGGCCGACGGATGCCGCCGCGCCTGCTTTACAAGTCGAGCTCGGCGACGATCTCCGCGGCCGTTGCGCGTCCCATCCGAATTGCGCCGTCGACGTGTTGGTAGCCCTTTCCGGCGAGGTCGCTGCAGGAGAACAGGATCGGGCCAACCGGTGTGCGCAGGTCCGCGCCGAAGCGAGCCAGCCCGCCCAGGTCGAAGCTCGCCGCGTAGGCGCCGCGGGTCCACTCTTCCGTGCCCCAGTCGCTCTCGTAGTAGACGACGGGCGTCAGTGCCTTCTGGCCGAAGTAGTGCGAGAGCGAGGTGAGGATGCGCTGCTTGCGCTCCTCCGCCGAGACGGTGAACACGCCGTCGGCGGCCTCGTCGGAGACGAAGCCGACCAGAGTGCCGCGCGGGTCGTTGAAATTGGTGTTGTCGTAGGCCTCGTGGGAGAGCTCGTAGGGGCTGAAGGCCGTGCCGGAGAGGCCGTCCTCCCGCCAGAACGGGGTCTCGTAGACCGCGTGCACCTTGATCACGAAGCCCATCGAGAGGTGCTGGTGCATCATCTGCTGGCGGCGTGGCAGCGGCGGATCGAAGGAGATCCGGGTGTAGAGCACGGGAGGAACGGCAACGATCACGCGACGCGCACGCACCTCGAGGTCGTCGGTGAGCACACTCACGCCGGCGTCGCCCCAGCGCACGGTGCGGGCGGCCTGCCCGAGGAATACGTCGTCACCGAGGTTCTCGGCCAGCAGGATCGGCACCCGCTGCAGCCCGCCCACGACCCGTTCGTCGAGGATGAAGTCGGCGTCGACGAGGTTGCTGAAACTGCCGGCGCTGGCCGCCATCAGGAGGGCCTGCAGCGTGGAAAAAGCGTGCGCCGGCTTGGTCAGCATGGCCCCGGCGATGAAGAGGCTAATGTTGTCGCGGGCCTCCTGGTCGTCGGTCTCCTGCTCCAGCCAGCGCCGGAAGGAGATCTGGTCGAGCTCCACCGCACGCGGGTGTGCCCAGGGACGGTCGGGGTCCATCTGGTCCACGAGCTCGTCGAGAGTGGCGATCAGGGCCACCATCTCGCGCTCGGTGTCGGCCGAGACCGGGAAGATCTCGCCCTCGAACCGGGTTCGCTCCCCCGCGGCGTTGATGTAGACGCTTTCGCCCTCGCGGTACCGCGCGAAGGTCTCGAGGCCCAGCTCGGCGATGGTCTCCTTGAGTGCGTCCTGATCGGGCGAAACCCACTGGCCGCCGATCTCGAGCATGGCACCGTTGATGTCGTCGGTGTGGAGGCGGCCGCCGACGCGGTCTCGCGCTTCGAGCACGGCCACGGTGAGGCCGGCCTTCCGCAGCTCGGTCGCGGCGGTCAGGCCGGATGCCCCCGCGCCGATAATGACGATGTCACGTTCGATGATGCTCAAGAAGTGCTCCATTGCGTTCTGGTGGTGGGGAAGCAGGTGAAAAACAGGTACGTCGCCGGTCAGGAGACCGGGATGAGCGTGTACTTGGTGGACAGGTACTCCTGGATGCCCTCGAGCCCGCCTTCGCGGCCCAGACCGGATTGCTTGACACCGCCGAACGGTGCCGCCGCGTTGGAGACCAGGCCCGTGTTCAGACCCATCATTCCGGTTTCAAGCTTGGCGATCATCCGCTGCCCGCGGGCGAGGTCCTGGGTGTACACGTAGCTGATCAAGCCGTACTCGGTGGAGTTCGCCAGACGCACGCCCTCGGCCTCGTCGGCGAAGGTGACGATGCCGACGACCGGGCCGAAGATCTCCTCGGTCAGGAGGGCGCTGGCCGGGGCCACGTCCGTCAGCACGGTGGGCTCGTAGAAGGAGCCGGCGCCTTCGGGGCGCTTGCCGCCGGCGAGCAGGGTGGCGCCGTGGGCCAGCGCGTCCTGCACGAGGGCATCGGTGCCGGCGACGGCAGCCTCGCTGACGAGCGGGCCGATGGTGACGCCGGCTTCGGTGCCGCGGCCGATCTTCAGCGCGCCGACACGCTCGGTCAGGCGGCGGGCGAACTCGGCGGCGACGGACTCGTGCACGATGAAACGGTTGGCCGCGGTGCAGGCCTGCCCGATGTTGCGGAACTTGGCGAGCATCGCGCCCTCGACGGCCTTGTCCAGGTCGGCGTCTTCGAAGACGACGAACGGGGCGTTGCCGCCGAGCTCCATCGAGGTGCGCAGCACACCCTGGGCCGCCTGCTGAATGAGCTTGCGGCCCACGGGGGTCGACCCAGTGAAGCTGAGTTTCCGCAGCCTGGGGTCGGCGATGATCGGCCCGGCAACGGCGGAAGAGGTCGACGTGGTGATCACGTTGACGACGCCGGCCGGTACCCCGGCGTCTTCGAGCAGCTGCACGAAGAAGAGGGTGGTCAGCGGGGTCAGCTCGGCGGGCTTCACGACGACCGTGCAGCCGGCGGCGAGCGCGGGGGCGATCTTGCGGGTGGCCATGGCCAGCGGGAAGTTCCACGGAGTGATCAGCAGGCACGGTCCGACCGGATACTGAGAGACAACCATCGTGCCGGTTCCCTCCGGGTTCAGCCCGAAGCGACCGCTGATGCGCACGGCCTCCTCGCTGAACCAGCGCAGGAACTCGCCGCCGTAGGTGACCTCTCCATTGGCCTCGGCGAGAGGTTTGCCCATCTCCATGGTCATCAGCAGCGCAAAATCATCGCGGCGCTCCTGCAGCAGGTCGAAGGCCCGGCGCAGGATCTCGGCCCGCGTACGCGGCGCGGTAGCCGCCCACGACTCGGCCGCCTCGACGGCCGCATCGAGGGCACGGATGCCGTCGGCGGCATCCGCGTTCGCGATCCGTTTGAGCACAGCACCGGTCGCCGGGTCGGTGACCTCGATGGCCTTACCGCCACCCTGCTGCCAGGTGCCGTTGATGTAGAGGCCGTCCGGGACGCGGGCGAGCAGTTCGGTTTCACGAGTGGACACGATGAGACTCTTTCCGATGCGATACGGGAAATGCGAATGAAGTTTTGATCAGGGGTGGAGGCCGTGCAGAAAGGGCGTTTCCGCCACCCTCCCCGCGGCGTTCCCCCAGTATGACTGATCGCCCTGTGCCCCCGTCGGCTTCGGGCAGGAGACCGCGGAGCCAGGGCTCATGCGGCGGCGAGCACGCTCACCAGCACCTGCAGGCCCTCGACGAGGAGGTCGTCGGAGATGCTCAGAGGCGGCAGGAAGCGGATCACGTTGCCGTAGGTGCCGCAGGTGAGCAGCACGACGCCCATGGCGTGGGCGGCAGCCACGACGCGGCCGGTGAGGGCGGCATCCGGGTCTCCGGTCACCGGGTCGACCAGTTCGATGGCGATCATGGCGCCGCGGCCGCGCACATCGCCCACACGCTTGTCGACGGCACGGATGGCGTTCAGCCGCTCGGTCAGGATGGCGCCGATTTCACGGGCGCGCTGGGCCAGGTTCTCGGTCTCATAGCTGCGCATGGTGGCCAGGGCCGCGGCGCAGGCGAGCGGGTTGCCGCCATAGGTGCCGCCGATGCCACCGACCTGCGGTGCGTCCATGATCTCGGCGCGGCCGGTGACGGCGGAGAGCGGCAGGCCGCCGGCGATGCCCTTGGCCATCACCATCAGGTCGGGCACGATGCCCTCGTGGTTGCTGGCGAAGAGGTCGCCGGTGCGGGCGAATCCGGTCTGCACCTCGTCGGCTATGAAGACGACCTCGTTCGCGCGGCACCAGTCCACCAGGGTGGGAAGGAAGCCGGGTGCGGGCACGATGAAGCCGCCCTCACCCTGGATCGGCTCGATGATCAGGGCGGCCAGGTTGTCGGCGCCGACCTGCTTCTCGATCTGGGAAATGGCGCGCCGGGCGGCCCCTACCCCGTCGAGTCCGGCGTCGCGGTAGGGGTACGACATGGGTGCCCGGTAGATCTCCGCGGCGAAGGGGCCGAAGCCGTTCTTGTACGGCTGGTTCTTCGCGGTGAGGCCCATGGTCAGGGTGGTGCGGCCGTGGTAAGCGTGGTCGAAGGCGACGACGGCCTGCTTGCCGGTGTAGTGCCGGGCGATCTTGACGGCGTTCTCCACGGCCTCGGCGCCGGAGTTGAACAGGGCGCTGCGCTTGGCGTGGTCGCCCGGGGTGAGCCGGTTGAGCATCTCGGCTACCTCGATGTACGAGTCGTAGGGCGTCACGGTGAAGCACGTGTGCGTGAACTGGGCCAGCTGGGCGGCCACGGCGGCCACGACCTCGGGGGCGCTGTTTCCGATGCCGGTCACGGCGATGCCGCTGCCGAGGTCGATCAGGAAGTTGCCGTCGACGTCGACAAGCACACCGCCGCCGGCCGCGACGATATAGGCAGGCAGGGTCACTCCCACCCCGGCGGAGACGGCCTCGATCTTGCGACGTCCGAGCTCCTGGGACTTCGGGCCGGGGATGGCGGTGACGAGGCGGCGTTCCTGGGGAAGGGACGGTCCGCCGACCGGGATCACAGAAAGGGCGTCTACGAGGGTCATTGCTGCTCCAGTTCGCTGGCTGTTGCATCGGCGCGGGGCCGGCGACGATACCGATTCCAGGAGGCTACGCAGGGCGGCCACCCGCAACATCCGGCACCGTGTACAACGCGCGGGTGAACTTTCGCCACGTTGTACACTCGTCGCATGGCTCCGAACCTGGCCCCGCCGCTCCTGCCCACCGTGCGCCGCCTGCTGGCCCAGCCCGGCCTCCAGCTGCGCCTGCTCACGGCCGAGCCGCAGCTGCCGGCACACACTCTCGACCAGCCCGTGGAGTGGGTGCACGGCTCCGACCTGGCCGACCCGACGCCGTTTCTCTCCGCCAGCCAGGTGCTCCTCACCACCGGCACCCAGTTCGCCGACCCGATGACGGATGCCTACTACCGCGACTACGTGCGCCGGCTCACGGCCCGCGGCATCGCCTGTCTCGGCTTCGGCACGGAGGTCGTGCGCGCCGGCACGCCGGAGGCCCTCGTTGCGGCCTGCCTTGCCGAGGGGCTGCCCCTGATCGAGGTGCCCTATGACACTCCGTTCATCGCGGTGGCCCGCGCGGCCGGCGACCTGGTCGCCGAGTTGCGCTATGCCCGCAACACCTGGGCGCTGGACGCCCAGCGGGCCATCTCGCACGCGGCCCTCCGACCCGACGGCCTGAGCAACATTCTTAGCGAGCTGTCCCGGCAGCTGGGCCACTGGGTCGCGCTCTTCGACGCGAGCGGCACGCTCGACCGGGTCTTCCCCCGCGACGCGTTCTCCGGTTCCGCCTCCTCCACCGCCCTGCCGCAGGTGCAGGCGGAGGCCGGCCGGCTGCTCCGCCGCGGGCAGCGGGCCGGCAGCACCCTCGACGAGGGCGGCGAGACTTTGACCCTGCAGACCCTGGGGAGGCAGGGCCAGCTGCGCGGGGTGCTGGCCCTCGGGGGCGGCACCCTGCTCGACCAGGCCAGCCAGCAGGTGGTGACCAGCGTCATCGCCCTCGCCGGGCTCGCGCTCGAGCAGAACAGCGCCCAGGGTCGCGCCCGCGGCCACCTGCGGTCCGGGCTGCTGCAGGCGCTACTCGGCGGCGACCTCCCGCTGGTGCAGAGCATCTCCCGGGAGCTCTGGGGTGCCCTCCCGGCCGAGCCGGTACGGGTCGCCGTCGTCTCCCCGCCGCCCGAACGCTTGGACGCTCTGGCCGAGCTGCTCGAACTGCGGGTCGAGGAACGCCCCGGGCACCTGTTCTTCGCCCGCGACGGCGGCCAGGTGGTGCTCATCCTCGATGTCGCCGCCGATCCGGTGCTCGCCGAGCTGGTGGGCCTCGGGCTGCACGTGGGCGTCTCCGACCGGAGCGCCTATCGTGCCCTGCCGCACGCGGCGGCCCAGGCCCGACAGGCGCTCGAGCGCGCCCACGAAGGCGCGGCGGGCATCGTCGAATTCGAGGTGATCTCACGGCAGGGCGTGCTCGCGTTCCTGGCCCGAACGGATGCCTCGGAGGTCGGCCGCGCCACCCTCCGGCCGCTCTCCGACCACGATGCCGCCCACGGCACGGCGCTGCTCCCCACCCTGCGGGTGTGGCTCGAGCGCAACGGCCAGTTCGGCCCGGCCGCGACGGAGCTCGGCGTGCACCGACACACCGTGCGCGGCCGGATCAGCCACGCCGAGCAGTTGCTCGGGCGGGACCTCGGCGCCTTCCACGCCCGCGCCGACCTCTGGGCGGCGCTGCTGGCGTCGGCGGGATAGGCCGGAAACACCGCACGCACGAGGCGGCTCGCACACTGTGACGCAAGCACCCACACACCGGAAAGAGACAATGTTCAGTCTGAAGGACCTTCGCATTCCGATCATCGCGGCACCCATGGCCGGTGGCGCGTCCACCCCTGCCCTGGTGCGCAGCCTCAGCGCGGGGGGCGGCCTCGGGTTCCTGGCCGCCGGGTACAAGACCCCGGATGCGCTGGCCCGGCAGATCGCCGACGTGCACCAGGGCTCGCGGCCGCCGTACGGCGTGAACGTATTCGTTCCCGGGCCACCACTGACCGACCAGGCCGGAGTCGATGCCTACCGCCAGAGCCTGACAGCGACCGCGCTGGAACACGGCGTGGAATTGCCCCCGACACTGGCCGCGGACGATGACTGGTTCTCCGCCAAGGTGTCCCTTCTCATCGGGCACCGAGTCCCCGTGGTGTCGTTCACCTTCGGGTTACCGCCGGCCGAGGCCGTGGACGGTTTGCACGCCGTCGACGCGTGCGTGATCGCCACGGTCACCTCGGTTCGGGAGGCGGTTCTCGCGGAGGAACGCGGAGTCGATGTGCTCTGCGTGCAGGGCCCGGAAGCAGGCGGACACCGGGCGACCTTCACGACGGCCGAAGAACCGGAGACCACTCCCCTGATCGAACTGGTCCGCGCCATTTCGGACCTGGCGGTTCTGCCGCTCATCGCGGCCGGGGGCATCCACTCCGGTGCCGGGATCGCGACGCTCCTGGCGGCCGGCGCGGACGCCGTGCAACTGGGCACGGCGTTCCTCCGCACCGCGGAGTCCGGCGCCCAGCAGGCGCACAAGGACGCGCTCGTCGACCCAAACTTTGATCGCACCGTGGTCACGCGCGCGTTCTCCGGGCGTCCGGCACGGGGGCTGCGCAACGCGTTCATCATCGAGCACGACGCCACCGCGCCCCGGGCTTATCCTCAGGTGAACCATCTCACCAGTGGCCTCAGGGCGGATGCGGGTCGACGCGGCGACGCCGACGGACTCGCCCTCTGGGCGGGCACCGGCTTCCGCTCTGCCCGCGCAGAACCGGCGGCCGACGTGCTCACCCGGCTGTGGCAGGACGCCCGCGTGTCGCCGAGTCAGCGACCGGTGTCGAACCAATTCGACGGAGATTTTGATGTTTGAGCCGATTCTCGGCCAGTTTAAGGCCGATCCGGGCAAAATCTCCGTCGAATTCGTTCGGGGCACGGTGCGAACACCCAGCGAATAGTCAGCGGCTCAGCGACCAGGGCTTGCGACGCACGAGGATGTGGCCGCGGCTCGTGCTCAGCCGGGTCCACAGGCCCGTCTCGAACAGGCGCACGGGCTCGTTTTTCGGCAGGAAACCGAGGCTGACGGCCGCGAAGGCGGCGCCGGCCGGCACGATTTCCAGGCCGGGGATCGGGCGGCTCCAGACTTCGGAGCGCACCCGCTGCACGATCTGCCCGCCGGTTCCCGCCGGGATGACGGCGGCGACTTCCTCAATGCCGGCCTGCGCCGCACCGTCGAGCAGGGCGGCATCCGTTTCACCGAGCAGGGTCCAGCCGCCTTGGGGCGGCGAGATACCGGCCCAGGTCACGGTGGTCACTTCCAGCGGCACGGTTACGGTCACTGTCGCCTCGTCCTCCAGCACGGCCGCGGTGAGGCGGGCGAGGCGGTCCAGCAGGGAGCGCACGGGAACGACCGCGTCGAGCTCGACCGGTGCGGTGAGCGCGAAGGTGCGCAGGCCCAGCACGGTCGGGCTGGAGTCGAGGAGACCGCGCGGGTAGAGGATCGCGGTGTAGACAGCGAGCACCCCCGCGGCCTGAATGAGGCGCACGGAACCGTCCTCCACCCGGCTAGCGCGGGAGAGGTAGACCTGGAGGTCGCGAAGGGACAGGGACTCTGGGAGAGAAAATGACTTACTCATCTGCTCCTAAACTACCAAGGTACGGCGCGCGTCACACCGGTGCGCGCGTCTGCTCCGCCACGCGCCTGAGGAGGCCACATGGACTTGCCGATGGAGGGCCTTCTAACCGCCCTGGACCTCACCGACACGGGCGCCCGCACCAGCGAGGACATCTTCACCGGGCCGTCGCAGTGGATGCCGCTCGGCCGCGTTTTCGGCGGGCAGGTGCTCGCCCAGTCACTGGTCGCCGCGATGCGCACGGTTCCCGACGACCGCCATGTGCACTCGATGCACGGCTATTTCCTGCGCCCCGGCGACGTGGGCCAGCCGATCACCTTCTCCGTCGATCGCATCCACGACGGCCGCTCCTTCTCCACCCGCCGCACGCAGGCCTATCAGGACGGGCATCCGATCCTGTCGATGATCGCCTCGTTCCAGGACGGTGATGAAGGCCTCGAGCACCAGATCGAGATGCCAACCGATATGCCCGACCCGGAGTCCTTGCCGACGGCGGCGGATGCTTTGGCCCAGGTCGACCACTCCATCGCCCGCTACTGGGCGAACGAGCGTCCGTTCGACATGCGGCACCTGCCGTCGCCGATCTACCTCAAGGTGGACGGCGAGCACACCTCTCGCCAGGCCGTGTGGATGAAGACCATGGGCCCGTTGCCCGACGACCCTGACCTGCACCGCGCCGCGCTGGCATACGCCAGCGACTACTCGATCATGGAGCCTGTCATGCGTCGCCACGGCGTGGCCTGGGCCACACCCGGGCTCAAGGTTGCGAGCCTGGACCACGCCATGTGGTTCCACCGCTTCGGCCGGGTCGACGAGTGGATGCTCTACGTACAGGATTCCCCGACCGCCCAGGGTGGACGCGGGCTCTCCACCGGCAGCATCTACAGCCGGGCGGGCCTGCTTCTCGCCACGGTCGCGCAGGAGGGCATGCTGCGCGTGCCCACGA
Organism: Cryobacterium sp. TMT2-4; assembly: GCF_004402575.1. Classification (NCBI taxonomy): domain Bacteria; kingdom Bacillati; phylum Actinomycetota; class Actinomycetes; order Micrococcales; family Microbacteriaceae; genus Cryobacterium; species Cryobacterium sp. TMT2-4. Next base: position 46,806 of record NZ_SOGE01000012.1, on the reverse strand, counting down.
ACGCAGAGTAGCCTCTCTCACATGCTCTGAGCGTCTCTGAGCATCTCTGAACGCCCGCCCGATCGAGGAGAACCATGACGAACGCCACCGACATCTCCCGCCGCACCGCGCTCCTGCTCGGCACCGCTGGCACCGCCGTCGCGCTGGTCGGCTGCAGCACCGACGGCGCCGCAGATTCCGGCACCGGCAACATTGGCCCGGTGGAGTTAGCCAAGCTCGCCGACATCCCCGTGGGCGGTTCGATCGAGGCCTCCCTCGATGGCAAGCCCATCCTGATCAGCCAGCCCACGGCCGGCACCGTGGTGGCGTTCAGCGCGATCTGCACCCACCAGGGCTGCGTGGTCAAAGCGGTAAAGGACGAGTTCGACTGCCCCTGCCACGGCTCGAAGTTCGACCGTGCCACCGGCGAGGCCCTCGCCGGGCCGGCGACCGAACCGCTGGCGTCGGTGAAGGTCACCGTCACCGGCGACGCCGTCACCGCCGGCTGAGGCGGACTGCGTCCGGGCCGGCCTACTCAGCCGGCAGGGACGCGCGCCGGGTGAATCGGATGGGTTCGTCTACGTATGGAGCCCAAGCGGCGCGCTCGACCTCGTTGATCTTGCGCGGCCGCTCGGTCGCGGCGTCCACCAACACGATTGTGGTGCTCGCCTGCGCGAAGAGAACCGCTGGCTCCAGGCCGATCGGAGTCCAGACCTCGTAGCAGACCTCGAGGCTGGCGCCACCGAGCTTGCCGAGCCAGAGACGGATGTCCAGAGGCTGCCTCAGATACGGAATCGGAGCCAGATACTCGGCCTCCATCCGCGCGATCAGGGTCAGCGTCGCCGCGCCCGGGCGCCCGTCCAGCACGGCGGTGCCGGCGAACGCCCCGGGGCCGTCGCCGTCTTCATCCGGCCAGAACGCCTGGATGCGCGCATCCTCGAGCACACGCAACAACTCGGCGTTGTTGACGTGGCCGTAGGCGTCCAGATCCGACCAGCGCAACTTCACCGGCACGCGCAGCTTCACCGCGGGTCCTAGTCGCGGGTCAGCTTGCGGTACGCGGACCGGTGCGGTTTCGCGGCATCCGGGCCAAGGCGTTCGATCTTGTTCTGCTCGTACGACTCGAAGTTGCCCTCGAACCAGTACCAGTTCGCCGGGTCTTCGTCGGTGCCCTCATAGGAGAGGATGTGCGTGGCGATTCGGTCAAGGAACCACCGGTCGTGGGTGATGACCACGGCGCAGCCGGGGAATTCAAGGAGCGCGTTCTCGAGCGAGCCGAGGGTTTCGACGTCCAGGTCGTTGGTGGGCTCGTCGAGCAGCAGCAGGTTGCCGCCCTGCTTGAGGGTGAGCGCCAGGTTGAGGCGGTTGCGCTCACCACCGGAGAGCACGCCGGCCTTCTTCTGCTGGTCGGGACCCTTGAAGCCGAATGTGGACACGTAGGCCCGCGACGGGATCTCGGTCTTGCCGACCTGGATATAGTCCTGGCCGTCGGAGACGACCTCCCAAAGCGACTTGTTCGGGTCGATGCCCGCGCGGCTCTGGTCGACGTAGGAGATGTCGACCGTCTCGCCGATCTTCAGTTCACCCAGGTCCAGTGGCTCGAGTCCGACAATCGTCTTGAACAGCGTGGTCTTGCCCACGCCGTTGGGACCGATGATGCCGACGATGCCGTTGCGCGGGAGGGTGAAGGAGAGATCCTCGATGAGGACCCGGTCGCCGAAGCCCTTCTTGACCTTCTTGGCGTCGATGACCTGGGCACCGAGGCGCGGGCCGACGGGAATCTGGATCTCTTCGAAGTCAAGCTTGCGGGTGCTTTCGGCCGCTGCCGCCATCTCTTCGTAGCGGGCGAGACGCGCCTTCGACTTTGCCTGGCGGCCCTTCGCATTCGAGCGCACCCATTCGAGCTCGTCCGCGAGGCGCTTGGCCATCTTCGCGTCCTTCTTGCCCGCGATGAGCAACCGTTCCTGCTTCTTCTCGAGGTAGGTCGAGTAGTTGCCCTCGTAGGGGTACAGGTGGCCGCGGTCGACTTCGGCGATCCACTCGGCCACGTGGTCGAGGAAGTACCGGTCGTGGGTGACGGCGAGAACGGCGCCGGGGTACTGGGCCAGGTGCTGCTCGAGCCAGAGCACGCTTTCGGCGTCGAGGTGGTTGGTGGGCTCGTCAAGGAGGAGCAGGTCGGGCTTCTGCAGCAGCAGCTTGGTCAGCGCCACGCGGCGCTTCTCACCGCCGGAGAGGTCGGCGACGGAGTAATCGCCCGGCGGGGTGCGCAGGGCGTCCATGGCCTGCTCCAGCTGGGAATCGAGGTCCCAGGCGTCGGCGGCGTCGATGGCCTCCTGCAGCGTGCCCATTTCGGCCAGCAGTGCGTCGAAGTCCGCGTCGGGTTCGCCGAGCGCGAGGCTGATCTCGTTGAACCGGTCGACCTTGGCCTTGATCGGGCCGACGCCCTCCTGCACATTCTCGAGGACCGTCTTGGTCTCGTCGAGTTCGGGCTCCTGCATCAGGATGCCGACCGAGTAGCCGGGCGAGAGCTTCGCCTCGCCGTTGCTGGGGGTGTCCAGCCCGGCCATGATCTTCAGGATCGTGGATTTTCCGGCGCCGTTCGGCCCCACGATACCGATTTTGGCGCCGGGGAAGAACGACATGGTGACGTCGTCGAGGATCAGTTTGTCGCCGACCGCCTTGCGAGCGCGGACCATCGTGTAGATAAATTCAGCCATAGTGCTTACCAGTCTATTTGCCGCGTGGCCCCGACCAGACACGTTCCGGATGCGAGGATCGCCGTGACCGCGCTGTGGTACCCGCCCGTGGCCGGTCCGTTCTGCCCGATCAGGCATTCGCCGTTGAACCGAACGGAGAACTGGATAGAGTCCGCTTGGAGGTCGATGTTGGTCTCGTCGAAGGTAACCTCCATTTGGGCCCGGTCGAAGCCGGAGGCCCCCAGCGCGTCCACGAATGCCCGCCCGCCGGCATTCTCGTCGGCGGTGACGACCGCCGTGGCGACGCTGTCGAAGTAGGCCAGGTTCGCCGCGGCATCCTTCTCCGGCTCTAGCTGCGGCGCGGGTATGGGCGCCGCGCTCGCGGTCGGACGAGCCGACGCCGACGCCGTGGCCGTGCTCGAGGAAGTCGCGGCCGGTGCCGCCGAGCAGGCCGCGAGGCTGACCGTGACGGCCAGCCCGAGCAGCAACGCGCTACCGGTACGTGGGGAACGGATGCCGGTTCGACGTCTCCGGGTTTCCCGATCTGATGGTGCCGGCACGTGGTCCTTCCGCGACCGCGGTGCGGTCAGACCTCTGAGTCTGCCAGATGCCCCGTGTCCCCGAGAGTCTATTCCGGTCACTGTCCCGGTGACTGTGCCGGATACTGTGCCGAGTTGCCGCCATCAGGAATCGACCCCGACTAGCGCCGCGGACTCTGCCTCGTCGCTCATCGGGGGTGCGTCGTCAGTATCGGCAGGTAGGAAGCCGTCCGTGGGCTCGGTCGGATGTGGCGCCGACGCTGCGCCGGGCGGCGGCGAGCGCGTGTAGACGGTGCTGCACCAGGCCAGGTCGTGCCCGACGGTCTCTGCCTCGACCTCGACCGAGGTACCGTTGCGGTCGGCATTTTCCCACGGCCGGATGCGCAACCGCCCCGCCACGACTACGTGCTCACCCTTCTGCACCGAGCGCTCCACGTTGTGGGCGAGCTGCCGGAAGGAGGACACGGTGTACCAGTTGGTCTCGGCGTCAACCCAGGTCTGTTTCACACGGTCGAAGCGACGCTGGCTTGATGCCAGCCGAAACGACGTGATGGCCAGCCCCGAACTGGTCACGAGGTGACGGGGCGTGGTGGCCACGATTCCGGTCACGGTGATGCTGTCGCTCATTACGGTCTCCCTCATCCTGTGAGCCCCGGACGAATGCCCGGAACACGCGACCTGGAGCGACGGCTCGTGCCCGTCTCCGCCGCCCCAGATCGCGTACTCCGAGTGTGCGGCGGCAGGACGACGCGCGGCCGCGGCATCCGGAACCTGTGCCGAATGACCGCCCCCCGCAGCTGGGGAGGGCTGGGCTCGCTTCTGACGGAGAGGGTCCGGGTGCGCGCCGCGGTCGGTGTCGAACCAATTCGACGGAGATTCTCCTGTGAAAGCGCTCTTTTCCAGTTTCTAGTGTCGCTTTGGGCAAAATCTCCGTCGAATTCGTTTGGCTCCGGGTTTCCGCACGGCGGTCTTGGCGGCGCTGGCACGGCAGCTAGAAAACCCGTTCATTTCGCCGCGCTCGGCGATACTCGCCGCCTACGAGTACACGAACTCGCGCTGCTAGAGGAGGTATTCGGCGTAGGACTTGCGGATCTTGTTCACCTTGGGCAGCGCGACGGCCATGCAGTAGCCCTGACCGGGGTTTTTGGCGAAGAAGTCCTGGTGGTGGTCCTCGGCCACGAAGTATTCGCCGAGCGGATCGATCGTGGTGACGACGCCGCCGCCCCACCATTCGGCGGCGCGAGTGCGAGCGGTTTCGAAGAGCCGCTTCTGCGCGTCGTCGGCATAGAACATCGCCGACCGGTACTGGGTGCCCACGTCGGCGCCCTGGCGGTTCAGCTGGGTCGGGTCGTGCAGCGAGAAGAACACGTCGAGGATGACGCTGGCCGGGATGACCTCCGGGTCGAACGTCACGGCGATGGCCTCGGCGTGGCCGGTACGGCCCGTGCACACCGACTCATACGTTGGCCGTTGAGCCCCTCCCCCGGTATACCCGGAAACCACCTCGCTCACGCCACGCAACACCCGATACACGGCATCGAGACACCAGAAACATCCACCTGCGACCACAAAAGTTTGCACACCCCTAGAGTAACGGCATGACCTTCGTGCCAGCTCCGAACCGCTATGCCGACATGACCTACCGACGCGTCGGACGGAGCGGCCTCAAACTGCCGGCGCTGTCTCTCGGCCTCTGGCACAACTTCGGCCACGAGCGCCCGATCGAGACCCAACGCGCCATCCTGCGCCGTGCCTTCGACCTGGGGGTCACCCACTTCGACCTGGCCAACAACTACGGTCCTCCTCCCGGAGCCGCCGAGACCAACTTCGGCCGCATCTGCGCCGAAGATTTCCGGGCCTACCGCGACGAGATGATCATTTCCAGCAAGGCCGGCTACGACATGTGGCCGGGCCCCTACGGCGACTTCGGTTCTCGCAAGTACCTGCTCTCCTCCCTCGACGCGAGCCTGGGCCGGCTCGGCGTCGACTACGTCGACATCTTCTACTCCCACCGGCCGGACCGGGAGACTCCCATCGAGGAGACCATGGGCGCGCTGGCGTCGGCGGTGCAGCAGGGAAAGGCCCTCTATGTCGGCATCTCCAGCTACACCCCCGAGCAGACGCGGGCCGCGGCGGCGGCGCTGGCCGAGCACAAGATCCCCCTCCTGATCCACCAGCCGCGTTACTCGATGTTCGACCGCCACATCGAAGACGGGCTCTTCCCCGTGCTCGACGAGCTCGGCATGGGCAGCATCGTCTTCTCGCCGCTCGCACAGGGACTTCTCACCGACCGCTACCTGGACGGCACCGTTCCGGCAGGCTCGCGGGTCGCGACGAGCGATTTCCTGTCGGAGGACGTTCTCACCGACACCTACCAGGGCCGTGCCCGCGCCCTGAACGAGATTGCCGCCGCGCGCGGCCAGACGCTGGCCCAGCTGGCGGTCACCTGGATCCTGCGCCAGCCGTCGGTGACCAGTGTGCTGGTCGGCGCGAGCAGCCTGAACCAGCTCGAGCAGACCGTGGCGGCCCTGGATGCCCCGCCTCTCACCCAGATCGAAATCGACGAGATCGAACCGTACGCCGTGCACGGCACCGGTCTGGGCTGAGCGAAGTGGGCTATCTCTACGCTCTCCTCGCGTCGCTGCTCTTCGGCCTCAACGGCAGCACCACCAAGGTGATCGTGGATGCGGGCCTGTCCCCGGCTCAGCTGACCTTCTTCCGGGTCACGGTCGTCGCCCTCCTGGCCGGCGGTCTGTTGCTCGTGACCAACCGGCGGGCGTTCCGCATCAGCCTGCGCCAGCTCGCGGTAATGGCCATCCTGGGGGTGGCCGGGGTCGCCCTGATCCAGTGGTTCTACGCAGTGGCGATCAGTCTGCTGCCGGTGGGCATCGCGCTCATGCTCGAGTACACCGGGGTGCTGATCGTCGCCCTGGTCGCCCGGTTCGTCTTCAAGGAGCGGGTCAAATCCCGCATCTGGCTGGCCATCGGCTGCGTTCTGATCGGCATGGCCGTCGTCGCCCAGATCTGGGCCAGCACCCTCTCTGAATTGGGTGTGCTGGCGGGAATCCTCGCCGCAATCTGCCTGGCAGTGTATTTCCTGGTCGGGGAGCGGCAGGTCGCCGCGACCTCGCCACTGGCCGTGTCGTTCTGGTCCATGCTTTTCGCCAGCGCGTTCTGGCTCGTGTTCAGCGCCTGGTGGCAGGTCGAGCCGCAGACCCTGGTTCAGGATGTCGCGTTGAACGGCAACCTCGGGGCGGTGTCTCTCCCGCTGTGGCTGCTGACGCTGTGGAACGGCGTGTTCGGCTCCTTCGCCCCGTATCTGTTCTCGTACATGGCGCTCGGCCGACTGACTGCCACGGCGGCCGGCATCGTGTCTGCCTCGGAGGTGATCTTCGCCTTCGCGTTCGCGTTCCTCTGGCTCGGCGAGTCCCTCGACGGGCTGCAGATGGCGGGGGTGGTCCTTGTGCTCGCGGGCATCGTCGTCGCCCAGACCGCACGTCCGAACCGGGTTGTGGACCTCGACCTGGCCAGCCAGGACATGGTTTTGCTGAACGGACCTCTGCGGTAGCGCCGAAACCACTGTCGGTGGCTCTCCGTAGCCTGAGGGGACCCTCACCCGCGTACGGTCGATCTCGGAGAATTCCATGTCCACACCAGCGTCCCCACTTCCCCGACTGCCGGTCATCCGCGGTCTGCAGTTTGTTCCCGTGAGAGACGGCCTCTGGCGGGTCTCGAACCGGTCCGGCATGGTGCTCGGGCACATCGAGCGGCGCACCGAGGTCGACGGCGACCACTTCGCCGCGCGGCGCCTGCTCGCCGCCACCCGCACAATGAACGTCGGTTCGTTCTGGCGCATTGACGACGCGGCCGACTGCTTCCGCTGACTGCGCGCACCTCTCCGCAGGGCACGCCGCGCCGCTCCCGGAGATCGGGACGAGACGCCGGTAAAGTGCGCTCATGCAGTGGTGGAATAGTTTCGTATCCTGGCTCACGGCAGCCAGCAATCAGTCCATGGTTTTCAGCGCCGTGGTGCTCATCGTCTCGATCGTCGTCGCAAGCCTTCTGGCGGCGGTGATCTCCCGCGGGGCGATCAAACGCCTCTTGGCGCAGAACGACCGGGCTCTCAAGGCGGCCGTGATCGGCACCCTCGTGGATGCCGCGACCGAGGCATCCGTCTGGAACTCGCTCACGCCGCAGGAGCAGGTCATGGCGGACCGCGCGGTGGGCCAGGCCGACGTGCAGCTGCGCCTCCTGCCGATCAAGGGTTCGGGCGTCGCCGCGAACTGGGCCGCGCATCAACTCGCTGAGCTCAAGCGCACCTCGGCCACGTTCGGGTACCAGCTCGAGCCCGCGCTGCTCGAGTTCCGCGACCGCCTGGTCGAATGGCAGGACAAGCCGGGCCGCACCCGCAAGATCTTCCAGAGCGACCTCGACCGGTGGAAGGTCTCCAAGAACAGCACCGAGAAGAACCTCCTCGCCGAGCAGGATGCCTGGACCGCCCAGCAGCACCACGACCAGTTCACCGCCGCGCCGGCCGCGCCCGTGCCTGCCCCGCTACAATATGCGTCTGGAACGGCCTCGGCGTCGACGGAGACCCAGCGCCTCCTCGACGACGTGCAGGCACTGGAAGTGCGCCCCACCCCGCTCCAGAGCTAGACGTCCGTGAGCCGCCGCCGCGCTCCCGAGCGAGGCGGCGGCTCACAGCTCTCACGAGTCAGCGCCACCACTCGTCGAACATCGATGCCGGGACCTGGCGCTTGTGCTCGGTGCCGAGGTAGCGGTTCTCGATCGTCTCGGCGACGAGATCGTCGACGGGCAGCCCTTCCAGGAAGTCGTCGATCTGCTCGTACCGCAACCCCAGGTTGGCCTCGTCGGTCTGGCCGGGGTTGTCGTCGAGAAGGTCGGCAGTCGGTGCCTTGAGGTATAACCGGTCCGGCGCCCCCAGCTCGACCAGAAGCGCTCGCCCCTGACGCTTGGTCAGTCCGGTCAGCGGCAGGATGTCCGTGCCGCCGTCGCCGTACTTGGTGAAGAATCCCGTGACCGCCTCGGCGGCGTGGTCGGTGCCCACGACCAGCAGGCCGGCCGAGCCGGCGAGGGCATACTGGGCGACCATGCGCACCCGGGCCTTGACGTTTCCCTTGTCGAAGTCCGGCAGCGGGCGGCCCGTCGCATCGGCGAATTCCGCTTCGATGCCGTCGACGGCCCGCTTGATGTCGAAGGTGACGGTCGACGCAGGACGAATGAATTCCAGGGCGAGCTGCGCGTCCTCCTCGTCCCGCTGCACCCGGTACGGCAGGCGCACGGCCTGGAAGATGGCCGAATGTCCCGCCTCGGCGAGCTGCTCCACGGCCAGCTGGCACAGACGGCCGGCCAGGCTGGAATCCTGACCCCCGCTGATGCCGAGCACGAGGCCCTGTGCCCCCGTTCGGACCAGGTAGTCCGCGAGGAACTGCACTCTGCGGCGAACCTCGGAGGATGCATCGATATGGGGGGACACGTTCAGCTCCGCGATGATTCGCGCCTGTAGTTCTCGCATTTCCCGAATCTACCAAACCGAGGGTAGAGCAACAGGATTCACGGGTGTTGTGCGGTGCCCCCGGTAGGAATCGAACCTACGACAAGCGGATTAGAAGGCCGCTGCTCTATCCACTGAGCTACGGGGGCGAAGAACGATCAACGATACCGCAGACCCGGCCCGCCGGCGCTCAAACGGCCTTCGCGGCCGCCACGAGCACCTGGGCGAGTGTCGGCACACCCGTGGCCCGGAAGACCTCGATCCCGGCCGCGTCCCGGATGATCACCGTGGGGGTGATCCGGATGCCGTCGGCCTCGGCTTCCGCGACGTCCCGCACCACGTCGAGCTCACGCACGGTCGCCTGAGGCACGAGGCGTTCGACCTCGGCCAGGACTGCCCGGGTCTGCATGCAGGGCTCACAGAAGGCGGAGGAGAAGTACGTCAATTCCATGCGAGGTAGTCTACGGAGCGCACGTCTCAGTCGCACCGCTGCCGGGATCAGCGCAACAGGGCCGGTCGGCGTCCGCCGTTAGACTCGGCACATGAAAAAAAGTAGTGACCGGTTGGTGTGGATTGACTGCGAGATGACCGGTTTGGACATTGATTCCGACGAGTTGGTGGAGATCGCTGTAGTGATCACCGATTACGACCTGAACATCATCGACCCGGGACTCGACCTCATCATCAAGCCGAATCAGGCGTCGCTGGAGAACATGAACGACTTCGTGCGCAACATGCACGAGACCAGCGGGCTGATCAACGAGATCCCGAACGGAATCAGCGCCGCCGAGGCCGAGACCCTGGTGCTGGAATACGTACTGCAGTTCATCCCGGCCGAGCAGAGGGCTCCGCTGGCGGGAAATTCCATCGGCACCGACCGGGCCTTCCTGATGAAATTTATGCCTCGCCTCGACGCCCAGCTGCACTACCGCAACGTCGACGTGTCCTCGATCAAGGAACTCGCACGCCGCTGGTACCCTCGGGTGTACTTCAACGCCCCCGCGAAAGACGGCGGACACCGCGCCCTGGCTGACATCCTCGAATCCATCCGCGAACTGGCGTACTACCGCCAAACCGTGTTCGTGGCCGACCCCGGGCCGTCCAGCCAACAGGCGAAGAACAGCGCGGCCGAAGCCGTGAACATTTTCGCTGCGAACATGTAATACACTTGTCAAGTTGCCTTCTCTGTGAGAAAGCAGCGCATGGTGGGTATAGCTCAGCTGGTAGAGCATCCGGTTGTGGTCCGGAAGGCCGCGGGTTCAAGCCCCGTTACTCACCCCAATTGAAACACGCAGAAACAGTCCATCGAACGCGCGACCGGGCCCTCGGATTCGGCCGCGCGTTCGCATTTCCGGCATCGAAACGCCTCACCGAAATGGTGTCCTCGCCTCGGCCTTCCCGCGGTCCAACGGCGTCCGGGACAGCTGAAAGGGATCTCTCCATGCGTGCTCGTTTCGCCCTCCCCGCCGTCGCTGCGGTGGCCGCCCTCCTGCTCACCGGCTGCGTCGACAACACTGTGCCGGTTCCCGGAGCCGACGCCACCGCGCCCGCCAAGACCGTGACCGAAGATGCCGCCGCCTCGGCGCTGCTCCCGGAGAAGGTCCGCGCCTCCGACACGCTCGTGATCGGCACGAGCCCGAATTACTCCCCCAACGAGTTCAAGGACGATTCCGGCAACCCGATCGGCTGGGGAGTCGAACTCGGCGCCGCGGTTGCCGCGAAGTTGGGTCTGACCGCCGACTACAAGGTCGCGAATTTCGACACCATAATCCCGAGCATCATCGGCGGCGAGATGGACCTGGGAAACTCGTCCTTCACCGTCAACCTGAAGCGCCAGGAGCAGGTCGACTTCGTCAACTACTACACGGCCGGCATCCAGTGGGCCTCCGCCACCGGCACCACCGTCGACCCCGACGGCGCCTGCGGCCTGAAGATCGCCGTGCAGTCCACCACCTACGAGGACACCGATGAAATCCCGGCCAAGAGCGCCGCATGCGTCGCCGCCGGAAAGCCCCCGATCGACAAGCTCAAGTTCGACACCCAGGACCTGGCCACGAACGCCACTGTGCTCGGCCAGGCCGACGCCTTCAGCGCAGACTCCCCGGTCACCCTCTACGCGATCCAGCAGACCGCGGGCAAGCTGCAGAAGGCCGGCACCTCCTTCGACGAGGCACCGTACGGCATGGCCGTGGCGAAGGACTCCGGGATGGCAGCGGCCGTGCAGGCTGCCCTGCAGTCCATGGTCGACGACGGCTCCTACGGCGAGATCCTCAAGACCTGGGGCGTCACCGACGGCGGCCTGAGCACCATCACGATCAACGGCTGACCGGCTCCCTGAGAGGCTGAACGAATGTGAGATGCTGAACGGATGCCGCAGCTGACTCACGAGGAGTTCGAGCGTCTCGTCGTCGACGAGCTCGACCTCCTGCCCGACGACATGGTCGACGGCCTGGACAACGTGATCTTCGTGGTCGAGGACCGACCCGAAGACGGCACGATGGACACCCTCGGGCTCTATGACGGGGTTGCCCTGACCGAGCGCGGGCAGTACGGCTTCGGTGAGATGCCGGACCGGATCGTGCTCTACCGGGAGCCGCTGCTGGAGCTCTGCGCGGATCTCGGGGAGTTGCGCGACCAGGTGCACATCACTCTGGTGCATGAGATCGCCCATTTCTACGGCATCGACGACGACAGGCTGCACGACCTCGGCTGGGGATGACCAACCACCGTTAGCCTTGCGTCATGAGTAGATCCCGGCCTGCCCGCGTCATCGGCGCCACGGTCGGCGCCCTCGTCATCCTGTCCGTCGGCGTCTACGGGCCGGCCACCCTACTGGGGCCGTTGCCTGAGGCCACCGCCACGCTGGTCACGCCGGCGGCCCGCGAGTCGGTTCCGTTCCCGCCCGCGCTGCCGGCCACCGGCGGCAGCGCCGTCATCGGCCTGGCCACGGTCACACCCGATCCGGCCTTCCCGGAGACGACGGCGCTGGACGCCGACGCTCTCGCCACCACCCTGCCTCTCGCCGTGGCCGGCACGGCCGAACCGCTGCCGATGGCCGCGGCGACGAAGATCGTGACCGCCCTGGTCGTGCTCGACGCGAAACCGCTGACCCTTGGTGAGACGGGGCCTCAGATCCCGATCACGGCCGCGGATTACCAGGACTACATCGACTACGGAAATTCCGGTGCCCGCACCGTCGTGGTCTTCCCGGGCGAACTGTGGACCGAGACCGAGCTGCTCCAGGCGATGATCCTCGGCTCCAGCAACAATCACGCCGACACGCTGGCGCGTTGGGCCTTCGGCTCCCTCGACGCCTACAGCGCCGCCGCCAACGCCTGGCTGGGCAAGCAGGGCCTCGACGGCACTCGTGTCGCCGACGCCACCGGGCTCAACGACGAAAGCGTCGGAACGGCCACCGACCTTGCCCGGCTGGCCGGCCTGGCCGCCGCCGACCCGGTGATCGGTGCCATCCTCTCCCAGCCGGCCTCCGCCCTGGTGGGCCAGCGCGGCGTGGACAACACCACGGCGTTCCTGGCCGAGGAGGGCGTCACCGGCATCACCCGCAGCTACACGGACGGGGCGGGCGTCTGTTTTCTCTTCACCGGTCAGGTGCAGGGCCCGGACTCGACCTACACCTTTGCCGGTGCCCTGCTCGGCGAACCCGATTACGACACCCTGACCAGTGACGTCACCGCCCTGATGGAGAGCGCCCGCGCCGGGGTACGCGAGCTGCCAACCCTCGCCCAGGGTGACGCCTACGTGGAGTTCAGCACACCGTGGGGGGCCGAGGCCTCCGGAACCGTGCGCACGGCCACGACGACGTACGGCTGGCAGGCCCAGGCGCCGGGCGACGCGGAGGTGATCCTGGAGACGGTGTCGACCGGCCGGGCGGGCAAGACCGTCGGCCGGGTCACGGTGGAGACCGGGGGCACCGAGGTGACGTCGACGCTGGTGCTCGACCGCACGATCAGCGCGCCGGGCCTCGGTTGGCGGCTCCTGCACCCCGTGCCGATGATCTCGGCGCTGATCGCCGCGGACCGCTAGCGGCGAAAGGCTGCCGCGACCGCCCGCCGGCTACTGGTCTGCGGCTACTCGCGCTCGCCGGTCGGCAGGAACGGGTCGCTCTCGCCCGCGTCGAACCGGTAGCGCACGTGCACGCGGCCCTGCACATCGCGCACGTCCTCCTCGTCGTACCAGAACAGCGTTTCGACCCCCTCGACGGCGGCCATCATGCTGACCCGGGCGTCATGTTTGCCCTGGATCAGCACCCGGGTGTCGACCTGGCCCGCGAGGGGACCGTCAATGAATTCCGCGGTGTAAACGACATTTTCAGCACCTTGATCAGCCATACCTCCAACCTAGTCCCGGGCACCGACTTACGGGCGACGGATGTCCGGGGTCCCGGCCAGCCGGATCGTCGCCTGCCGCTCGGGCGCCTCCCGCTCTCGGTAAGCGTCCCAGCCCGCTTCCCACTGGTCCCAGTGCGACCGGAACAGTTCGCCGTCCCGGGCGAGGGCCCGCTGCTTGCGGATGCGGTCGTCGGCGGCCAGCCAGACCCGGATGTCGCTGAGTGGCGCGTGGGCGGCCGCCAGGGTTCCGCACCCCTCCACGATCAGCGGGCGGGCCGGGTCGACCGGGTGCCATTCTGCCAACTCGCGCCGCTCCCAGTCATAGCGCCGCCAGGCGGCGGGCCGGCCCAGTCTTCTCGGGGCGAGCACCTGTTCGCGCAGGTGCGTGACGGCGGCGTCCAGCCCCTGCCAGCCGGGGTAGATGTCGTCCAGCCGCACCAGGGTGGGCCGGAGCGGTCCCGGCCAGGCGACGACGAGCGCGTCGGCGAGGGTGCTCTTGCCGGCGCCGCTCGGCCCGTCGATGAGAACGACGGGCGCCATCCCGGCGGCGGCAAGGTCGCGGAGCACGGGGGCCAGCAGCATCCGTCGGTCACCGACCGGATCGGGGGCGGCCGGTTCGAGGGCGGCCGTGGGCAGATCAGGTGAGGACAAAGTTCCAGCTTCCCGTCGCCACGGAGACGCTCACCGAGAGCAGGGCCACGGCCAGACCGATGCCGACCAGGGCCACCTCGCGCCCCCGGAAGCTGGAGGGGCGGGCCCAGGTGCGCCGCACCGAGGCGCCGAACCCGCGGGCCTCCATCGCCGTCGCGAGTTTGCTGCCGCGCCGGATCGACAGCACCAGCAGGGCGAAGGCCTGGCTGAGCAGCCGGCGCAGGACGCCGCGGTCCGCGATGCCGCGGGCCCGCCGGGCCAGTTCGAGGGCGCGCCAGTCCTCGAGGAACAGGCCGACCAGGCGCAGCCCGGCCAGACCGCCAAGCACGAAGCGGGCCGGCAGTTTCACGACTTGGCCGAGGCCGTCGGCCAGGTCGGTGGGGTCGACGGTCACGAAGAGCACGACCGACGGCAGTCCGATGGCGAGGATGCGCAGGGTCGTGGCGATGGCCAGCTCGAGTGATCCCTCGGTCACGTTCACCAGCCCGAAAGACCAATAGACCGCCCCGGCCGCCTGCCCGTAGAGCAGGGTGGTGACGCCGGCGGTGGGTGCGGCGATCCAGACCGGCAGGGTGCGCACCGCGAAGGCCTTCAGGGACAGCCCGGCCCAGAAGAAGAGCACGAACTCGCAGGCGAGGGCGACGACTGCGGAGACCCAGTCGATGGTGAGGATGAGCACGCCCGCCAGCAGCAGCGCGGCGGCCAGCTTCGCGACCGGGTTGATCCGGAAGATGGCCTGGGTTCCCCGGGCAGGCGTCAGCACGCTCACCGGGACACCGCCGCCCGCGGCGTGACGCTGCGGCCGGCCCGCCCGGCCAGATGGTACTCCCGGTCAGCCAGGGCGACCACGAAGTCGGTGTCGTGCGAGACGGCGACCACCGCGGTGCCCTCCCGCAGGAGTTCGTCGAGCAGGGCCACGATCTCCCGCCAGGTGCGCAGGTCCTGGCCGAAGGTGGGCTCGTCGAGCATGAGCAGTCGTGGCTGGGTGGCCAGCACGGTGCCCACCGACAGCCGACGTTTCTCTCCGCCGGAGAGGGTGAACGGGTTCGCCTCGGCCAGGTGGTCCAGGCGCAGGCGCTGCAGCACCTCGTCGACCCGGGCATTGATGTTCGCCTCCGGCCGTTTGAGGGCGCGCGGCCCTACGGCGAGTTCGGCCCGCACGGTGGCGGCCACGAACTGGTGCTCCGGGCTCTGGAACACGGTGCCGATGCGGGTGAGCAGCTGGCGGGACTTCCAGCGGATCGGTTCCTCGTCGGCCCCGCCGGCGAACTCCGGGCTCGCGAGAACCGCTCCCCCGGCCGGTTTCAGCAGGCCGGCGAGGGTGAGCATCAGGGTCGATTTGCCGGCGCCGTTCGGTCCGGTGACTGCCAGAGCGGTGCCGGCGTGCACCGTGAGGTCGATGTCCCGGGCGAGCACGTCGGCGCGCGTGCGCGCGACCGCGAGGCCGGGCGTGCGGAGCAGAGGGACCGAGCCGGGCGCCGACGCCGAGCTGGTCTCGCGCCGCGATGCAGTCAGGCCGTTGCCCCGCCCGGGCACCCAGACACCCTCGGCCGCGAGCCGTTCCCCCTGACTGGTCAGCACGTCGTCGGGATGGCCGTCGGCCAGCACTCCCCCGGCCGCGTCGAGCACGATCACCCGGTTCACAAGGTTCTGCCAGACGGCGACCCGATGTTCGATCACGATGAACGTCGCCGCGGAGTTCTCGAGCACGCGGGCAACGGAATCGCGCACATCCAGCACGCCTCCAGGGTCGAGATTCGCTGTGGGTTCGTCGAGCAGCAGCAGCCCCGGCCGCATCGCCAGCACCCCAGCGAGGGCGAGGCGCTGCTTCTGTCCACCCGACAGCGACGACGTCGGATGGCTGAGCGGCAGGTTCAGGCCGACCATGTCCAGGGCGTCGCTCACCCGGCGCCAGATCTCTTCGCGGGGCACCCCAAGGTTCTCGCAGCCGAAGGCGACGTCGTCGCCCACCCGCGCCAGGATCACCTGGGAGTCAGGGTCCTGCAGCAGCAGCCCGGCCTGGCCGCGCGCTGCGGTCGGCTCGGCGCCGTTTACAAGCAGCTGACCGCGCTGCTCGCCCTCCTCGTCGCCGCCGAGAACCCCGGCGAGGGCGTGCAGCAGAGTGGATTTGCCGGCCCCGGAGGCGCCGAGCAGCAGCACGCGCTCGCCCGGCTCGATTCTCAGGTCGAGGCCGTTGACGGCCCAGCCCCGCCGCCCGGCATGCCGCCATCCCCAGCCGCGGGCCACGACGGACGCTCCCGAGACGGATGCCGCTGCTGCCGGTGTCATCGCCGTCCCCCTAGACCTGGGTGCGGTTCGATCGCCCGGCGGCGAACCGCGACAGTGCCCCGGTGCGGGCGAGGCCACGCATGGCCAGCCAGGACAGCAGTCCGGCCACGACAATGCCGGAGACGATCGAGGAGGCGGTGTAGATGGTGATGAAGGGAACGGCCGATCCGGGGTACCAGAGCAACAGGTCGTTGACGGCGAGGGCAAGGCCGGCACCCGCGCCGGCGAGCAGGGCCACGACGAGGCGGTAGTTGGCGTAGAAGAACAGCGCGAAGACCAGCTCCGCGCCGAGACCCTGCACCAGGCCGGAGACCAGGATGGTGGCTCCCCAGGCGGTGCCGCCGACCAGAGTCGACACGACCGCCGCCAGCAGCTCGGTGTAGAGCGCGGCGCCGGGTTTGCGGATGATGAGGCCGCCGAGTACGCCGGCGAACAGCCATCCGCCGCCCAGGAGAGCCTGCAGGCCCGGCAGCAGCGGGGTGAGCAGGCCGCTGAGCGGGTTGTACGCCTGGTTCCAGACGACGAAGATGAGCCCGCTGGCCACGCCGATGACACTGGCGATGACGATGTCGACGACCCGCCACCGGAAGTTACGCGGCTGGCGGGACGTGGTGGAGGTGAGAAGAGTTGTTGTAGCGTGCACTGGTCGTGCCCTTTCCGTAGATGGTTCCAGGGCACGGGAACGAGAAAATTTGCCTCCCTGCGCTGGCATGATCCAGATCAGGTTCGACGGTCGAAGCTTCAGAAGCTTCCTCTCAGCCCGGTTGACCGGACTCCCGTGTTCGATTCAAGTATAGACCTCGGCCTAGACTCGCGGGATGGAGTCCTCGCCTCGCCCCCGCATCACTGTCGGGCGCGAATGACGTTCACCGTTCTCCTGATCCTCGCCGGGCTGTTGCTTCTGTTGCTGCGCCACTTCATTTTGCGGCGACGACGGATGCGACGCGGGCTACCCGTGCGCGGACCCTGGCACATCCCCCGCAGTTGGCGGGAAGGGCCGGGCTCCCGCCAGCGGCTGGGACGCTGGCGGTGTAGCTGGCGCGGGCGGCGTTGACCGCCCGAACGCGGTACGCTCGACGTGGTGTGTCGGGAAGTCTGGTCGACAGCAATGTCCGTGTGCCACAAAATCCTGATTGACTGAGGCTCGTCCATGCCGAAACCATCACCTCTTCCTCCCACCCCGAAACTTAACGTCTTTCGCCGCAGCAGCTATCCCGAGTACCTGCACGTCTCGACGATCCTGCGCAAAGAGACCGTGGGCGGCGCTCTCCTGCTGGTGGCGACGGTTCTCGCGCTGACCCTGGCCAACACCGGGGCGTCCGATTTCTACTATGCGGTGCGGGACTTTCAGATCGGCTACGAGCCGTGGCACCTCAATCTGAGCCTCGGCGCGTGGGCCGCCGACGGACTCCTGGCGATCTTCTTCTTCATTGCCGGGCTCGAACTCAAGCGTGAGTTCGTCGCCGGCGATCTGCGAACCTTCAGCCGCGCGGTCGTCCCGGTCGCCGCGGCCGTCGGCGGCGTTATCGTTCCGGCTGTGATCTTCACCGCGATCGTGTTCAGCTCGGGGCCGGAAATGTTACGAGGCTGGGCCATCCCCACCGCCACCGACATCGCCTTCGCCGTGGCCGTGCTCGCCGTGATCGGCTCCAAACTGCCCAGCGCTCTGCGCATCTTCCTGCTGACCCTGGCCGTGGTCGACGACCTGCTCGCCATCGCCATCATCGCCTTCTTCTATTCCGGCGACCTCCAGCCTGTTCTGCTGCTGCTCGCCATCGTGCCGCTGAGCCTCTTCGCCTTTCTGGCGCATACGCACTCCTATCTGTTCGGCACCACCAGGTGGGCCGCGGGCGCCGTTCTGCTGCCGCTCGGCCTCGCCACCTGGGTTCTCGTGCACGGCTCCGGCATCCACGCCACGGTGGCCGGAGTGCTGCTCGGCTTCGCCGTGCCCGTGCTGCGCAGCCGACGTGGCGGCGGACCCGACGCCGGCCCGGGCCTGGCGCAGAACCTCGAGCACCGCATCCGCCCGCTCTCGGCCGGTTTCGCCGTGCCGGTGTTCGCGTTCTTCTCCGCCGGGGTCACGATCGGCGGCGTGTCAGGCCTGACAACGGCCCTCACCGACCCGGTCGCGATCGGAATCGTCGTCGCCCTGGTGGTGGGCAAGCCGGTTGGCATCATGCTCGCCACCTGGCTGGTCACCAAGACCACCCGGGGCGCCCTTGACCCGGACCTGGCCTGGGTGGATGTGATCGGCGTCGCCATGCTCGCCGGTGTCGGCTTCACGGTGTCGCTGCTGATCAGCGAGCTGGCTTTCGGGCAGGGTAGTCCGCACGACGAACACGCCAAGGTGGCTATCCTGACCGGTTCGCTGCTGGCGGCACTACTCGCGACCGTGGTGCTGCGGAGCCGCAACCGGCACTACGGGCGCATCGCCGCCAAAGAGGCGCTCGACGCCGACAACGACGGCGTCCCAGACGTGTTCGGGGCCGATCCGGCTCGCGACGAGCGGTTCGGCGGGCACTGACAGGGCCGGAGCGCACCCAGCCGCTCAACTCCCTCAGCCGGAGTGTCTGCTGGTCGTCACGGGCGGAACGCCGTGCCCGGCACCGAACCAATTCGACGGAGATTCATCGATCAACACCCGTTTTTGAGCCCAAATGCGCTGTTCAGGGCACAATCTCCGTCGAATTCGTTCGGGACGGATGTGCCGCAGGTCCGCGGACTCGAAAGACGCGGCGGTTAGAGCCTACGTTCATCCACCGCGTCGCTGTCCGCGGGAAAACGCGCGTCGGAATCGGGAACAAGCGCAACGGAGCCCGCGATCCGCGAACCCCCCTCAACCTCGGCCATGGAGACTCACTCATCGAGCTGGCCGGCGGGCACTGATAGCGCCGGAGCGCAGTCAGCAGCCCGACATCCTCAGTCGGAGTGGCTGGGCGACCGGGCGGCTGGGAGCCTTCGCTGCTAGCGTTTGAGGGCGCGGACGACGCGGGAGATCGCCTTGCCGGCCACCCAGAGGAACGGGATGCCGACCGCGAGCAACGAGATGACGTTGGGCTCGAAGCGCACCGTCGTGCCCGATTTGACGTAGGCGCCGATCGGCAGGGATGCCCCGCCGCCCCCGCCGCCGGACCCGCTGCCGGTGGCGGCGGAGTCACCCTCGCCACCGCCGAAGCCGTAGTAGACGAGAGCAACGGGAATCAGGGTGACGCCGTCCACCTGGACCGGATCACCGTAGGCCGACCTGACGCCGGCGGTACGAGAGATATCTGCGAGCTTCTCTGGAAGGCTAGTCATGGATTCAGGCTACCCCCTGTCTGGTTTGCGGTTGCCTGATCAGAGTGGGCCTGATCAGGGTGTGTCCGGATCCAGCAGCGACGCCGGGCGCACCGTGCCGCGCCCGAACCTTGCGGTAACCGAGTCCACGGCCCGTTCGGCTCCCCGCCAGTCGTCGTCGGGGTCCCAGAGACCGGTGCCAGTGCCGTCGCCACCGCTGAGCTGCTCAACGCGCACGCCGATGAGGCGCACCCGGATGCCGGAGGCCGCCAGAGCCTCGAAGCTGGCAGCCACCTCCTCGTAGATCCGGCGTCCGACGCTGGTCGGTTCCGACAGGGTGCGGGAGCGGGTGACGGTGCTGAAGTCGGTGTAGCGCACCTTGAGCACCACGCAGCGGCCGACGAGGCCTGCGCGGCGCAGCCGGGCAGCCACCGCAACGGACTGCCGCAGCAGTTCGCTACGGAGCCGGGCGACATCCGTCACGTCGTATTCGAAGGTGACCTCGTGGCCGACACTTTTCTCCTCGTGCTCCACCGTGACTACCCGAGGGTCCCTCCCCCAGGCAAGCTCGTGCAGCTTGCGGCCCGACGCGTCGCCCACGCACTTCTGCAGCACCGCGAGCGGGGTGCGGGCGAGGTCACCGACCTGACGCAGGCCCTGCCCGAGAAGCGCCTGCTCGGTCGTGGCGCCGACCCCCCACAGGGTGCCGACGGGCAACGGATGCAGGAATGCGAGGGTCTCGTCGGCGGGGATCACGAGCAGGCCGTCGGGTTTCGCCCGGCCCGACGCCATCTTGGCGACGAACTTCGTGCTCGCCGCGCCGACCGAGCAGGTGAGCCCGGTTTCGGCCTTGACCCGGGCCCGGATCTTCGCGCCGATCTCGGCCGGGGTGCCATGCAGGCGCCGGGCACCCGCCACGTCGAGGAAGGCCTCGTCGATGCCCAGCTGCTCGACCAGCGGCGTGAACTCTTTGAAGATGCGCATCACCCGGTCGGAGTATTCCTTGTACCGCCCCATGTGCGGTTCGAGCACCACCGCCTCCGGGCACCGCCGCAGGGCGAGCGCCATGGGCATGGCCGAATTGACGCCGTAGCGCCGGGCCACGTAGTTCGCCGCCGTGACCACCGAGCGCCCGGACCGGTGCCCCACGATCACCGGGCGGTGCACCAGTTCGGGGTGATCGAGAAGTTCGACTGACGCGAAGAACGCGTCCAGGTCGATGTGGAGCAGGGTCGCGGTGCTGTCGTCGACCGCGCCTGTCGAGACCGTGCGATCGCTGCCGTCCTGCCTGCTCATGCGTCCTGCCTGCTCATGCGTCCTGCCTGCTCATGGAGAGACCCTAACCCGGACCGGCGACAGGCCGCGACCGATTCCGCGACGGGAGAACGTAAACAGCGCCGGGGCGGAATGCACGGTGACGGAATGCACGGTGACTGATGCCGGTTGTAGCGTTGCAGGGGCATCCGTTCCACCCGTTCTACCGAGGGAGTCCCATGACGCATGACTGGCTTGCGCTGCAGAAACAGGCCGCCGAAGAGTTCGGGGCCCGCGTCGACGTGATCACCGACTGGGCCGCCGCCACACCGGACACCGAGTGGACCGTGACCGAGTTGGTGCGCCACGTGGTGCTGGAACAGCAGTGGGTCCCCGCGCTGCTGCGCGGCCTCTCGGTGCTCGACGCCCGGCGCTCACTCACCCCGCTGGGCCCGGACCTCGCGAAGGAATGGGCCATCTATTCGGCGCTGGCGGCCGCAGCCTGGGCAACGACCCCGGCCGACGCACCGGTGACCCTGTCGTATGACACGGTAGCGGCATCCGACTACCTGCGCGAGCAGGTCTCCGACGTCACGATCCATTCCTGGGACCTGGCGCGGGCAACGGCCGCCGACGAGTCCCTCGACCCGGCCCTGATCGAGGCGGTCTGGACGGTGTTCGAGCCCCAGCGGGACACCCTCGAGGCCAGCGGCCTCTTCGCCTCCCCGATACCATCCGACGAGAACGCGCCGCTGCAGACGCGGCTGCTCGCCCTGACCGGCCGGGATCCGCGCCGGCCGTAGCCCGCGGGCTGCACCTGCCAGGCGTGGGGCTAACGGCTCTCCTTTTCCGAGCCGGTAATGCGTTGGGCGATGTAGATCGAAACGATCGACACCAGCACCAGCACCAGCACCACGGCGATGACGTTGACGATCGGTGCCTGGCTGGGGCGAAACAGGTTGTCCAGAATCCAGATCGGCAGGGTCTTGATGCCCGCCCCCGCGGTGAAGATCGTCACCGTCTGGTAGAGCGAACCGGAGCACGGTGATGATGTTATCGAGCGTCCAGGACCGTGTGGTGGTGCCCGTGAAGCTGTCGACCGTCCACAGAGAGGTGATCAGCGGGGCGGCGAGGGCAACGAGGGCAACGATTTAGATCAGGCCGAGCCAGAGCAGAGGGGTGGACAGCATCAGCGTCAGGCGAAGCCGCGGATGCCGGCTCAGCGTGATCGAACCCCGCCGGGCGAGCGTGTCCCGGTGCGGCGGCACCGGCATCCGTTGCCCCGGCGACGCCGTGTCACCCGTCATGATTCCTCCGATTCGGCTCGGCCGGATGGGGATGCCGCGCTAACCCTTGATCTCCTGCCAGGCGGTCGTCCAGTCGGAGTAGTCGGTGCACTTCACATCGGTGCGGCCGTCGAGGCAGTCCTCAATGGGAGTGGACCAGTACCAGATCTGCGCCGCGTACTCCTCGTCGCCGGCGTGGGAGATCTCGCACTGGTCGGGGTTCACCGTGAAGTCGCAGGCGCTCTCGTTGCCGCCCAGCCCGGAGCACCCGTCGCGGCCGTAGTCACTTACTTCGGAGATTGTCGCAACACGCCGCCCAGACCGGCTCCCAAACCGGCGTTTCCCCAAAAATCTCCGTAATACCGTGAGGACGGATGCGGGTGGCGCGCCCCATCACGGATACCCGAAGCAGGCCCCGCAGCGAGCACCACTCCTCCTCCGCAATATGAGTTTGATCGGGTTATCCACTGGGCGCTGACGGTCGCCGACCTGGGGCATCGAATGTCAGTGGGTACCCGTAACGTCTCCCTCATGAAGCCTATTTATAGCGAGCAGTCCGAGACCCGGTGGAGCTCCGTGCCCCTGCCCGGCAGAACCCTGCAGTGGACCTCACCGACCGGGCGCACCCTCCTCAGCGAACCGGCCACGAACATCCGTGCACCGGAAAAAGGGCCGAATCGGAGCCGGCCGTGCGGCAGGCGCACACGAAGCAACCGGCGCCGTTCTGAGCGGAATTGCGGCCACCTCAAGCACGGCGGCTCGGGAGCAGCGTTAGGCGATCGAGGTTCCGAAGAGAAGACCCAGCAGATAGGTGACGCCGGCAGCACCGAAACCGATGATGAGCTGACGGATGGCGCGCCGCCAGGGCGGCCCGCCCGAGAGCAGCCCGACGATGGCGCCAGTGGCCAGCAGGGCGAGCCCCACGAGCACGGCTGCCGCGATGACCGCGGTGATCCCGTCGAGGCCGAACAGATACGGCAGCACCGGCAGGATCGCCCCGGAGGCGAAGAAGCAGAAGCTCGACGTGGCCGCTCCGATTCCCGTGCCGATGGCTTCGTGCTCGTCGACCGCCGGAGCCAGGCCGCCGGTCTTCTTGACGTCGACCGGGCCGGTCGCGATGGCCACCGTGCGCAGAACCTCGCGTGCATGGATCTCCGCTTTCTCCGGGGGCATCCCCTGCGCGCGATAGACCAGGGTCAGTTCGTTCGCAGCCAAATCGAGATGGGCCAGCACGTTCCGGGAGGCCGGATTCGGCGTTGAGGCTTCGAGCAGCTCACGCTGGGACCGTACCGAGACATATTCGCCGGCACCCATCGAGAGTGCCCCGGCGAGAAGACCGGCGATACCGGTGAAGAGGATCGTGGCGGCGGGCACTCCGGTGGCGCCGATGCCCAGCACCAGGGCCAGGTTGCTGACGAGGCCGTCGTTGATCCCGAAGACCGCGGCTCTGAACGTGCCAGCCAGCCGCTGCCGGCCGCGAGCGGCCAGCCCACGCACGACCTCCTCGTGGATGCGCTCGTCGGCGGCCATGGTGTCTGTGGCGTCGGCATCGGCGTCATACGGGGAGCGGGCCTCGGCACGCTGGGCGAGGGCAAGCACGAAAACCGATCCGAACCTGCGGGCCAGGAACCCCAGGAAACGGGTGCGGATCGCGCCCCGGTGTGGGGCTCCGACCTGGTCACCGAGAAGGTGCCGCCAGTGCTGTTCGTGGCGCCCCTCGGCGTCGGCCAGAGCCAGCAGGATCTCGCGCTCCTCGCCACTACGGCGTCCGGCGAGGTCGCGGTACACCGTCGCTTCGGCCCGTTCGTCTGCCAGGTAGCGGCGCCAGCGACGGATGTCCCGCGCGGTGGCCGGGCGCTTCTGCTCCACGACGGTTACGCCTCGGGGGCGGCTTCGAGCGAGCTCTGCGCCACCCGAGCCGACGCGTGCGGGCCAGAACCGTCGAGACCGTAGAAGGGTTCGTCGAATTCCACGATCCATACGGTTTCCCGTCCGGAAACGGGGGCGTACAGGGCCGCGCCCTGGAGTTCTCCGGCCGCCACAATCACGCCGCTCGGGTCTTCGGCGTCGGCGTCCGGATACCGACCACGGTCCAAGCGCACCACGACCTGCGCTCCCACACCGAGGGCACCCGGCTGGGAACCGGGGTACCCGTCGGCGGCAGGTTGGCGCGTGTTCCCGAGGCCCATTACTCGGCCGCTCCGGCACGCTCGAGCACGAGCTCGCGCACGCGCGCGGCATCCGCTTGTCCGCGCATGGCCTTCATAACGGCGCCGATCACGGCTCCGGCCGCCTGAACCTTGCCGTCGCGGATCTTGGCCAGAACATCGGGCTGGGCGGCCAGAGCCTCATCGATCGCCGCGATCAGCGCGCCATCGTCCGAGACGACCGCGAGACCGCGGGACTCGACGACCTCGAGCGGAGTGCCCTCGCCGCCGATGACGCCCTCGAGCACCTGCCGGGCCAGGCGGTCGGTGAGCGTTCCGGCCACGACGAGTTCGATCAGTGCGGCGACCTGCGCCGGCTGCACAAGCGAGTCGGCGGACACACCGGAGGCGTTCGCAAGGCGGGCAACCTCGCCGGTCCACCACTTGCGGGCGGCCTGGGCTGCGGCGCCGGCTGCGATGGTTGCCTCGACGACGTCGAGGAGGTCGGAGTTGACGACATCCTGAAATTCGAGGTTGGCGAAGCCCCATTCGGCCTGAAGCCGCTTGCGGCGGGCGGCCGGAGGCTCCGGCAGGGTGGCGCGGAGTTCTTCCACCCATTCCCGCGACGGGGCCACGGGAACGAGGTCGGGCTCCGGGAAGTACCGGTAGTCGTCGGCGTCGGACTTGGGCCGGCCGGCCGAAGTGATGCCGGTGTCCTCATGCCAGTGCCGGGTCTCCTGAGTGATGGTTCCACCGGCGTGCAGCAGGGCCGCCTGACGCTGGATCTCGTACCGCACGGCCCGCTCGACCGAACGCAGCGAGTTCACGTTCTTGGTCTCGGTGCGCGTACCGAGCACATTCGAGCCGCGCGGGCGCAGGGACACGTTCGCGTCGCAACGCACGTTGCCCTCTTCCATCCGGGCGTTGGAGACGCCGAGCGCTTTCACGATCTCGCGGATGGCGGCAACGTAGGTGCGGCCGATCTCGGGTGAGTCCGCCTCACCGCCCTCGATCATCTGGGTGACGATCTCGACCAACGGCACTCCGCCGCGGTTGTAGTCGACCAGCGAGTAGTCGGCACCCTGGATGCGACCGGTCGCCCCACCCACGTGGGTGAGCTTGCCGGCGTCGTCCTCCATGTGGGCGCGCTCGATGTCGACCGTGACCAGGCGTCCGCTTTCGAGTTCGATCGTGAGCTGACCGTTGAACGCGATCGGCTCGTCGTACTGCGAAGTCTGGAAGTTCTTCGCGGTGTCCGGATAGAAGTAGTTCTTGCGGGCGAACCGCGAGTATTCCGCGATCTCACAGCCGAGGGCGAGCCCTAAACGGATGCTCGATTCGATGGCCTTCGCGTTCACCTGCGGCAGCCCTCCGGGCAGACCCAGGCAGGTGGGGCAGGTGTTGGTGTTGGCACCCTGGCCGAATTCGTTTGCGCAGCCGCAGAACATCTTTGTTTTGGTGTTGAGCTCGACGTGCACCTCAAAGCCGAGCACCGGCTCGAACAGTTCCAGGGCCTTGTCGTAGTCCATCAGTTCGGCCTTCTTCATCAGACGGCTCCCTCTGTGCTCGTGAACGCTGTGCTTGTGGCTGTGCCGGCGAACATTTCTCTCCGCGCCAGTTCCGGCGCCCGGCTGAGGAGGGTGTGCCCCCAGGATGCTTCGAGCAGCGCCTCGACGGCGGCTCCGAAGCTGTAGAGACGAGCATCCATTTTCGCGGGCGCCATGATCTGAAGGCCGACCGGCAGGCCGTCCTCGGGCGCGAGTCCCATCGGCAGGCTCATGCCGGGGACCCCGGCAAGGTTGGCCGGGATCGTGGTGACGTCGTTGAGGTACATGGCCATCGGGTCGGCCATCTTCTCGCCGAACTTGAACGCGGTGGTCGGCGCACTCGGCGACACCAGCACGTCGACCTTCGAGAAGGCCGCGTCGAAGTCGCGCTGGATCAGCGTGCGCACCTTCTGCGCACTGCCGTAGTAGGCGTCGTAGTAGCCGGCACTGAGGGCGTAGGTGCCGAGAATGATGCGGCGCTTGACCTCGGGGCCGAAGCCCGCGTCGCGCGTGGCCGCCATGACCCGTTCGCTGGTCAGCGGGCCGTCTTCCGGGTTGACCCGGATGCCGAAGCGCACCGAGTCGAAGCGCGCCAGGTTGCTCGACGCTTCCGCCGGGAGGATCAGATAGTAGGCAGCGATCGCATACTCGAAGCTGGGGGCGGAAATCTCGACGATCTCGGCGCCCGCCGCGGAAAGCAACGTGAGGGTCTCGGTGAAGCGCTGCGCAACTCCGGCCTGAAATCCGTCGCCGCTCAGCTCCTTGATCACGCCGACCCGCACCCCCGTGAGCGCCCCGTCGGCGAGGCCGGCGCGTGCGGCGGCCGCCATCGAGGGCCAGGTGTCCGTGAGCGACGTCGAGTCGAGCGGGTCGTGCCCGCCGATCACGTCGTGCAGCAGGGCGGCGTCGAGCACCGTGCGGGTCACCGGGCCGACCTGATCGAGCGAGGATGCGAGAGCGATCGAGCCGTAGCGGGACACACCGCCGTAGGTGGGCTTGACGCCGACCGAGCCGGTGACGGCGGCCGGCTGGCGGATCGAGCCGCCGGTGTCGCTGCCGAGCGCCAGCGGCGCCTCGAAGGAGCTGACCGCGGCCGCGGAGCCACCGCCGGAGCCGCCGGGGATCCGGTCGTAGTCCCACGGGTTGTGCGTCGGGCCGTAGGCGGAGAATTCGGTCGACGAGCCCATCGCGAACTCGTCCATGTTGGTCTTGCCGAGCAAAATCAGCCCGGCGTCGCGCACGCGCCTGACCACGGTGGCGTCGTACGGGGGGATCCAGCCCTCGAGGATCTTGGAACCGGCGGTCGAGGGCATGTCGATGGTGGCGAGCACGTCCTTGATGGCGATCGGAACCCCGGCGAGCGGCCCGAGCACCTCGCCGGCGGCACGCCGGGCGTCGACGCGGGCTGCGGCGGCGAGCGCGGCCTCACCGGCCACGTGGAGGAACGCGTGCACACCGGTGTCGACGGCCGCGATCTGGTCCAGGTGAGCCTGGGTCACCTCGACGGAGCTGATGGACCGTTCGACAAGCAGACCCGAGAGGTCGGCGGCGGACAGCTTGATCACGTTGGTCATGGATTACTCCTCGTCCAGGATTGCGGGCACGCGGAACTTGTCGCCGTCCCGGTCGGGAGCCCCGGAGAGCGCCTGTTTGACCGTAAGCGAGGGGACCACCGTGTCGGCGCGGAAGACATTGGTCAGCGGCATCGGGTGGCTCGTCGCCGGCACATCCGGCTTGGCCACTTCGGCTACCTTCGCGACCGAGTCAACGATCTGACCGAGTTCAGTCGTGAGGCGGGCGATCTCCTCCGAGCTGAGGTCGATCCGGGCAAGGTTGGCCAAATGGGCAACCTGCTCGGCCGTGATTTCAGACATGTTGCTCCGTACGATCGTCGAGGGTGGATTCCCCAATTCTATTCGGAGCCGTCGGTGACAAGATCCGCGTTGCCGGTTCCGATCAACGCCATGTTGTGCAGGGACTCGCTTCCAGCGTCGAAGTAGGCGTTGTGGCCGACCGATCCGTTCAGCCAGGAGCCGGTGATCCGATCGTTCCCGCCGGACACGCCGAGGGTGTTCGCGCCGTACGACTCCGCACCGGGATCGCTGCCGAAGAAAGCGCTGTTCACGGTCGGGTCCCAGTCGGCGCTGCCCACATAGACACTGCCCGGCGCGACGCTCAGGCTGTCGACGGACTGCACCTGGCTGCCCGGGGACCCCACCAGCACCAGGGCGTCCACCCCGAACGTGCCGCGGGCCAGCGCCGTGAGCGCCACGGTCGACCCGTACGAGTGCGCGAGCACCGAAACGAAGGGCCGACGCGTGCCTCGGTCGGCCGCGATGCCCAGAGCCGACTGCTCCAGGAAGTCGGCGCCGACCTCCGCGAGGCCCGTCCCGCCCACGGTGAACACCGTGGGGGCCTCGTAGCCGATCCAGGCGATCGTGGCGACGCCGGCGGCGCGGATGCCGCCGGTCAGGGCGTGCCCGGACGGCGCCCCCCCGCGCAGCACCGCGATCTGTTCCGTGTACACGGCGTCTGCGGTGTCGGCCCAGTTGACGATCTGCTGCTCGACGGTGTAGTTCATGCCGGGTACCAGATAGGTGACGAATGCGGCGGTGTCCGGGTTGCCGAGGGCGATCGCGGCACGCCCGCCGCCTGCGGGGTCGAGGAGGATCAAGGAACGGCGCGGGGCGCCGTCGGGGGTGCTCAGTGCCGCCTTGACCTGGGTCAGGACGGCGAGTTCTCGGTTGAGCAGCGTGCGCTCGCTGTCGTCGGTCGCGTCGGCCAGCCGCTGGGTGACGTCGGCCAGGCTCTGCGTGAGGTAGCGGGCGTTGGCCCTGCCCCGCTCCCGGAAGGGGACACCCTCCAGGTTGCCCACGAGCTTGGGTGCGGCAGCCAGCAGCGACGACCGCTCGGAGGCGCCGAGTTCCGTCCAGAGGCCGGCCACCGCGGAGGCTGCGGGCGGCGCCGTCAACAGGGCGTCGACCTGGCCGGGGGACTGCTCCACGAACGCGGCCATGTCGGCCACGGAGAGAGTGGACAGCCCGGCCAGCAGGTTGGCTCCGGTCAGTCCCCGCACGGATTCGACGGTGGCGACCGTGGCGGACTTCGGCACGGATGCGATCGGCTGCGCGGACACCCGCGGGTCGCCGGCGCCGGGCCCCGCGACCGAGGTGCCGGTGCGCGCCGACAGGTTCAGCCACAACGGTTCCGCCGCGGCGGGTTCGGCGCCCCGGTTCGGCACCGGCTGGCCCTGGACTGTGGTGCTGAGAGCGTGCGCGCCAGAGGTCTCACTGACTCCATTGAGAGCCAGGGAGAGCGTTAGAACCGCCGCTTCTAACAGCAAACCTGGGCACGTCCCCTCACGAACACCGAGTAGCAAAACAACCCGGCCCCTAACAGACAAGCATTGCGTCTCCAGACTACTGAAACGGATGGTGCGGCCGTGCCCCCACAGTGGGTCTGGGAGACCCCCGATCGAGGGTCAATCGCGCCAAAGTTGATACTTGCATAAACCTATATAGGTGTGATCTCATATAAACATGTCGTTGAAAATCGCCCTCCTCGGGATCCTGGACCTCGCACCAATGACGGGATACGACCTCAAAAAGAGCATCGAGGCATCCGTCGCCCATTTCTGGTCCGCCGACCAATCCCAGATCTACCGCACGCTGGCGGCACTGGTCTCCGACGGTCTCGCCGACGTCGAGGTCATTCCGCAGGAGGGACGCCCCGACCGGCGCGAGCACCACATCACCTCGGCCGGCCGGACGGCCCTGGGCGACTGGCTGCGGGCGCCGCTGGAACCCGAAACCTCGCACGACGCGTTCCTGATGCGGCTGTTCTTCGTCGGCACCCTGGGGGTGCCGGCTACCCGGGCACTGATGCGGGCGCGGCGCGGCCAGGCCACCGCGATGCTGGCCGCACTGCGTTCCGTCGCCGAGCAGGAGCAGGCCCACCGCGAGCCCGACGATCGTGCCCCGGACGACCTCGGACGCAGGCTGCGCTTCGCAACGCTGCGGAACGGAATCCTCCACGCCGAGGCGGAACTCGCGTGGCTGGTCGAGACGAAGGAGGCCCTCGGATGAGCCGTCCCCGCCAGCGCCTGAAATTCCGCTATCCCCTGCAGCACGGCGTTGACACCACGGGGACCGACACGATCATGTTCCTGCACGGCGGCAGCGTCGCGTCGTGGTCCTGGAGACCGCAGGTGGAGGGAATGCCAGACCGGCATCTGCTCACCCCCGACCTGCCCGGTTTCGGCGCCCGGGCCGGAGAGGACTGGCTTTCCCTCGGTCAGACCGCCGACGATGTGGCCGGCATCATCGCCGCTCACGCGCGCGGCGGCCGGGCCCATCTGGTGGGGCTGTCCCTGGGCGGCCTCGTGGCCACGCACGTCATGGCCCGGCACCCGGGACTGCTGCACTCCTGCCTGGTGTCCGGCGTGCCGCTCACCGGGGTGCACGGCACGGCCCGGTTCCTGAGCACGATGCAACTGCGGCTCTGGGACCGCCCCTGGTACTGGCGGGCCCAGGCGAAGGCTTTCGGCCTGCCCGCCGACGCGGTCGACCTGTTCGTGGAACACGGACTGAGCCTCCGAACCGACAACGCCCGGCGCGTCTTCGCCGAGGTGAACCGCGGCGGCGTCCCGGAGAGGCTGCAGGACTACCGCGGCCCCCTGCTGGCGGTGGCGGGCGAACGGGAGTCCCGCCTCGTCCGGGACAGCTTTCCCGCGCTGCTCGCCCATTTGCCGCAGACTCGCGCCTGGACCGCACCCGGCATGCACCATGTCTGGAGCATCGAGGATGTGGACCTGTTCACCCGGATGGTGCTCGGTTGGGTCGACGCGTCAGAGGTGCCGGGTGAGAAGAGCCGTTGAATCAAACCGGGTCAGTGTCGGCGTCGGCGTCGGCGTCGGCCGTCGTCTCGGCCAGGGACTCCGGGCCGCTCGTGACCAGCAGGTGGAATTCTGCGGCGTCGAGGATCCGCAGGCCGAGCGCCTCCGCCTTGGCCAGCTTCGACCCCGCGCCCGGACCGGCGGCCACGAAGTCGGTATTCTTCGACACGCTCCCGGCGGATTTGCCCCCGGCGGAAATGATCGCCTCCTGCGCCTCTTCCCGGGTGTAGCCCTCGATCGAGCCGGTGGCCACCACCGTGAGCCCGGCCAGCACTCCCCCGGCCGCCGCAGCGGCTCCCGGACCGGGGTGATCCGATATGCGGAACTGAACGCCGGCCACCGTCCACTGCTCCACGATGCCCTGGTGCCAGTCCACCTCGAACCACGCGATGATGGCGTCGGCGATAATGCCGCCCACCCCGTCGACCTCGGCGAGCTCCTCGCGGGACGCGGCCCGGATCAGCTCGAGAGAACCGAAGTGGCCGGCCAGGGCGCGCGCCGCCACCGGCCCGACGTGACGGATGTTGAGGGCCACCAGAAGCCGCCACAGCGGCTTGGTCTTCGCCAGCTCGATCTCGCGCAGGAGCTTCTGCGCACTCGACGACGGCTGCGGTCCCTCGACGCCCTTCTTCTTCTCGGCGGCCGTGGGGTTGCGCCGGAACGGCGTGCGCAGCCGCACGGAGCCGTCATCCTCTTCCTTGGCCAGCCCGGTCTCGGCGTCCCGCACGATGACCTCGATCGGCAGCAGGTCGTCGAGGGTGAGGTCGAACAGGCCGGCCTCGGTGGGCAGGGGCGGCTCCACCGGACGGGTGGGCTGGGTGAGAGCGGCGGCAGCCACCTCGCCGAGCACCTCGATGTCGAGGGCGCCGCGGGAGCCGATGTGCTCGACCCGGCCGCGCACCTGAGCCGGGCAGCTGCGCGCGTTCGGGCAGCGGAGGTCGATGTCGCCCTCCTTGGCCGGGGCGAGCGGCGTGCCGCACTCCGGGCAGTTCACCGGCATGACGAAGGCTCGCTCGGTGCCGTCGCGCAGCTCGACCACCGGGCCGAGCACCTCGGGGATGACGTCGCCGGCCTTGCGCAGCACGACGATGTCGCCGATCAGGATGCCCTTGGCTTGGACCACGTCCTGGTTGTGCAGGGTGGCCTGGCGCACCTCGGAACCGGCGACCCGCACCTTCTTCATGACGGCGAACGGCGTGGCCCGGCCGGTCCGGCCGACGCTGACGACGATGTCGAGCAGCCTGGTGTTGACCTGCTCGGGCGGGTACTTGTAGGCGATCGCCCAGCGCGGCGCCCGGCTGGTGGCACCGAGTTCGGCGTGCAGGGCCAGCTCGTCGACCTTGATCACGATGCCGTCGATCTCGTGGTCGACGCTGGCGCGGTGCTCGCCGTAGTAGGCGACGAAGTCCGCCGCGAGAGCCGCGGAGGGTTCCACCCGGTAGTAGCTGCTGGTAGGCAGACCCCAGCCCTGCAACAGCTCGTAGACCCCGGATTGGGACGCGACCGGCGGGGTGGACCACGCGCCGATGCCGTGCACCAGCATCCGGAGCCGGCCGAGCCTGGCCCGCATCAGGCGCAGCGGTTCCGCGGCCTTACCCTCGGCCTTCTGGCGCAGGGAGCCGGCCGCCGCGTTGCGCGGATTCGCGAAGACGCGTTCGCCGGCGGCGACCTGCTGCGCGTTGAGCTCGAGGAATTCGGCGACCGGGAAGAACACCTCACCGCGCACTTCCATCAGGGGCGGATGCCCGGTGCCCCGCAGTTTTCTCGGAATGCCGGGCACCAAGGCGACGTTCTCACTGACGTCCTCGCCGACCACCCCGTCGCCGCGGGTGGCGGCGCTGACCAGCACCCCCTGCTCGTAGCGCAGGTTGATCGCGAGTCCGTCGATTTTGAGCTCGCAGAGGTAGTGCACGGGTCGCCCGGCGTCCCGTTCGACCTTCGCGGCCCAGAGGCCGAATTCGTCGAGCGAGAAGACGTTGTCGAGGCTGAGCATGCGTTCGGCATGCTGCACCGGATCGAACAGGCTGGTCTCGGCGCGGCCGCCCACGGTCTGGGTGGGGCTGTCCTGACTGGCCAGCTCGGGGAATTCCCGCTCGAGCTCGGCGAGGCGGTGCACCAACGCGTCGTATTCCGCGTCGGTGATGACGGCCTCGTTGCGGTCGTAGTACGCGTCCCGGGCTTCCAGGATGCGCTGGGTCAGGTCGGAGACCTCGGCCGCGGCGACGTGCAGGGGCGCGTCTGCCGCCGGGTCGGGCGCCGGGCTATGCATCGACGGCGACCGCACTGACGGCACTAACCGTGCGATCGATGGTGCACTGCCCGAGCACGCGGGTGCCGAGGTAGACGACGGCGGTCTGCCCGGGCGCGACGCCGGTGAGCGGCTCGGCCGGGATGATCACGAGCTCGGTGGTGGCGCCGCTCCCGCGGCTCGCGCTGGTCTCGGCGGACGAGCCGGCCTTGAGCGGAACGACCTGGGCCACGGCGGGAACCGGGTCGGCGTGGGCGCGGATCTGCACGTCGCAGTCGAAGGCGATCTCCGGGTGCGCGGGGGCCACGCCGCACCAGGTGAACTTCGTGCCGGCGATCTTCTTGATCGCGAGCGCCTCTTTCGGCCCGACGATGACGGTGTTGGAGATCGGGCGCACCTCGAGCACGAACCGGGGCTTGCCGTCGGCGGCCGGGGTGCCGATCTGCAGCCCCTTGCGCTGCCCGACGGTGAACGCGGCCGCCCCGTCGTGCGTGCCGAGGGTGTTGCCGTCCCGGTCGAGGATGTCCCCGGTCGCCGGCGGCACGCGCTCGGCCAGCCAGCCTCGGGTGTCGCCGTCGGGGATGAAGCAGATGTCGTAGGAGTCGGGCTTGTTCGCCACCGAGAAACCGCGCGCCGCGGCCTCCGCTCGCACCTCGGCCTTGGACGGCGTCGCGCCGAGCGGGAACATCGAGTGCGCCAGTTGGTCCTGGGTGAGCACGCCGAGCACATAGGACTGGTCCTTGGCCCAGGCGCTGGCGCGGTGCAGCTCGCGGTTGCCGTCGGCATCCGTCACGATCGTGGCGTAGTGACCGGTGGCGACGGCATCGAAGCCCAGGTCGAGGGCCTTTTCGAGCAGGGCGGCGAACTTGATGCGCTCGTTGCAGCGCATGCAGGGGTTCGGGGTGCGGCCAGCGGCGTATTCGGCGATGAAGTCGTCGACCACGTCGAGCTTGAACCGCTCGGAGAAGTCCCAGACGTAGTACGGGATGCCGATGATGTTGGCCGCCCGCTGGGCATCCATCGAGTCCTCGACCGTGCAGCAGCCGCGGCTGCCGGTGCGCAGGGTTCCGGGCATCCGGCTGAGGGCCAGGTGCACCCCGACCACCTCGTGTCCCGCCTCGACCATGCGGGCTGCGGCGACGGCGGAGTCCACCCCACCGCTCATTGCTGCCAAAACCTTCACTTGACGAGTGTAATCGGGTGAGCGCCCCCGCGCAGCCCTCGCGCAGCCCCCGCGCAGCCCTCGCGCAGCCCTCGCGCAGCTCCCGCGCAACGAAACGATGGGCCGGGACGAGCGACGACAGACGCCCGCGGCACCAGCCAGGGCCAGGGCCAGTGTCAGGGGATATCGGTCAGGGTTCGCTCAATCGAGGCGAGGCGAAGCTCCAGCAGGGCGAGCCGGTCGAGCACGGCCTGGTTGCTCGCGGTGCTCTGCTCGACGAGGCCGCGCAGGTCCGCCGCTTCGGCGAACTCCGCCTGCTTCTCGCGCGACCGCAGCACGGCCGCCACGATGCTCGATGTGACGCCGGCGATAATGCCGACAATGGCGATCCAGGCGAACCAGGGAATGTTGTCCATCAATGTGTGCTTTCTGTGTCGGCTGCGACCGCCGCAACGATGCGTGCGACGTTGGTGGTGACCTCGAACGAAACGACCTCGAAAAATTTCAGGGC
Organism: Cryobacterium sp. TMT2-4; assembly: GCF_004402575.1. Classification (NCBI taxonomy): domain Bacteria; kingdom Bacillati; phylum Actinomycetota; class Actinomycetes; order Micrococcales; family Microbacteriaceae; genus Cryobacterium; species Cryobacterium sp. TMT2-4. The sequence continues at coordinate 12,463 of NZ_SOGE01000012.1, read as the reverse complement.
CTTGCCGTCGTCGGAGAGTTCGAGGTGCCCGGTCACGTAACCGGCCGATTCGAGTCGTTGCAGGTGCATGTACAGCAGGGCCCGGGACATCCCCAGCCGGCGGGCGAGCTCACTCACATGGAGGGACTCCTCCGCCAGCAGGGCGATGATGCGGAACCGGTGCGGGTTGGCGAGGGCGGACAGCCGGGCGATCTCCTCGTCGAGCGTCATCGTGCCCACGCTCCCCTCGACATCCATCTACCTGCAATAAATACCTTACACGTGTAGGCCCAAGCCGTCCAGCACCGCCACGTCAGCCGCGCGGCAGCTGCGCCGCGGGTGAGGAGCGACGACGTGCAGCAGAGCACGGATGCCGCGGCGCGGCTCAGCGGCCCGGCATCCGGTCGGCCAGGCCGGCCCGGGCCGCCCGGACGTGGGCGGCCGGGAGAGCGGCGAGCAGAGCGTCGACGTCGGCCTCGGTGTTGGTGCGGCCGAGGGTGATCCGCAGGGCGCCGCGCGCCTCCACTTCGCTGCGGCCCATGGCGCGCAGCACGTGGGAGGGCTCGGCCACGCCCGCCTGGCAGGCAGACCCCGTGGACACCGAGATGCCCGCCACGTCGAGCAGGAACAGGAGCGAGTCACCCTCGCAGCCCGGGAAGCTGAAATGCGCGGTGCCCGGCAGATGGTTTTGCGGGTCCGGGTCGCCGTTCACCACAACGGAGGGTACGGCCGAAGAGACGCCGACGACGAGTCGCTCGCGCAGCGCGGAGATCCGCGCGTTCTCCGCTGGAAGGTCGTGCAGGGCGTTTGCCGCGACCGCGAATGCCACGGCCGCCGCGACGTCCTGGGTGCCGCTGCGTACCTGACGCTGCTGCCCGCCGCCGTGCAGCAGCGGCTCGACCGTGGCCCGGCGCGAGAGGGCGAGCGCCCCGATCCCCACCGGGCCGCCGATCTTGTGTGCCGAGACGCTGAGCGCGGCCACGCCGGCCTGGCTGAGGGCGTGGAAATCGATCGGAACGTGGCCGTACGCCGCCACCGCGTCGACGTGCACCGGGATGCCGTGCGCCGCGGCGAGCGCGGCCACCTCGGCGACCGGCTGCAGGGTTCCGACCTCGTTGTTGGCGCTGAGACAGGTGATCAGGGCGATGTCGTCGGGGTTCGCGGCGATGGATTGGGCAACCGCTGCCAGGTCGATCCGGCCGACGGCGTCCAGCGGCAGCCACTCGACTACGGCTCCCTCGTGCCGATCGAGCCACTCGACCGTGTCCATGGTGGCGTGGTGCTCGCCTCCGGGAACGAGGATGCGGGTGCGCGGCTGCCTGGCCCAGAACAGCCCCTTGATGCCGAGGTTGATCGCCTCGGTGCCGCCGCCGGTGAAGACTACCTCGATCGGGTCGCAGCCGAGGCTGGCAGCGACCTGCTCGCGGGCCTCCTCGAGCATCCGTTTTGCGTTCTGACCCTGGCTGTGAACGGATGCGGGATTGCCCACCACCCCCATCGCCCGAACGTAGGCGTCAATGGCTTCGGGCAGCATGGGGGTGGTTGCCGCATGGTCCAGATAGATCGCCATCTCGCTCCTTTCGCGCTCGCTCGAGTTTCGCCAGGTCCCACCGGCGGGTCTCCTGGTGGTAAATCACGGCTTCTGTACTCATTACTCTAGAACGCATGACCCCGCCTGATCCCCTGCGCAGCCTCGGCGTGCGAGTCACGACCCACGGCGGCGAACTCCGCGTGTGGTCGGAGACCGCCGACGCCATCGACCTGTGCATCTTCGACGCCACCGACCCCCACTGGATCATCAAGACCGTGCCCATGGTCAAGGATGAGCACGGCGTCTGGTCCGGACACTCCCGAACCCTCTCCCCCGGACGCCGCTACGGCATCCGCGTCTCTGGTCCCACCGCCCCCCGCAACTCCTTCCACCCCGAGAAGACACTGATCGAACCCTATTCCCGGGGACTCGTGCGGGTCGGCCCCGACCAGTGGCAGTCTTCCGTAGTCGACGGCGATTTCGACTGGGCCGGTTCGGTCAAACCGAGGATCGCCCTGGACCACACCGTGGTCTACGAGGCCCACGTTCGCGGCCTCACCAACCTCAGCCCCTCGGTGCCGGCGAACCTCCGCGGCACCTATGCGGGCCTTGCCCACGAGTCGACCATCGGCTACCTGAAGAACCTCGGCGTGACCAGCGTCGAACTGTTGCCGGTGCAGGCGTTCGTGTCCGAGCAGCGCCTGATAAAGCAGGGTCTGAGCAATTATTGGGGTTACAACACCTTCAACTTCTTTTCACCGCACGCCGACTACGCCACCCAGAAGTCCCAGGCCGCCGGTCCCGAAGCGGTGCTCCGGGAATTCAAGGGCATGGTCAAGCTCCTACACGAGGCCGGCCTCGAGGTCATCCTCGACGTGGTCTACAACCACACCGCCGAGGAGGGCCCGAACGGCCCCGTCAGCAGCCTCCGCGGCATCGACAACGCCGCCTACTACCGGCAGAACAGCGCCGGCGGATACATCGACGTCACGGGTTGCGGCAACACCCTGAACGTCTCCCACGACGTTCCCCGCCGACTCGTGCTCGACTCGCTGCGCTACTGGGCGAACGAGGTGCAGATCGACGGTTTCCGCTTCGACCTGTCCGCCACGCTCGCCCGGGACGAGAACGTCGACTTCCAGGCGGACAGCCCGCTGCTCGCCTCGATCACGGCCGACCCGGAACTCTCGACGGTCAAGCTGATCGCCGAGCCCTGGGACATCGGGATGGGCGGCTGGCAGACCGGCAATTTCCCGGACGGCTGGACCGAGTGGAACGACCGCTACCGCGACCGCATGCGGTCGTTCTGGCTGACCGACCTGGCGGCCGCCCGCGACGGGCACGCCGGGAGCGGGATCGGGCGCTTTGCGACCCGCCTCGCAGGTTCCGCGAACACCTTCTCCCGGGAGCGCGGCCCGCTCGCCTCGCTCAACTTCATCACGGCCCACGACGGTTTCACGATGGCCGATTTGACCTCGTACAACGTCAAGCACAACGTCGGCAACGGGGAGTCGAACCGCGACGGCACCGACTCCAACAACTCGTTCAATCACGGCGCGGAGGGTCCGACCCGGGACCGGGACATCCTGACCGCCCGGCGCAAGGCCATGCGCAACCTGCTCGCGACCCTGCTGCTGTCGGCCGGCGTGCCGATGATCACCGCGGGCGACGAATTCGGTCGCAGCCAGCGCGGCAACAACAACGCCTACTGCCACGACAGTGAGCTCACCTGGTTGAATTGGGACCTCGACGACTGGCAGGAGGACCTGCACCGGGTGACTCGGCGCCTGCTCCAGCTGCGCCGCGAGAACCCGGCGCTGCGCCCGGTACGGTTCGGACGCCCCGGTGAGACGACCCTCAGCGCCAGCGAAATGAACTGGTACAACGCGGAGGGCCGGTCCATGTCCGAGGACGACTGGCACTCGTCCGGTGAGCGCACTCTGCAGTACCTGGCGGCGAGCACCCCGGAGCACGAGGATTTCAACCGTATCCTGCTGATCGTGCAGGGCCGTGAGGAGGAGGTGACGGTGACGCTGCCCCTGCACACGGGCGTCACCTCGTACTCGCTGCTCTGGGATTCCAGCCACGACGACCTGAGCGACGCCGTCATCGAGCACGCCCCCGGCGACCGGTTCCTCGTACCGGCCGCCTCGATGCAGCTGCTCCGGGCGCACTGAGCGTGGGCAACCGGACCATGGGCAACCGGACCGGGGGCCGCTGACCGTGGCCAAACGGGTGGAGGGAAGCGCCGGTACTCCGGCGACGGTAGCGCTGGTGCGCGCCGGCATCCCTTTCACCCCGCACGCCTACCCGCACGAGGCGTCGTCGACGAGTTTCGGCCTGGAAGCGGCGGAGAAACTCGACGTCGCCGCCGGCCGGGTGTTCAAGACTCTGCTGACGGATGTCGACGGCCGGCTGGTCGTCGGCGTCGTGCCGGTCACCGGCCAGCTCGACCTCAAGGCCTTGGCCACCGCCGTGGGTGCAAAGAGGGCCGTGATGGCAGACCCGTCGCTCGCCGAGCGCAAGACCGGCTACGTGGTGGGCGGTATCAGCCCGATCGGCCAGAAGAGCCGGCTCACGACCGTGGTCGACGAGAGCGCCCTGACGTTCGACACCGTCTTCGTCTCCGGCGGGCGCCGCGGTTTCGACATCGAGCTGACGCCGGCCGATCTGGCCCGGGCCGCCTCCGCGGTCTTCGCGGCGATCGCGCGCCCGTAACCGCACGAAAAAACACCTCCGTCGGAACGAAGGTGCTTTTTCGTGAGGCCGGTCAGCGCTAGCCGGCGACGGCGATCAGACCCATCTCGGCGGGGCTCACCAGAAGCGCGTTGTGCGGCACGACCCGCACCGTGTAGCCGAATGCGCCACCACGGTCGAGTTCTATCGTGCCGGTGAAGAGCGTCGGCGTACTGGCATCCGTCGCACCGGTCCCCAACGGTTCCGTATTGAGCGGCAGGGTGTTGACGTCACTCAGGTCGTCATTGGTGAGGCTCTTGCCGTAGACGACCTCGACGGTGACGTCCTCGGGCGCAAGACCGTTCAACTGCACGTGTGCGCGGAGGTGCAGTTCGTCGCCGACCTGCGGCACCGGGGCGACGCCGCCGGATTCGACGTGGGTCACGGCGACGCCGGGCCAGGCCGAGACGATCCGCCCCTTCCAGGCGGCCAATTCCCGGGCGGCCCGGTAGTTGTTCTCGGACAGGCGGGCCGCGGCCGTGCCGGCAGGCCGGTACAGCTCCTGCACGTACTGGCGCACCATCCGACCGGCGTTGAGTTCCGGTGAGAGCTTCGCGAGCGTCTGCCGAATCGAGGAGACCCAGCGTTCGGGCACTCCGTCGGCGTTGCGGTCGTAGAACTTCGGTGCGACCTGGTGCTCGATCAGCTCGTACAGCGCGTCCGCCTCGAGCCGGTCACGTTCGGCCGCGTCACCGGCGGCGTCTGCGGTGGGGATCGCCCAACCGTTGTTGCCGTCGTAGTATTCCGGCCACCAGCCGTCGAGGATCGACAGGTTGAGGGCGCCGTTGAGGGCCGCCTTCATGCCGGACGTGCCGCACGCCTCGAGCGGGCGCAGCGGATTGTTGAGCCAGACATCCGTGCCTGGGTACATCAGCTGGGCCATACCGATGTTGTAGTCGGGCAGGAACGCGATCTTGGTGCGCAGCGCCGGGTCGGCCGCGAACTGCACGATCCTCTGGATCAGGCGCTTGCCCTCCTCGTCGGCCGGATGCGATTTGCCTGCGATTACGATTTGGATCGGGTGTTCGGAGTGCAGCAGCAGCGCGCGCAACCGCTCGGGGTCGTGCAGCATCAGGGTCAGGCGTTTGTAGGTCGGCACGCGGCGGGCGAACCCGATCGTGAGAACGTTCGGGTCGAAGACCCGCCCGATCCAGGACGGCACGATGCCGCCCGGGTTCTGGCCCTCCCAGGCCGCGGCGATCCGTCGGCGGGCGTCCTCGACGAACTGCAGGCGCATCTGGCCGCGCACCTGCCACAGGTCCGTGTCGGACACGGCGGGCGACGCCCAATCGGCGTCGGACGTGTCGCTGGTGCCCAGACGGCTCTGCGCGAGCGCGAGAAGGGCCGGGTCGGTCCAGGTGGGGGCGTGCACACCGTTCGTGATCGAGGCGATCGGCACGTCGTCGGCGTCGAAACCTGGCCATAGACCCTTGAACATCACCCGGCTGACCTCGCCGTGCAGCTTCGAGACGCCGTTGGCGCGCTGCCCCAGTCGCAGGCCCATCAGGGCCATGTTGAAGACGTCCGGGTTGCCATCCTGGAAGTTCTCCGCGCCGAGGGCGAGGAGGTCGTCGACGGCGACGCCCGGAAGCAGGTCGGTCTCGAAGTAGCGCCGCACCAGGCTGCGCTCGAACCGGTCGATGCCGGCGGCGACCGGCGTGTGGGTCGTGAACACCGTTCCGGCCCGGGCCACCTGCAGCGCCTCCGAAAAACTGAGCCCCTCGCCGATCAGGCTGGAGATGCGCTCGAGGCCGAGAAAACCGGCGTGACCCTCGTTGGTGTGGAACACCTCAGGGTCGGCCTGGCCGTTGAGGCTGCTCCACTTCTTCACGGCGCGCGCGCCGCCGATGCCGAGCAGCAGCTCCTGCAGCAGACGGTGTTCGCCGCCGCCGCCGTACAGGCGGTCGGTGACCAGTCGCAGGTCGTCGGTGTTCTCGGGGATGTCGGTGTCGAGCATCAAGAGCCGGATGCGACCGACCATCGCCTGCCAGACCCGCGCGTGCAGGGTCCGGTCGTCGGGAAGTGCGAGGGAGACCTGGACGGGCGAGCCGTCGGCCCGGCGCAGCACCGACAGCGGCAGGCCGTCGGGGTCGAGCAGCGGGTAGCTCTCCAGCTGCCAGCCGTCGGGTGAGATGGCCTGGCTGAAGTACCCGGCACGGTAGAACAGGCCAACACCGACCAGCGGCACGCCAAGGTCCGAGGCGCTCTTCAGGTGATCGCCGGCGAGGATGCCGAGGCCGCCCGAGTACTGCGGCAACGCGGCGGCGATGCCGAACTCCGGGGAAAAATAGGCGATGGATGCCGGCTTGTCGCCCTCGAGCCCCTGGTACCAGCGGGGCTTCTCGAGGTACTCGCGCAGTTCGTCGCGGGTGGCGTTCGCCCACGCCACGTAGTCGTTGTCCTGGGCGAGGGCTTCGAGGCGGGCCGTGTCGACGGCCCCCAGCAACGCGACCGGGTCGGTACCGCTCTCACGCCACAATTTAGGGGCGATGTGCTCGAACAACTGGCGGGTCGGCTCATGCCAGGACCAGCGCAGGTTGCCGGCAAGCTCGTCGAGCGCGGCGAGCGACTCGGGCAGCACGGTTCGGACGGTAAATTTGCGGATCGCTTTCACATCCTCAGCCTAGGCGCGGGGCGTGTCCGGCGGGTGAATAGAGGCAGCATTACACCCCCAATCCGCGCTACGGTCAGTAGGTGGCTAAGACAGTAAAACGCACAGGCGCGGCTCCTGAAACCCTCGGCGCGGTTCAGGAAGTCCAGACGACAGACCCGGCAGAACCCCGGATCGGCCGTATCCCGATCCTCGATCTGTCCCCTCAGTTGAACGACGACCTCTGGCCCGCGAAGGCGTTCGTGGGCGAAGCGGTTCCGTTCGCCGCGACCGCGTTCAGGGAGGGACACGACCTCATCGGCGTCATGCTGCTGCTGACCGCTCCCGATGGAACCGAGTCGCAGCATCCGATGTCCCTGAACTCCCCCGGCACCGACCGCTGGGAGACGCTCGTCACCCTCGGAACCCAGGGCCGCTGGACCTACCGCGTGCGCGCCTACGCCGACGACTGGGCCACCTGGCGGCACAACGCCTCGCTGAAGATCCCCGCCGAGGTCGATGTGGAACTCATGTTCCTGATCGGCTCTGAGCTGCTCATCCGAGAGAGCGCCGTCAAGACCCGCCCTCTGAACGAGCGGCGCACGTTCACCGCGGCCGCGAAGTCCCTCGTCGACCCGGCCAAGTCCGTCGCCGCCCGCTTCGATGTGCTCAGCAGTCCGAAGCTGGCTGCCGCGGCCGCCGTGCGCCCGCTGGCTAGCCTCGAATCCGTCTCGGAATCCCGGACCGTGCTGGTCGAACGCACCCGGGCCGGCGTCGGCTCCTGGTACGAGTTCTTCCCTCGGTCGGAGGGCGCCGTGAAGCGCGCCGACGGCTCCTGGCAGAGCGGCACCTTCCGCACCGCGGCTAACCGGCTTCCGGCCGTCGCCGCGATGGGCTTCAACGTGCTCTACCTGCCGCCGATCCACCCGATCGGCCTGGCTTTCCGCAAGGGACCCAACAACACCCTTAACGCCGGACCGAACGACCCCGGCTCGCCCTGGGCGATCGGGTCGGCGGACGGCGGCCACGACGCCATCCACCCGGACCTCGGCACCGTCGCCGACTTCCAGTTCTTTCTTGCGGTCGCTCGCGAGAACGGCCTCGAGGTCGCGCTCGACCTGGCCCTGCAGGCGTCGCCCGACCACCCCTGGGTCACCGAGCACCCGGAGTGGTTCACCACGCTGCCCGACGGGTCCATCGCCTACGCCGAGAACCCGCCGAAGAAGTATCAGGACATCTACCCGGTCAACTTTGACAACGACCCTCTGGGTATCCGCGCCGAGGTGCTGCGGATCGTGCGGTACTGGATCGGAGTGGGCGTCAATATCTTCCGGGTCGACAACCCGCACACGAAGCCGCTCGATTTCTGGGAGTGGCTGATTTTCGAGATCAACGCCGAATTCCCCGATGTCTTCTTCCTCGCCGAGGCCTTCACCCGGCCGGCCCTGCTGCAGGGCCTGGGCAAGGTGGGGTTCCAGCAGTCGTACACCTACTTCACCTGGCGCAACACGAAGCAGGAACTTGCGGAATTCTTCGATGGCCTCGCCCACGAGACCGCCGACTTCCTGCGACCGAACCTGTTCGTGAACACTCCCGACATCCTCTCCGAGTATCTGCAGTTCGGCGGCCCGGCGGCGTTCAAGATCCGGGCGGCCCTCGCGGCCACCGCGGCGCCGACCTGGGGCGTGTACACGGGCTTCGACCTGTTTGAGTGCGTGGCCCGGCCCGGCGCCGAGGAGAACATCGACAACGAGAAGTACCAGTACCGGCCGCGTGACTTCGCGGGCGCCGAAGCGGCCGGCGCGTCCCTGGCGCCCTACCTCACCCTCCTCAACCGCATCCGCGCCGAGCACCCGGCCCTCGGGCAGCTGCGCAACCTCGATCTCCACGAGAGCGAAGACGAGGGGATCCTCGTCTACAGCAAATTCCTCGACGCGCCGTTCACAGGCAGCGGGCACTCGGACGCGTTGATCATCGTCGCCAACGTCGACCCCCACTCCGTGCGCCAAACCGTCGTGCACCTCGACGTCGCCCGGTTCGGTCTGCCGTACGGCTCCGTGTTCGAGGTCGAGGACCTGATCACCGGTGCCATCTGGACCTGGTCGGCCGACAACTTCGTGCGCCTCAACGCATTCACCGAACCGGTGCACATCCTGCACGTGAAAGGACCAGCTCAATGAAGCACGCACAGGGAGGTCCGGCGGCCAAAAGGGCCGCAGACAAGAAGACCGCTGACAAGAAGACCCTGGACAAGGCGGGCGCCGCCCAGCCTCAGGGAACCGTCAAGGCGAGCGTGCCGAAGCCTGCCGGAGCGCTGCACTCCCCCGCGCCGTTCGAGCTGCCGGTCATCGCCGACCACGTCCTCCAGGCCGTCTCCACCGGCAGCTACTACAACCCGCACGAGGTCCTCGGCCAGCACCTGATCGAGCAGGCCGGTATCGCGGACCCGCTCACCGTCATCCGTGCCCTCCGCCCGCTCGCGACCGAGGTCTTCGCCGTGCTGCCCACGGGCGCGCATGTGGAGCTGGCTCACCTGGGCCACGGTATCTGGCAGGGCGTGAGCACTCTCGGCCTTCAGGACTACCTGCTGGAGGCCCGCTACAGCGACGCCCCCACCTGGATCGTCGATGACCCCTATCGCTACCTGCCCACCCTCGGCGAACTCGACCTGCACCTTCTCGGCGAGGGTCGACACGAACGCCTGTGGGATGTTCTCGGCGCCCACTACCGGCCGAACGCGGGCCCGCTCGGCACCACGTCTGGCACATCCTTCGCCGTGTGGGCCCCGCATGCCCGAGCCGTCCGCGTGATCGGCGACTTCAACGCCTGGACCGGCACGCTGCACGCCATGCGCAACATGGGCAGCACCGGGGTCTGGGAGTTGTTCGTGCCCGGGCTGACCGCCGGCTCCAACTACAAGTTCGAGCTGATGACCCGCTCGGGCGACTGGGTGCGTAAGGCCGACCCGATGGCCCGCTACACCGAGATCCCGCCCAAGACGGCCTCCATCATCGGTGAGACCAGCTACGAGTGGGCGGATGCCCGCTGGCTCACCGACCGTTCGGCCACCGACCCCCACAACCGGGCCATGAGCATCTACGAGATGCACGTCGGGTCGTGGCGTCCGGGGCTGAGCTACCGCGACCTCGCCGACCAGCTGATCGACTATCTGAACGAACTGGCGTTCACGCACGTGGAGTTCATGCCGCTCACCGAGCATCCGTTCGGCGGCTCGTGGGGCTACCAGGTCACCGGCTACTACGCGCCGACGAGCCGGTTCGGCCACCCCGACGACCTGCGCTACCTGATCGACCGGCTGCACCAGGCCGGCATCGGCGTCTTGATGGACTGGGTGCCCGGGCACTTCCCGAAGGACGACTTTGCGCTGGCCCGCTTCGACGGCGAAGCGCTGTATGAGCATCCCGACCCTCGCCGCGGCGAGCAGATGGACTGGGGCACCTACGTCTTCGACTTCGGCCAGAAGCAGGTTCGCAACTTTCTGGTCGCGAACGCCCTCTACTGGCTCGAGGAGTTCCACATCGACGGGCTGCGGGTCGACGCCGTGGCCTCGATGCTCTACCTGGACTACTCCCGCGAAGACGGTCAGTGGGAGCCGAACATCCACGGCGGCAACGAGAACCTCGAGGCGATCAGCCTGTTGCAGGAGATCACGGCCACCGCCTACAAGCGCAATCCCGGAGCGGTCATGATCGCCGAGGAGTCCACTAACTGGGGTGGGGTCACGGCGCAGACCAGTGCCGGTGGTCTCGGGTTCGGTTTCAAATGGAACATGGGCTGGATGCACGACACGCTGGAGTACATGCAGGTCGACCCGATGTACCGGGCGCACCACCACAACCAGATCACGTTCTCATTCGTCTACGCGTTCAGCGAGAATTTCCTGTTGCCGATCAGCCACGACGAGGTCGTGCACGGCAAGGGCTCGCTGGTCGCGAAGATGCCCGGTGACTCCTGGCAGCAGCTCGCCAACGTGCGCGCCTACCTCGCCTTCATGTGGGCGCACCCCGGCAAGCAACTTCTGTTCATGGGCCAGGAATTCGGGCAGCGCTCCGAGTGGAGCGAAGAGCGCGGCCTGGACTGGTGGACCCTCGACCAGCCGGCTCACCGCGGCCTGTTCACGCTTGTCGGTCAACTGAACCGGGTGTACCGGTCGAACCCGAGCCTTTGGGCTAAGGACAACGACCCGAGCGGCTTCGAGCTGCTCGAGGGCGGCGCGGCCGCCCAGAACGTGGTCTCGTTCCTGCGCTGGGACGCCGACGGCAACCCCATTGCCTGCCTGTTCAACTTCTCCGGGGCGCCGCACAACGGTTACCAGATCGGCCTGCCGTTCGCCGGGGTGTGGGAAGAGATTCTGAACACGGATGCCGCGGACTTCGGCGGCTCCGGGGTCGGAAACCTGGGTGCCGTGACCGCGCTCGACGTGCCGTGGGCCGGACGCCCGGCATCCGCTGTGGTGACCCTGCCCCCGCTGGCCGGTCTCTGGCTGCGCCTGCAACGCTGACCCGCTTCGCCCCAGTTCGCGAGAGCGCGGAAATGGCCCCGTCGAAACGCCGACGGGGCCATTTTGTTGCCACTTCGGACGCGTGGGCCTGAGCGACTCCATTCCAAACGAATTCGACGGAGATTTTGCCGAAATCAGCTCTAGACACCACTAAAAAACGGTTCTAGACCAAAATCTCCGTCGAATTGGTTCGACGCCGTCGTCTAGTACAGCAGCGCGGTGAGGCGGGAGCGGGTGGGCGGCACCCGCGGGTCGTCTTGGCCGATGACCTCGAACATCTCCAGGATGCGCTCGCGGATCAGGTTGCGGCCGGCCGGCTCCTGCGCGGGAAAGAGGGCGAGCAGCCGATCGAAGGCATCCTCGATGTGACCGCCGGAGAGGTCGAGGTCGGCGACCGCGAGCTGCGTGAGCAGGTCGTCGGGCGCGGCCGCGGCGGCTGAGCGGATCTCGGCCATGGTCTTGCCGTGCAACCGGGCCAGAAGGCTCACCTGGGCCAGGCCGGCGACGGCCATCTGGTCCCGGGGGTCCCGCGCCAGCGCGGTCTTGTAGAGAGCGATCGCCGCGTCATAGTCTCCGCGGTCGATGGCGTCGTAGGCCTCTTGGTGCAGCGGCGGCAGCTCGGGTTCTCCGGAGGCCGGTGCCTCCGCTTCGGCGTCGCCGGAGGCCTCCGGGGCGGCGGCCATGGCGGTGACGCCGTGCTGCGCCGCGAGCTCGAAGACCCGGTGCAGAACCTCGCGCACCTGGCCCTCAGGCAGTGCGCCACTGAACAGCTGCACCGGCTGACCGCCGATCACGGCGGCCACGGTCGGGATCGATTGCGCCTGGAAGGCCTGGGTGAGCTGCGGGTTCGAGTCCACGTCGACCTTGGCCAGCACGAACTGGCCGGCGTATTCCAGGACGAGCTTTTCCAGGATCGGCGTGAGCTGCTTGCACGGCTCACACCATTCGGCCCAGAGGTCCACGATGACCGGAACACTCATCGAGAGTTCCAGTATTTCGCCGAAATTCGCATCCGTGCCCTCGAGCACGAGGCTGGGTACCGCGACCGGACCCGCCGCGGGTGTACCGGGTGCGCCCGGCGCCGGCGGTGCGCCCGGCGCCGGCG